>DATNHZ010000215.1:0-3752 GCA_035604655.1 Steroidobacteraceae bacterium | reverse complement strand
GCTGATCGCGGGCGCTCCAAGCATCAATGCGGGACTGCCGGTCGCGGCCGTGATCCGCAAGGTCGATGAGCACAAGGTCGGTTTCGGCTACTCACGGGTGACGGTCGCGCCGGGCACGCACGAGCTGCTGATCGACTGTCTGATGGCGTCGGCCCACACGACGACACGCTTCGTGATCCCGGTCGACGTCGCGGCGGGCCGACGCTACCGGCTGGTGGCGGACAGCGCCCCCGGCAACCAGCGCTGCAGCGCTGTCCGGCTCGAGGAGCGCTGAGGGCTACGCACGATTTGCGGTGTGGGCGGCCTTCATCAGGGCAGCGCCGGTGAAATTCCTGGCGCGTGCCAGCTGCGGCTGGCCGGGCCCGGCACGCGGCGGTGGCGGATGGCTCCGCCGCAGACGAGCAACCGCGGCCGTGACCGGTGTCGCGGCGCGTTGCGAGGGCCGTTCCGTATAATTGATATATGTCGAATGGATCCCGTCGCCGCGGCACCCGCGCCCTGGCGGTTGCCCTGCTGCTCGTCGCGACGAGCGTGCTGCCGCCGGCGGCCAGGGCGGCGGCCGAGATGCTGCGCGCCGCCGATGCCGTGCTGGTCGTCAAGAGCGAGCGCCGGCTGTACCTGCTGCGCGACGGCCAGCCGTTCAAGAGCTACCGGGTGGCGCTCGGCCTCAATCCGACCGGGCACAAGGAACGCGAAGGCGACTTCCGCACGCCGGAAGGCAAGTACCTGCTCGATGCGCGCAACTCCTCGAGCGAGTTCTTCCTGTCGATCCACCTTAGTTACCCGAGCGAGGACGACATGAAACACGCGCGCCGCAACCGCTGGCGCCCCGGCGGCTCGATCATGATCCACGGCTTGCCGAACGTACCGCGCAAGTCCGCCGGTTACTACCGTACCGCGGACTGGACCGACGGCTGCATCGCGCTTACCAATGACGACATGCTCGAGGTGTGGCTGCTGACGAGGGACAACACACCGATCGAGATTCGTCCGTGAGCGCCGGCGCCGAGGAGATCGACCCCAGCGACTTCGTCGACGCCCGCGTCACTCCACGTGGCAGCCTCGAGAATCTCTCGCAGGCGGAGGTGTCCCAGCTTCTGGACCGAAGCCAGGGTGGCCTCTATCCGCTGTTCCGCCGTTGCGCGCTCGCGATCCTGAACGCCGGCAGCCACAGCGACGATCCGACGGAGCTGTTCGACAAATACAAGGATTTCGAGATCCGGATCGTCGAGCAATCGTGGGGCGTCAAGCTCGAGATGAAGAACGCGCCGGCGGTGGCGTTCGTCGACGGCCAGATGATCCGCGGCGTCAAGGAGCACCTGTTCGCCGTGCTGCGGGACATCGTCTACATCGCCAATGAAATCGTCGAAAGCGGCCGCTTCGACCTGACGGAGCCCGCCAGCATCTCCAATGCGGTGTTCTGCATCCTGCGCAACGCCCACGTCCTCGACGCGCGCGGGCGCCCGGACCTGGTCGTGTGCTGGGGCGGCCATTCGATTCCCCGCGAGGAGTACGACTACACCAAGCTCGTCGGCTACGAGCTCGGCCTCAGGGGGCTCAACGTCTGCACCGGCTGCGGCCCGGGCGCAATGAAGGGGCCAATGAAGGGCGCGACGATCGGGCACTCGAAACAGCGGATCCACGACGGCCGCTACATCGGCGTCACCGAGCCCGGGATCGTTGCTGCCGAGCCGCCGAACCCGATCGTCAACAACCTCGTGATCATGCCGGACATCGAGAAGCGCTTGGAGGCCTTCGCGCGCCTCGCCCACGGCATCGTCATCTTTCCCGGCGGCGTCGGCACGGCCGAGGAAATCCTCTATCTGCTCGGCATCCTGCTCGATCCCGACAATGCCGAACAGCCGTTGCCGCTCGTGCTCACGGGCCCGAGCGGCTCGACGCAGTGGTTCGAGCAGGTGCACGAGTTCATCGGGCTGACACTGGGCCCGGGTGCGCAACAGCGCTACCGGATCATCATCGACGATCCCGCGGAAGTTGCCCGGACCATGGTTGCGGGCATGCAGGCGGTGCGGCGCCACCGCCAGCTCGCGGGCGACGCCTACAACTTCAACTGGACACTGCGGATCCCGGCCGATTTTCAGCTGCCTTTCGACGTCTCGCACCAGAGCGTCGCGGCGCTTAAGCTGCACCTCGATCAGCCGGCGCACCTGCGGGCCGCGAATCTGCGGCGCGTGTTCTCGGCGATCGTCGCAGGCAACGTCAAGGAGCACGGAATGCGCCAGATTGCCGCCCACGGGCCGTTCGAGATCCGTGGCGATCCCCGGCTCATGCAGCCCCTGGAGGCGCTTCTCGGCTCGTTCATCGCCCAGCGGCGCATGCGGATCTCAGGCCCCTACCGCCCCGTCTACCGCATCATGCCCTGAACGCCCCCTGCCTTCCGAATTCCTTGAACCGGGTCCGGGGTCGGTGTGACGCAGTTCCTGTCAGGGGCATCCAACGCGGCAGAGACTGCCCGCATCACCGTTGCAGGTGAGTGGAATGAGCGATATCAAGAGTCCGCGTACATTGTCAAACCGCAAGCCGCTCGAGGTCCCGCCCGCGGCGATGCTGCCGGCTGCACCGGTGACGGCCGGGCGGCTTGAGCGCCGGGCGGTGCCGCGCGGTCCCCTGGTCGCGCGCCATTCGGCGATCACGCGCAATCTCCGCAACTACGCGAACTACAAGAGCTGGGCGGAGAAGATTCGCAGCAACTGGGATCCGGACCAGGACCCCCAGGCCTGATTCAGACGGCGGCTTCGAGCCCGCCGATTGGCTGCGCTCCGTTGACCGGAATCCGCGCGTCGAGCCATTCGACCAGCGGTTGCCAGGTATCGAGGTCCTCGCGCACCAGGTAGTTCTTCATCTCGTGCAGACCATGGCCGTGCTCGGCCGCGCGCAGGTAGTTCTGCGAGTCGCGCAGGGTCGTGACGACCGGGATGCTGAGGGTGTCCAGAAACCGGAGCAGCTTGCCGAACATCAGCGTATTGCGGCGCGTGCGGTTGGCGATCACCCCGATCCGGTCCTCGCTGCGGCGGACCTTGGCGATCAGCAGCAGGTCCGAGATGCACCGGGAGCACGCGTGGATGTCGATGTCCGAGGGCAGCACCGGCACCAGGATCGCATTCGCACCCCGCACCAGCTCCGGCATCTGCTCGGCGGCGATCGCCGCCGGCGTGTCGACGACCACCCGCTCGGTGCCGGCCGGCAGCTTGAGCAGAAAGCTGCGAGTCACCCGCGGGTTCTTGTCGTAGGCGGCGATCCCGTGGATGGCGGCGACGTCCGGTCCGCGTTTGCGCAGCCAGCGGGTACTCGAGGCCTGGGGGTCATAATCCATCAGCACGGTGCTGAGACCCGCGGCGGCATAGTGCGCCGCGAGGTTGATCGCGACCGTTGTCTTGCCCGAGCCGCCCTTCGGATTGAGGACGACTATGCGCTGCTCCATCACCTGTTCCCGCCCGCCGCAGCGCGGCGCGGCAGCTGCCAAGTTGCGGGCTAGCCTACGCAGCGTGCGGGATGCGCGCAAGCCGACGGTTCACTGCGGCATGTACTTCCTGTGACCCGCCGCAAGGTCTGTACTCAAGGGCGGGCCTACAGTCAGTCCTCCCCGGTGCTCCGCGAGGCCGAAATGGAAGTCTTGCTGCTGCTGCTCGATGAGATCGACGACCTGTGCGCGATGGTCTGGCAGCAGGCGGTAACGCTGTTCGGCGACCGCTAGCGTCCACGGCGCGGCCCCGCGCCTCTTGATTCTCCCC
>DATNHZ010000214.1:0-2235 GCA_035604655.1 Steroidobacteraceae bacterium | reverse complement strand
GGTCGACATGAAACGGTGACCTCTAGGCAAGGGTGTGAAAGACCTTCTGCACATCGTCGTCCTGCTCGAGCTTGTCGATCAGCTCGAGCACGTCCTTGGCCTTGTCCTCCAAAAGCTCGGTGGGCGCCGTGCACACCAGCTCGCGCTCCGCCGACAGCGGCGTGACACCGCGGTCTTCGAGCGCTTTCTGGACCTGGCCGAAGTTGCCGAAGGCGCAGCGGATGACGAGCTGGGGCTCACCGTTCTCTCCGGTGCTCTCGCCCATCTCCTCGAGGCCGTGGTCCATCAGGTAGAGCTCCAGATCATCCGGATCGATGCCCTCGGGGTTGAGGCGGAACACGCCCATTTCCCTAAACTGGAAGCTGACGCTGCCCGAGTTCGCGAGGTTTCCTCCGCTCTTGGTGAACAGGTGCCGAATGCTGGCGACGGTCCGCGTCGGATTGTCGGTCGCGGCCTCGACGATGATTGCAACGCCGTGCGGCCCGTAACCCTCGTAGAACACCTGCGTGAAGTTCGCCGCGTCCTTGCCCGACGCGCGCCTGATCGCGGCCTCGACCTTGTCCTTGGGCATGTTGACGGCGCGCGCGTTCTGCACGCAGCGGCGCAGCGCCGGATTCGAGTTCGGATCGGGGCCGCCTGCCTTGACGGCGATATTGATGTCCTTGGCGATGCGGTGGAACTGCTTCGCCATCCGGTTCCAGCGCGCGAACATCGCGTGCTTGCGAACTTCGAAAATCCGGCCCATGGGCTGATGTGGTCCTGAGTTCTGGGGCCCGGCGTGCGGGCGATCAGCGGCGTAGTCTAGTGCCTCGGGAGCGACTCGTCGCGCCCGGGCCGTTAGCGCTCCGGCGGATCCCGACGGCGGTTGTGAACAACGAACGGGGCGTCGCCTCCGGCCAGATGCGGGTCGGTGGGGCCGGTCCGGCCGAGCCCGCGCGCATGCTCGTGTCCGCCGTGCGCGTCGCCCGGGGAGCGCGCCAGCAAGTGCCTGACCCTTGGCGGATCCGGACCTTGATGCAGAGCGAGGACGCGTTCCCGCACGTCCTGATCCGCCACTGTCGCGCGCTGCGAGTGGCGCAGATGGTCGAGCCAGGTAACGGTTTCGAATCGCTCGAGCCACGTCGAACGGTTATCGAGATCCTGCAGCAGAATCCAGCGCCGCGCACCATCGCGGCGACGGATTCGTCCAAGCCCGTGGGCGGCATGGATGAACGCCGTGACATCCTCGGGCGCAATCCGGTACTCGACCGAGATCACGATCGGGCCCGCCTGCGGATCGATGGCGCCAGCACTGTGCGCTTCGCTCGCCGCCCGCAGCGGGCCGAGGTCGATCGTTTCCATCGGTTGCAGCGGCCAGCGCCGCGCGAGCAAGAATGAACTCGCCAGCAGCAGGCCCGCGGTCGTCAGGCTGGCCGAGAGTCCGCCAAGCTCGGCGTACTCGCCCCACAGCCAGCTGCCGACGGCCACGCCACCGAAGGCCGAGGTCTGGTAGAGCGCCAGTGTGCGGCCGACGACCCACCGCGGCGCCGAGGTTTGCGTCGCGATGTTGAAAGTGGAAAACGACAGCACCCAGCCGGCACCCGCGAATAGCATCGCGCTCGCCGACAGCGCGATCCAGGGGCTCTGCGCGACGATCACGGTCGCGACACCGTAGGCGAGCGAGCCGGCCGTGACGATCGCCTCGCTCGAATGGCGGTGCCGGAGCCAGGCGCTGCCGAGCGCACTCAGTACGGCGCCCGCGCCGAAGGCGCCGAGCAGAAAACCGAATGTCAGCGGACCGCCGCCCAGCAGGTCCCGTGCCACCAGTGGCCCGGTGGCCACGACGGCGCTGGCGAACAACCCGAACATGAAGCTGCGCAGCAGCACCGTGCGGATCGCGGGTGACAGCTGCACATAGCGAAGCCCGGCACCGAGTGCCGCACCGATGCTCTCCGGTGGCAGGCCCGGGGGTACGTGCGGGCGGCGCCAGCGTGCGAGCACGATGATCAGCCCCGCATACGACAGGGCGTTCAGCAGGAACGCCGCCGGCGGCCCGGACGAGGCGACGATCACCCCGCCGAGTGCCGGCCCGACGGTCCGCGCAATGTTGAAGCTGATCGCGTTCAAAGAGACTGCGGCCGGCAGGTGCGCCAGCGGCACCTGCTCACCGACCGAGGCCTGCCAGGCCGGCCCATACAAAGCGCTGCCGCAGCCGAGCAGGAAGGTGAACGCCAGCAGCGACCAGGGCGTGAGTGC
>DATNHZ010000213.1:0-2079 GCA_035604655.1 Steroidobacteraceae bacterium | reverse complement strand
GAGCACCACAAGCGGATAGGCAGCGGCCTGCAACACCCTCTGGCGCATATCGCGGCGAAAGCGCAGGTCTTCGGCGAGGCCGCGAAACACCTCGGGTAGCCGGCCGCTGGCCTCGCCGAGCGCGACCAGGTTGACATACAGCGGATCGAACACTTCCGGATGCGCCGCGGTGGCCTCGGAGAGCTGTTTGCCCTGCTTAAGGTCACCGGCGAGCGCGGCGAGCAGCTGGGTCGCTGCCAGGCTCTTTCCGGCACGTGCCAGTATGGAGAGACCGCGGTCGATGCGCACGCCGCTCTCGAGCAGCAGGCTCAGCTCGGCGGTCAGAAACTCGAGATCCCCGAGACCGACACGTTCGGACCCAAGCCCGAAAACGGCACGCCAGTCACGCCCTGCATCGAGGGGAGCGAGTTCGCTCACGAGCACGCCGCGCGTACTCAGGTCGCTGCGGGCGTGTTCGAGCGCCTCCGCTTCAACCGTCCCAGTCACCCGCCCCCCCGACTCGTCGAAGCCCTCATAGCGAAATCGGGCCATCAGCCAGCCACCCGCAGCACTTCCTCGACGGTCGTCATGCCGGTGAGCGCCTTGGCGAATCCGTCCTCGAGAAGCGTCCGCCAGCCCTGCGTCGCCGCGTACTTTCGTACACTGCCCAGGAACTCGCCGCCCTTGGGCATCGCGCGCACCTGTTCGTCGCAGCGCAGATACTCGGCGACCGCGACCCGGCCGCGGTATCCGGTCGAGGCGCAGGCATCGCAGCCGCGCGCATCGAGAAGGCGCGGCGAGCTGAGTCCAAGCCGCGCGGCCAGCGCGCCGAGGCCGAGACTCGATAAGAGGCGCGCGCTTTCAGGGTGCGGCACCGCGCACGTCTGGCACAGGCGCCGGGCCAGCCGCTGGGCGATGATCGAGCGCAGCGCGGCATTCAGCAGGAATTCCTCAACCCCGAGGTCCAGCAGCCGGGTGTAGGCGCTCGGGGCGTCGTTGGTATGGACCGTCGAGAACACGAGATGGCCGGTCAGCGCCGACTGCATGGCGATCGCCGCCGTCTCGCGATCGCGGATCTCACCGATCATGATGATGTCCGGATCCTGACGCACGATGCTTCGCAGTCCCGACGCAAAATCGAAGCCGATCGCCGGCTGCACCTGTACCTGGTTGATGCCGCGCAGCTGGTACTCGACCGGATCCTCGAGGGTCACGATCTTGACCTCGGGGCTGTTGAGCCGGCTTAGAAACGTATAAAGCGTCGTCGTCTTGCCCGAACCGGTCGGGCCGGTCAGCAGGATCACGCCAGAGGTGACCGCGAGATCCTCGAGGACCAGCCGCTCGATGTCCGCGGACAGTCCCAGCACCTTCATGTCGTAGACAAGCGCGGACTTGCGCAGGAAGCGCAGCACGGCGCTCTCGCCATCCGTTACCGGCAGCGCCGAGACGCGGATGTCGATGTCCTCGCCCGCGACGCGCAGCTCGATCTTGCCGTCCTGCGGCCGGCGCCGTTCACCGATGTCCATGCCGGCGAGGATTTTGAGGCGGGTGACAACCGGCAGCACCATCGCCGCCGGGATCGTGTCGACGTCGTGCAGCACGCCGTCGATCCGGTAGCGGACGCGCGCGTGCCCGCCCTGCGGCTCGACGTGCATGTCTGATGCAGCCTGGCGTAGCGCGCGAGTGATCAGCGTGTTCAGCAGGTTGACGGTGGGTGCCTCGGAGGCGAGCTCCCTGAGTCGTCCTTCCTCGACGGAATTGAGCGCCGCGCCCGGGGTGGCGTCCGCCGCCCGGCCGAGGCGACCCTTCAGGACCCCGAAGCACTCTTCGCTCGCGAGCTTCAATTCAAACTTCGCCCCACGCGCGCGCAGCCAGTTGTTGACCTCGAGGTCAAGCGGTGCGCGGGTTGCGAAGGTCCAGTGGTCCTCTGCCTCGCACTCGTACGGGATCCAGCCGCGGGGTATCAGGAAGTCAAGCGGCAGTTCGTCAATGCCAAGCGGCGGCTCCCACGCTGATGCGGCAGTGGCCGGCAGCGTCTCGACGCCGAGCAACCGCGCGTAGATGTCGGGGAGCGTGTCGGAGGACAGGCTCCCCATGTTG
>DATNHZ010000212.1:0-2996 GCA_035604655.1 Steroidobacteraceae bacterium | reverse complement strand
CGAGTGCGATGGCCTCGGATCCGTAGCGTGGCGCGCCTACCTGCGCGAGGTTCTGGTATGTGAGTTCTGCGAGCGCCTTGTTTGCGACTCCAGGCCGGGTGCGGGATACCCAGCGCTTGATCAAGCGGCAGTGTGCGACTGCCGCCGCGTGCTCCGCGTTGCGGTCGAGCACGTCCAGAATCGCATCGGCCATGCGGATTTCCGGCGCGCGCCAGGCGTAGTTGATCTGCGCGAGTTGCGCCGGAAGGTTGTCTGCGGTGGCTTGGCCCGCGGTCAGGATCGCCTCGTTCAGCGACCAGCCGCCAGTATGGGCGAGCATCGACTCCATCGTCGACTTGGTGAGCGAGTACATCGTGAACAGCGCGACATTCGCTCCCGGCGCGCGCGCCGCGGAATGTGCCGCCGCGATCGGACTGTCGCTTGCAGCGGCTGCCCAGGTCTCGGGCTGGTCGCAGATGAACGAGTAGATGCGGCTCGAATAGGCGCCGCAATGCGTATCCCAGCGGGTCGTATTGCACAGTGGCAGCATGTAGAAGGGGTGATAGCTGATAATCGCGTCGAGTCCGTTGTAATAGCCGCGTAGGCCGTGAACGAGCTTCGAGCCCTGCACCTTTTCAGCGGGCTCGCCGAAGAACCTGAGCGTGCCGGGAATCCTCGCGACCTCCATGGCGTGCTTCGTGGCCAGGATGCCGGCCAGCGCCCCGATGCCGAGAGCCGAGTGCGGATCGGTGTGGCCGGGTGCGAATTCGCTCAGCCCGGGGCGCGGCCCTCTCTGCGTTGCCGCCGCCTGGCAGTTCCCAGGCACTGCGTCGTATTCGGCATACCCTGCCAGTGTGGGCCCCGTTCCGTTCGACCAGCTTGCTGCGAATGCCGTCGGCATTGCGCCGCTGCCCACCTCCACGTCGAATCCTTCGCGACGCAATCGATCCACGAACCACGCGGCGGAGCGGTATTCGCGCCAGGCAGGTTCCGCGAGATCCCAGATCGTCCGGTGCCAGTCGGACAGCTCATCGCGGTGGCTGTCTACCCAGCCGCGAGCCAGCTCCTTCACTGCGCGCACATCCTCACCCTCCCTCGCCATCGGCGGCGAGTCACTGCGATCGAGCGGTTCTTCGCCCCGCGGCGAGGCGGTGCTACCGACAAGCCAGGTCGCCGGTCCGGGCGAAATGATAGCGGCTGTCTCGAGCCTGCGGCGCGCCATGTGACGGAGACCGACGTGCCGGCACGCGACACGCCGCGATCGTCCGGTCATTCCGGCTTGACCGGGCGGTTCGTGCACCGACATGGATCGGCTTCAGCGCCTCTGATTCTACCGTCGCCGCCACGCGCGAGGCGCGGGTCGGAGGCCGCCGGCCGAGCATCGGCGAACCCTCGGACCCGAGCCGCTCAGATGGGGCTGGCGGCCGCGACGGCACGGCTGCTACAGTCGCGCAGGCTCTGGAGGACGCGCATGAAGAGCGACCGCGCCATCAAGGACCCCGAGCTGCCCTCGCGCCGGATGTTGCTGCGGTACCTCGGCGCGATCGGCACCGGCACCGCGCTCGGCGGGCTGACATTCGATGCGCTCGCAAGCGACGACCGCATACAGCTACCGTTTGACAATGGCGAACGCCGGCTCGTCGCCTATCCGCAAAAACGCCCGCTGATCGTGCTGACCAGCCGGCCACCGCAGCTCGAGACCCCGTTCGCGGTGTTCAATGAAAGCCTGATTACGCCAAACGACGCATTCTTCGTGCGCTATCACTGGAGCGCGATTCCAGTATCCGTCGATCCAGCGGCGTACCGGCTGCGCATCGGCGGTAAGGTCGCGACACCGCTCGAGCTGTCGCTCGACGAGCTCAAGCGGCTGGGTGATCCGGTCGAGCTGGTCGCGGTCAACCAGTGTTCCGGCAACAGCCGGGGATTCTTCGCTCCCCGGGCGAATGGCGGCCAGCTTGGCAACGGCGCGATGGGCAATGCCCGCTGGACCGGTGTGCCGCTGAAGCGCGTCCTCGAGAAGGCCGGCGTACAGGCCGGAGCCGTCCAGGTCAGCTTCAAGGGGCTCGACAGGCCGCCCCTGGGCGACGGGCCGGACTTCGCGAAGGCACTCGACATCGACCATGCACTTGACGGCGAGGTTCTCGTGGCCTGGGCGATGAACGGCGTTGACCTGCCGATGCTCAACGGCTACCCATTGCGCCTGGTCGTGCCGGGCTGGTACGGCACGTACTGGGTCAAGCATCTGTCGGATGTGCAGGTGCTGGAGTCCGCGTTCGACGGGTTTTGGGTCAAGACGGCGTACCGAGTTCCCGACAATGCGTGCGCCTGCGTCGAACCTGGCACCACGCCGGCGAGAACGACGCCGATCAGCCGCTTCGACGTGCGCTCGTTCATCACGAGCCTTGCCGACGGAGCCAAGTTGCCGGCGGGCAGGCAAACGGTCGTCCGTGGCATCGCCTTCGATGGCGGCTATGGCATCAGCGAGGTCGCACTTTCGACGGACGGCGGGCGGACCTGGCGGGAGACGCAACTGAGTCCCTCGCTCGGCCGGTATTCATTTCGCGAATGGAAGGCGGTCTTCAGACCGCCGAGGACGGGCACCTATGAGCTCAAGGTCCGCGCTGTCAATCGCATTGGCCAGAGCCAGCCGCCGGAGGGGCTTTGGAACGCGGCTGGCTACATGCGCAATGTCGTCGAGACGACGCGCGTGACGGCTGTCTGAAGAGAACCGCACGTGACCACCCGGATAGGGTCCTCATGGCGCGCCGTGCTTAGGGTCACGGTCGGCCTCGCGCTCGCGCCGGCCGCCGGCGGCCTTGACATCCAGTTGCCGGCGGAGACTGCGGCCTACGTGCCCAGCGATCTACCTGGCTACGCCCTCGCTCAGAAGAACTGCCTGCTGTGCCACTCCGCGGAGTACGCGCAGTACCAGCCACCGACATCATCGCGCGGCTACTGGGAAGCGACGGTGCGCAAGATGAAGAAACCGTTCGGAGCGTTGCTCGCAGAAGACGATA
>DATNHZ010000211.1:0-23046 GCA_035604655.1 Steroidobacteraceae bacterium | reverse complement strand
CGGACGGGCGATGGCCCTCGAGTTCGCGAGCCGCGGCGGTCATCCGGCGCTGATCGACCTCAACATGACCGACCTCGAGGAGACGCGTCGCCTGTGCGCCGAGCACGGCGTGACCGCAAGGGTCTACAGCTGCAACGTCAGCGACGAGGTTGCGGTCGCCACGACGATGGACGCGATCGTCCGCGACTTCGGCAGCCTCGATGTGCTGATCAATAATGCCGGCATCATCAGGGATGCGCTGCTGATCAAGGTCAAGGACGGGCAGGTCGTCGGCAAGATGAGTCTCGAGCAGTGGAACGCCGTCATCAACGTCAATCTAACGGGTGTATTCCTGTGCGGCCGTGAGGCTGCCGAGCGCATGGTCCGGGCCGGAAGCGGCGGCGTGATCATCAACATCTCGTCGATCTCCAAGGACGGCAACCTCGGCCAGACGAACTACTCGGCGGCCAAAGCGGGCGTCGCGTCGATGGCCACCGTCTGGGCCAAGGAACTCGCCCGCTACGGCATTCGCATCGGTGCAATCGCCCCGGGCTTCTGCGCGACCGACATCACGGCGGGCATGCCGCCTGAAACGCTTGCGCGGGTCACGGCGCCGGTACCCCTGAAACGCCTCGGCAAGCCCGCCGAGATCGCCCAGACCGCGGTCTTCATCGTCGAGAACGACTTCTTTACCGGCCGGACGCTCGCCGTCGACGGCGGCTTGCGGCTCTAGTCCCGCTAGTCAGCAGCGCGCCGCTCGCGCGACAATCGGGCCATGCGTCCCAATGAACTGAAAACCATCGTCACCGGCGGTGCGTCCGGCCTCGGCCTTGCGGTCGCACGCCGGGTCATCGCCGACGGCGGCCGCGCGGCACTGCTCGACGTCCAGGCCGAGGCCGGTGCCGCGGCGGCCCGCGAGCTCGGGCCCGCAGCCACGTTCATTCACTGCGATGTGACGGATGAAGCCGGGGTCGGCGCCGCCATCGGCGCGGCGCAGGCCGCGCTCGGCGGCCTCAATCTGCTCGTCAACTGCGCCGGGGTCGTCGGTGCCGGCAAGCTGCTCGGCAAGGAAGGGCCGATGGCGGGGTCGTTCTTCGCCAAGGTGGTCGCCATCAATCTGATCGGAACCTTCCATGCCGACAAGGCAGCCGCTGCCCTGATGCAAACCAATACCCCGACGGCGGACGGCGAGCGCGGACTGATCGTCCACACGGCCTCGGTCGCGGCCTACGAGGGCCAGATCGGCCAGATCGCCTACTCGGCCACCAAGGCGGGCGTCATCGGCCTCGTGCTGCCGATGGCGCGCGAACTCGCCCGCTTCGGCATTCGCGTGATGGCGATCGCGCCGGGCATCTTCGAGACGCCGATGGTCGCCGGCATGAGCCCGGAGCTGCAGAAGTCGCTGGGCGCCCAGGTCCCGTTTCCAGCGCGACTCGGCCGGCCAGCCGAGTATGCCGACCTCGTGCTCGCGATCGCCGCCAACCCGATGCTGAATGGCGAGACGATCCGCCTCGACGGGGCGATCCGGATGCAGCCGCGCTAGGCGACGGCGTCCTTCCGGCCGCCGCCGCGCCATAATCGCCACCTCACGACTGCGGACTCCTGCCACGATGCGCATGTTCCGATCGATTGCCGGTACCCTGGCCGCCGTTGTCGCCGGCTGCGCGGCCGCGCCGGTCCCGAGCGCACCGCCAGCGGCGGTGCGTGCCGCGACACCGGCGCAGATCAACGTGCCGGTCGAGTACTACCGCCTGCCAAACGGGCTGCGCGTCGTGCTGTCCCGCGACCCGTCGGTGCCAACGGTCACGATCGCGATGTACT
This sequence comes from Steroidobacteraceae bacterium, assembly GCA_035604655.1. Lineage (GTDB taxonomy): Bacteria > Pseudomonadota > Gammaproteobacteria > Steroidobacterales > Steroidobacteraceae > CAIKZZ01. The sequence goes on along the minus strand of DATNHZ010000211.1, from coordinate 21,246 downwards.
ACCACATTGGCTGGCGGATCGAGCCGCGCGACCGGACCGGCTTCGCGCACCTGTTCGAGCACCTGATGTTCCAGGAGACGACCAATCTCGCCAAGGGCGAGGCCGACAAGATCGTCAGCGGCAACGGCGGCGTCGCGAACGGCTCGACGCACTTTGACTACACCAACTATTTCCAGGTGGTACCGAGCCACGTCGTCGAACCGGTCCTGTGGGTCGAGGCCGAGCGGATGCGCGGCCTCGCGCTGACGCCCGAGAGCCTGCAGAACCAGAAGGACGTCGTCAAGAACGAGGTCCGGGTCAACGTCATCAACCAGCCCTACGGTTCGTTCCCGTGGCTCGATCTTCCCGAGCACGCCAACGTGAACTGGTACAACGCCCACAACTTCTACGGCGACTTCAAGGACATCGATGCGGCGACGCTCGCGGATGTGCGCGCGTTCTACGACACGTACTACGTGCCTGCCAATGCCGCGCTGGTCGTGGCCGGCGATTTCGACAGCGCCGCAACGCGCGCCTCCATTGCACGCTACTTCGCGCCGCTTCCCGCGAGGCCCGAGCCGCCGCGTCCCGACGTCAGCGAGCCGCCGCAACTGAAGCAACGCAGCGTCGTGCTCACCGATCCGCTCGCGCCGCGCCCGGCGCTCGCCATCGGCTACCACGTGCCGGAGCGCAATACCCCGGCGTGGTACGCGTTCGGCCTGCTCGATGAGATCCTGCTGCAGGGGGACGACAGCCGCCTGTGGCAGCGACTGGTGACTGAGCGCGGCTACTCCGATTCGGTCGAGGGCGGGATCAACCTCAGCGGCAACATGTTCGACTATGACGGACCGGCGCTGTGGTCGGCTTTCCTGATACACGACCCGGGCGTCGCCGACGCGCAGATCCTGCGCGACGTGGACGAGGTGATTTCGCACCTGCAGACCGAGCTCGTGTCTCCCGCCGAGCTTGAGCGGGCGCTCACCAAGATCCGCTCGGCGCTGTACGACGTGGCCGGCAGCCCCACGCGCTTCGGGCTCGTCGAGCTGCTCGCCTCGTTCGCTCTCTACGACGACGATCCCGCGAGGATCAATCGCCTCGAAGCCGAGTTCCGCAAAGTGACGCCCGAGCTGCTGCGCCGCACGGCGCAGCAGTACCTCGTCCCGACGAACCGCACCTGCCTGAGCCTGCGCGGTGCTCGCATGGCTGCGGCGCCAAAGCCATGATGCGCCGGATGTCAGCGATACTGCTTGGCGCGGCACTCGCGGCAGCGGCCGCGGGCTCCGCGACTGCCCGCGAGACGCCGCCGTCCCCGGGGATGCCGCGCGCATTTGCTCTTCCGACGAAGCAGGACCTGCGGCTGCCGAACGGTCTTGGCGTAACGCTGGTGCCGTTCGGCACGGTCCCAAAGACGACGCTGGCGCTCGTGCTCAGGACCGGCAACATCGCCGATGGGCCGAAGACCGGCCTTGCCGATCTTGTCGCCGACATGCTCAAGGAAGGCGCCGGCGATCGCGACGCGGGCGGTCTCGCGCGCCTCGCCGCCGAGATGGGTGGCGCGCTCGGCATCGACGCCGGTCCGGATCAGACGACGGTGATGCTCGACGTGCTGGCCGAGCGGGCGGCCGATGCGGTCGGGGTGCTCGCCGACGTCGTCCGCCGGCCGCGCCTGCCTGCATCCGAGCTGCCGCGTCTGAAGGCCAATCTTGCGCGCACCAGCGCCATCGCGCGCTCGCAACCGCAGGAGGTCGCCGGAGAGGCCTACGCGCACCTCATCTGGGGGGATCATCCGTACGGGCGGACGCTGCCGACCGAGACCACGATCGCCTCGATCGCCATCGAGGACATCCGCCAATTCGTGGCCCACGAGTTCGGCGCCGCGCGCGCCCACCTGTACGTCGCGGGGCAGTTCGACGCCGTGAGTGTCGAGCGCGCGCTCAACGACCGCTTCGGCGACTGGGCGCCCGGTAGCCCCCCGGCCGCGCATCCCCCCGTCGGCTCGCGCACCCGCACGGTCAAGCTGATCGACCGGCCGGGGGCGGCCCAGTCGACGGTCATGCTGGGCCTGCCGGTTGCCGGGCCGGCGACACCCGGATTCATGCGCCTGTCGGTCGCGAACGCACTGTTTGGCGGCTCGCTGCTGTCGCGGCTCGACCAGGACCTGCGCGAGGACAAGGGCTGGACCTACGGGGCCGCGAGCCGGATCACCCCGTACGCCGGCAGCGCAGCGGTCTGGACGCTCGCGACCGACGTCAATGCGCCGGACACCGCGCCGGCCCTCGCCGAGATTTTCAAGGAGCTCGAGCGCCTGAGGTCCACGCCGCCGTCGGCCGAGGAGCTGAAGGCGATCCAGAACTACCGGGCCGGCACCTTCGTGATCGGCGCCTCGAGCCGGGGGGGACTGATCGCGCAGCTCGCGTTCTGCGAGCTGCAGGGCTTGCCCGCCGACTGGCTGACCAACTACGTCGCGCACCTTTACGCGGTGACGCCGCAGGACGTGCGCGCCGCGGCCGCCGAGTACCTCGACCCGGGCGAGATGACCCTGGTCGTGCTCGGCGACCTCAGGACGCTCAAGCCCGCCATTCTGGCGTTGCCAGCGCTGAGCGGTGCCTCGATCCAGTGACGGCGCGAGGAGAATCCCGCCAGCTCCATCACGACAGCCGGCAATTCGGACACCGACCGCGACCAGCCGGAGTGCGACCTGATGATCTGGCCGGCGAACCGCGCTGCGGCCCCCGCAACGCGAGCGACTCCGTTAGTCCCCCGGCCGAACGGCGCTGGCGACACCGATCGGCTCGCTCAGATCGACCAGCACCGCGCCCTCCGGGACGCGATCGCCGGGGGCGAAATGAATCCGCGTGACGACCCCGGCCCGTGGGGCAAGCACGGCGTGCTCCATCTTCATCGCCTCGAGAACCATCAACGTCGCGCCCGCCTCCACCGTCGCACCGACCGTCGCCGGCACGGCTACGACCGTACCGGGCAGTCGGGCAACGAGCTCGCCCTCGTGCACGCTCAGACGCGCGTCGACATGACGGGGGTCGACGACCTCGAGATCGACGCGCCGTGCCCCGCGCCACAGGCTCAGCCGGTCGCCGGCCCTGAAGACATCGACATGGCGCCGCGCGCCGCCGGCGATGACGTCGAGCCCTTCGCCCGCGGTCGCGATCTCGTAATGCCCCTCCGTGCCGAGCGCACGAACCCGCCACCCGGTCGCTTCGCGCACGATCGCGACCGAGTGGTCGCTGGCTCCGGCGCGCAGCACCCAGGACTGCGACGCCGGCAGGTTCAGCCGAAACGCATCGCGCGCGTCCCACGGTGAGGGTTGCGCCGGCGGCGCCGAGTCCGGGATCGTGACGACGGCGAGGGCACCGAGGGCGAGGTCCTCCGCGGTCGGCGCGACCGGCGCCGCCAGGCGTTCGCTGTGCTCGGCGACGAAGCGCGTCGTCGCCTCGCCGCGCGCAAATTCCGGCACCTCGAGTGCCGCCGCGAGCCAACCGGCATTGGTCGTGACGCCGACGATGCGCAGCGACTGCAGGCCGCGGGCCAACGCCGCGATCGCCTCCGCGCGGTCGGCGCCGCGGCCGACCACCTTGCCGAGCAACGAGTCGTACTGGCTCGCCACGCGATCGCCGGCCTCGAAACCGGCATCGACCCGCACGCCGGCCACGGACTCCGGCCAGCGCGCGTGTACCAGCGTCCCGGCGCTCGGAGCGAAGTCGTTCGCCGGATCCTCGGCACACACCCTCCCCTCGATCGCATGGCCGTGCGGCACGAGCGTCTGCTGTGAGAAACCCAGCGCCTCGCCCGCGGCGATCCTGAGCTGCCACTCGACGAGATCGAGCCCCAGGATCTCCTCGGTCACGCAGTGCTCAACCTGCAGGCGCGTGTTCATCTCCATGAACCAGAACTCACCGTCCGAGTACAGGAACTCGACCGTCCCCGCGTTCACGTAACCGACGGCGCGCGCCACCGTCAGTCCTGCGGCATGGAGTTTCGTGCGTACCTCGGCGGGGATCCCGGGCGCGGGTGCTTCCTCGATTAGCTTCTGGTGGCGTCGCTGCACCGAGCAGTCACGGGTATGCAGGTGCAGCGAATGCCCGTGGGAGTCGCACAGCACCTGGACCTCAATATGCCGCGGCGCCGGCAGGTACCGTTCGATCAGCAGCGCCGGGTCTGCAAATGCGCTCTCGGCGAGGCGCCGCGCGCCCGCCAGCGCCTGCTTGAGGCCGGCGGCGCCGGTGACGATGTGCATGCCCTTGCCGCCGCCGCCGCCGCTCGGCTTGACGATCAGCGGAAAGCCAATCTTGAGCCCTTCCGCCTCGAGCCGGTCGAGCGTCTGCGCCTCGCCGTGATAGCCGGGCAGCACCGGTACGCCGGCGCTGCGCATCGCCTCCTTGGCGGCGTTTTTCGAGCCCATCGCCGCCATGGCGGCGGCCGGAGGCCCGACGAACACGAATCCGGCACGGTCGCAGCCGGCGGCAAACTCGGCCCGCTCGGAGAGGAACCCGTAACCCGGGTGGATGGCGTCGGCACGCGACTTCCGCGCCGCCTCGAGGATCCGGTCGACCGACAGGTAACTGTCGCGCGCCGGCGCAGGACCCAGGCGCCACGCCTCGTCGGCGAGTCGCACGTGACGGGCCCCGGCATCGGCGTCCGAGTAGACCGCGATCGTGTGGATCCCGAGGCCCCGGGCGGTGCGGATGACGCGGCAGGCGATCTCGCCGCGGTTCGCAATCAACAGGCGTCGGAACATCAGCGCCGCCACGATGGCGAGCGCCGTGCGAGCGCCGCGGCGATGCCTTCCTGGGCTTCGCCCCCGGCGCGAAGCGTGGCCAAGAGTTCGGCAGTTCGCGTGCCGAGGCCGGCGCCGGGCGCCAGGTGGCCGACCTCGGTGAGCAGCGCTTTGGCCGCGGCCAGGGCCTGCGGCCCGCCCCGGGCAATTTCGGCGGCGAGCGACAGCGCGCTCGCAGCGAGCGAATCGGCGGTGATGACCTCATGAATGAGCCCGAGCTCGCGCGCCCGCGCAGCCGTGATCGTCTCGCCACTCAGGACATACCGGCGGGCATTGCGCAGGCCGATCGCCTCGACGACGTACGGGGAAATCACGGCCGGCATCAGCCCCAGCTGCACCTCCGGCAGGCGGAACCGGGCCTCGGTCGAGGCGATCGCGATGTCGCAGGCGGCCACAAGCCCGAGGCCGCCGCCGAACGCCGGGCCCTGCACGCAGGCGATCGTCGGTTTAGGGGACGCGCGCAGCGCGCCGAGCAGTCGGGCGAGGCGTTCCGCATCGGCACGGTTGTCCGCGTACGGCGCGCGACCCAGTGCGAGCATCGCCGTCAGGTCCGCGCCGGCACAGAACGCCGTACCCGCCGCTGCGATCAGCAGCACCCGCGTGGCGTCGAGCGCTCCGTGCCGGACGACTGCGGCCGACAGCGCCTCGGTCAGCGGTGCGTCGAGCGCGTTGCGCTGCGCCGGGCGATTGAGCGTCAGCCGCACGATGCCCGGGCCGACTTCCGCTTCAGTGACGAGTGGGTCCATCGCTACATCCGGAAGATGCCGAACCGGGTGTCCGGCGTCGGGGCATTCTTGACCATGGCGAGCGCGAGTGCGAGGACCCGGCGGCTGTCGACCGGATCGATCACGCCGTCGTCCCACAGGCGGGCGCTGGCGTAATACGGGTGGCCCTGGAACTCGTACTGGCGGCGGATCGGATCGGTGAACGCCGCTTCCTCCTCGGCCGTCCATGGCTTGCCGTCGGCGCGCAGCTGATCGCGGCGGATGGTCGCGAGTACCATCGCCGCCTGCTCCCCGCCCATCACGGATGTTCGCGCATTCGGCCACTGCAGCAGCAGCCGCGGCCCATAGGCCCGCCCGCACATCGCGTAGTTGCCGGCGCCATAGCTGCCGCCGACGACGAGCGTCAGCTTCGGCACCTGGGCCGAGGCCACGGCGGTCACCATCTTGGCGCCGTCGCGCGCGATGCCGCCCGCCTCCGCGCGCCGGCCGACCATGAAACCGGTGATGTTCTGCAGGAACAGCAGCGGGACGTGCTCCCGTGCACAGAGCTCGATGAAGTGCGTGCCCTTGAGCGCGCTCTCCGAGAACAGGATGCCATTGTTGGCGACGATGCCGACGGGGTAGCCAGCGAGGTGCGCGAAGCCGGTGACCAGCGTGCTGCCGTACAGCTGCTTGAACTCGTCGAACTCCGAGGCATCGACGATGCGCGCGATGATCTCCCGCGCATCGTAGGGCTTGCGAAGATTCGGCGGCACGATCCCGTACAGCTCGGCCGGATCGTAGTGTGGCTCGCGGGGTGATTGCGGCGGCGAGCGGTCCGGTGCCGGCTTCAGGCGCGCGACGATGCGCCTTGCGATCGCGAGCGCGTGGGCATCGCTTGCGGCGTAGTGATCGCAAACGCCGGACTCGCGGCAGTGCACGTCCGCCCCGCCGAGACTCTCGGCGTCGATCTCCTCGCCGGTCGCGGCCTTGACGAGTGGCGGGCCGCCCAGGAACACCTGGCCCTGGTTGCGAACGATGACGTTCTCGTCCGCCATCGCCGGCACATACGCACCGCCGGCGGTGCAGGAGCCGTGCACAACAGCGATCTGCGCGATGCCGGCCGCCGACAGCGTCGCCTGGTTGTAGAAAATCCGGCCGAAATGATCCCGGTCCGGGAACACCTCGTCCTGCGCCGGCAGGAACGCCCCACCGCTTTCGACGAGGTAGATGCACGGCAGGCGATTCTCGCGCGCAATCTCCTGCGCGCGCAGGTGCTTCTTCACCGTCAGCGGGTAATACGTCCCGCCCTTGACGGTCGGGTCGTTTGCGACGATCACGCATTCGCGCCCGGACACGCGCCCGATCCCGGTCACGATCCCTGCGCAGGGGACGTCCCCGCCGTACAGTCCGTACGCTGCGAGCGCCGACAGTTCCAGGAACGGCGCGCCCGGGTCGAGCAGCAGGTCGACCCGCTCCCGGGCGAGCAGGCGCCCGCGGGAGCGGTGCTTGTCGACCGCACGGGCCGATCCGCCGGCGGCGGCAGCTGCCACCTTGCTATGCAGGTCCGAGACGATCTCGGTCATTGCCGTTATGTTCGCGGCAAATTCGGCGCTTTTTGGATCTATTTGGCTCGTGAGGCGAATCATCTTGCCCTCGGCACCAAAATTGTCCGACAATCATACTATCCCAGTCCAACCGGGAAGCCAACATGAGCCTTTCGGGTGCCTGCCACGACGACGACCTCGACGCCGGCCTCGACGAGGAACTCGCCGCGCTACGCCACGCCGTGCAACGCTTTGCCGGCGAGCGGATCGCCCCGCGCGCCGCCGAGATCGACCGCTCCGATACCTTTCCTCGCGACCTGTGGCCGGAGCTCGGCGCGCAGGGGCTGCTCGGCATCACCGTCGCCGAGCGGCACGGCGGGTCGGGACTCGGCTACCTCGCGCATGTCATCGCGATGGAAGAAATCTCGCGCGCCTCGGGTGCCGTGGGCTTGAGCTATGCGGCGCACTCGAATCTGTGCCTCAACCAGCTGCGCCTCAATGGCAGCGAAGGGCAGCTCGCGCGCTATCTGCCCGGACTCGTCTCCGGGCAGCACGTCGGCGCGCTCGCCATCTCCGAACCCGAGGCGGGATCCGACGCGGTCGGCATGCGGCTGCGGGCGGAGCGAGTGGGCTCTGATTTCGTGCTCGACGGCCGCAAGATGTGGATCACCAACGGGCCCGACGCCGATGTCGTGGTCGTCTACGCGAAGACCGCGCCGGAGGCCGGCCCGCGCGGCATCACGACGTTCATCGTCGAGCGCGGCACACCTGGATTCTCGGTCGCGCCGAAGCTCGACAAGCTCGGGATGCGCGGCTCCTCGACCGGCGAGCTGATCTTCGATAACTGCCGGGTTCCGGAGGGCAACATGCTCGGCCAGGAAAACGGCGGCGTCGCCGTGCTGATGAACGGCCTCGACTTCGAGCGGGTCGTGATTGCCGGTGGCCCGCTCGGGCTGATGGCGGCCGCGCTCGACATCGTGCTGCCCTACGTGCGCGAGCACCGCCAGTTCGGCCGGCCGATCGGCAGCTTCGAGCTGATGCAGGGCAAGATCGCCGACATGTATACCGACCTGAACGCCAGCCGCGCCTACGTGCACGCAGTCGCACGCGCCTGCGATGCCGGGCGCAAGACCCGCCGCGCCGCGGCGGCGTGCCTGTTGAACGCTGCCGAACGAGCCGTGCGCGTGGCGCTCGAGGCAATCCAGGCGCTTGGCGCCAACGGCTACACCAATGACTACGCGACCGGGCGCCTGCTGCGCGACGCCAAGCTCTATGACATCGGCGCCGGTACCCAGGAGATCCGCCGCATGCTGATCGGCCGCGAGCTGGTCGAGTCGGTATGAGCGCGACGTTCGGCCCGCTGCCGTTCGAGCCCGGCTACCGCCGGATCGCGAGCGCGATCGCAGCGCGCATCCTCGATCGGACGCTGAAGGACGGCGATGCGCTGCCATCGGAGCTCGAGCTCGCCGCACAGTTTGCGGTCAACCGTTCGACGGTCCGCGAGGCACTGCGCGAGCTCGAAAGCGCCGACCTGGTCGCGCGCCGGCGCGGTACGAAGCGCATGGTGGTCGCGCGACCGGCGACCGACCAGGTTGCCGGCCGGGTCCGTCACGCGCTCGCGCTCAATGACGTGACGGTGCGGGAGGTGTGGGCGATGCTCGAGGTGCTGGAGCCACCGGCGGCGGAAGCCGCGGCCCGCGAGCGCACGCCAAAGACGCTCGAGCGGATTCAGCGCGCGGCTGCGGTCTTCGCGAGCCGCAGCGCCGCGACCCAGGCCGCGGTCGACGGCGTCGGGGAGTTCTTCCGGGCGGTCGCGGCCGCGAGTGCCAATCGGGTGCTGCCGCTGATGCACGAGCCGCTGCTGCTGCTGCTCGAGGCGGCGCTCAGGATCCTGATCGACCGGGCCCCACCGGCCCGCGCACGCATCGCGCTCGCGCAGGCGCGCGTGCTGGCGGCCATCGAGGCGGGCGATGCCGACACCGCACGAATCTGGATGGGCAAGCACGTGCGCGACTTCCGCCGCGGCTTCGAGCTGTGTGGGATCGACCTCGACACGCCGGTCCCGGCGCCGCCGGCCGACTGAGCCCCCGGGCTGCGCGGGCGGGCCGGCCATGGACGGCCGCGCGTGCCGGCAGGCATGATTCTTGCGCCGCTGCGCCGGCCATGGCGCAGGTTTCTGGAGTACTCCGCCGATGAAGCTCCTCCATTCACCGACCTCACCGTACGTGCGAAAGGTCCGGGTCGTGGCGATCGAAAAAGGACTCGCCGCGCGGATCGAACTCGTCGCTGCCAACCCGTGGCCCGATCCGGCGGGGATCGTCACAATGAACCCGCTCGGCAAGGTCCCCGTGCTGTTGCTCGACGATGGAACGCCGCTATACGACAGCCCCGTGATCTGCGAGTACCTCGACTCGCTGGCAGCCGCGAGCCCGCTGATCCCGCGCGCAGCGCCCGATCGCTGGGCGGTGTTGCGGCGGCAGGCGCTCGCGGACGGCATCCTCGACGCCGCGGTGGCGATCGTGCTCGAACGCCGCCGCCCCGAAGCGGAGCGCTCCGCGGCATCGCAGGAGCGCGCGGCCGCGGCGATCCGCCGGAGCATCGCCGCGCTGGTCGCCGAGATCCGACCGCCCTCGAGCCCGTTTGATCTGGGGCAGATCGCGATCGCGGTCGCGCTCGGCTATCTCGAGTTCCGGCTCGGTGACCTCGGTCTGCTCGCATCGCCGAGCGCAATCAGCGATTGGTGGACCACCGTCAAGCGCCGGCCGAGCCTGGTCGCTACCCAGCCGGCGTAGTGCCGCGGTCCGGTCGCGTGAGGTCCAGACGCGGCGAACGGCTGACCCCGCTGCCTGCGGCGGCTCCGCCGGGCCGGTGCGGGACCGCGGCTGCGTGAACCTGCCCGAAACCTTCCGGCGTGAGTTCGCGCACCGCGGCTATACGGCGGATACGGCGCAAGTCGCCGCCAGCGCGAAACTCGAGGACCTGCGCGACCGCCTGCGGCGGGCCGAGCGGCGCGAGCGGCGGTGGCTGTGGCGCGTGCGGGCGGCGCTCGGGCGAGTGCCGCGCCGCCGGCCGGTTCCAGGCGCTTATCTGTGGGGCAGCGTCGGCCGCGGCAAGACGCTGCTGCTTGACACCTTTTTCGCCTCGCTCGAGGTTCCGGCGCGACGCGTGCACTTCCATCGGTTCATGCGCGAGGTTCATGCGCGACTGCGGCAGCTTCGCGACTCAGGACTCCAGGATCCGCTGGCGCGGATCGCGGCCGACATTGCCACCGAGGTGCGCGTGCTGTGCTTCGACGAGCTATACGTCAGCGACATTGCCGACGCGATGCTGCTCGGCGGGCTCATCGCCGGACTCGTCGAGCGGGGCGTCACGCTGGTATTGACCTCCAACGTGCCACCGTCGGAGCTGTACCGGGACGGTCTGCAGCGCAGCCGGTTCCTGCCGGCGATCACGCTGCTCGAGCGCAACACCACGCTCATCGCGGTGGACGCCGGCACCGACTACCGGCTGCGGCAGCTGGAGCGGGCGCCGCTGTACCTGAGCTGCGCGGCCGAGGATGCCGATGCGCGCCTGTTGCAGCGTTTCGAGGCGATCGCCGGCAGCGCCGGCGTCGTCGCCGACTCGATCGAAATCGAGGAGCGGGCGATCGCGGTGCGCCGCCGCGCCGGTGGTGCGGTCTGGTTCGCGTTCGCCGAACTGTGCGAGGGGCCGCGCTCGGTCGCCGACTACATCGAGATCGCACGCCAATACCATACGGTGGTTGTCTCCGACATACCGGAGTTCGATGCGGCGCGCGACGATGCGGCACGGCGGTTCATTGCGCTGGTCGATGAATTCTACGAGCGCGCGGTCAAGCTCGTAGTGTCGGCGGCGGCCGCGCCCGAGCAGCTCTATCACGGCGAGCGACTCGCCCCCGACTTCCGCCGCACCGCGAGCCGGCTGGCCGAGATGCAGTCGCGCGAATACCTCGCGCGGCCGCACCGACCCTGAAACGGGCCGGCGCGTGCGGTTTTCGTTACAATTGTAACCAATCGTGAAGGCCGTGACCCCTGCGCCGACCGCCGATCCGCCGCAGACCCTCGAGCTCGAGAGGTTCCTGCCGTACCGGCTTTCCGTTCTCGCGAACACGATGAGCACCGCGATCGCCGGCGCGTATGCGGAGCGCTTCGAGCTGTCGATCCCGGAGTGGCGGGTCCTGGCGGTGCTGGCGCGATCGCCCGGGCTGTCGGCCGCGCAGGTGGCAGCGCGCACCGCAATGGACAAGGTGGCGGTCAGCCGGGCGGTCGCGGCGCTCGTGCGCGCGCGCCGCCTCGAGCGCAGCATCGAGGAGTCGGACCGGCGCCGCACGCATCTGCGGCTGACGCCTAGGGGAGTCGCGGTCTACCGCGAGGTGGTGCCGTGGGCGCTGGCCTACGAGGACGCAGTGCTAAGGGGGCTCCCGTCGCGCACCCGCCGCAAGCTCGATGCGCTGCTCGATGAACTGCAGCGCCGCGCGCGTATGCTGCGTCCCGCCCGCATGCTGCGGGGGCCCCGGACGACGGCCGACGCGTCCGAGACGCCGGAGCGCGTGCTGAGGCGCAGCCCGAGGGAGTGACGATGCTAGGCAAGGTTCCCGCGAGCCGACTGCGACTCATCGAGGCGATCGTCCGCGCCGCTCGTGCTAGCACGCCGGCGGCCCATCGCGAGCTCGCCGAGACATTCTTGAGACGCTATTTCCGCGGCGTGGCAAACGAGGATTTGAGCGCGCGCGGCCCGGCCGCGCTCGCCGGCGCCGCACTCAGGCACCTGGCCGATGGTGCCAGGCGCCAGCCGGGACAGTCGCTGGTACGCGTCTTCAACCCGGACCCGGCGCGCGACGGGTTCGGCTCCGCGCACACAATCGTCACGGTGGTCTGCGACGACATGCCGTTCCTGGTCGACTCGGTGAACATGGCGGCCACCCAGGCGGGCCTGGCCGTGCACCTGATCGTGCACCCGGTCATCGAGGTCACGCGTGACAGGCGCGGGCGGCTGACGGGCATCCTCGCGCCGGGCAGCCCCGGCGGGCAGCTCGAGTCGTGGCAGTGCTTCGAGATCGACCGTGAACCCGATGCCGGCCGGCTGGCCGCGCTGCAGGCGCAGGTCGAGGCCGCACTCGACGACGTCCGGGTTGCCGTGGCCGATTGGGCCGAAATGCGCCGGCACGCCCAGGAGCTCGCCGCCGCTCTCGAAACGCAACCGCCGCCGCTCGGTTCGGCCGAGATCCTCGAGGGCCGCGCGCTGCTCGACTGGATGGCCGACAATCACTTCACGTTCCTTGGCACGCGCTACTACCGGCTGGTGCGCGGGCGCTCGAGCGACCGACTGATACCCGACGAGAAGTCGGGCCTCGGGCTGCTGCGCCCACACCGAGCCGGCCACCCGGCCCACCCCGTCACGCTGGCCGGTGAGGTGCGTGCGCACGCGCGCGACCGCGAACTACTAGTAATCACCAAAGCCAATACCGTCTCCACCGTGCACCGCGCGACCTATCTCGACTACGTCGGGGTCAAGACCTTCAACACGCGCGGTGAAGTCGACGGGGAGCACCGCTTCCTCGGGCTATGGACGTCAACGGCCTACAGTCGCAGCCCGCGTGAAATCCCGGTGCTGCGGCACAAGGTGCAGAAGATCATTGCGCACTTCGGGCTCGCGCCGCAGAGCCACGACGCCAAGGCGGTGGCACACGTCCTCGACACCTATCCGCGCGACGAGCTGTTCCAGGCCTCGATCGAGCAGCTGATTCCGATCGTCCGCGGTATCGTCAACCTCTACGACCGTCAGCACGTGCGCCTGTTCGTGCGCCGCGACGGCTACCACCGGTTCTGGTCCTGCCTGCTGTACGTGCCGCGCGACCGCTACAACACCGAGGTGCGCCAGCGGGTCGAGGCGCTCGTCAGCGCCGCATATGGTGCGAACGCGATCGAATCCGCCGTGCAACTGACCGAGTCGGAGCTGGCGCGTGTGTACCTGATCGCTCGCACCACCGACAGCCACAAGGCGCCCGATCCGGCGGCCGTCGAGCGGCAGATCGCCGCCGCAGTCCTGACCTGGCAGGACGGACTGCGGGCAGCGCTGACCGCCCGCCACGACGAGGCGCAGGCCCTGAAGCTGCTCGCCCGCTACGGCCGCGCGCTGCCGGTCTCCTTCCAGGAGGACACCCCGCCTGCGGCGGCGGTTGCCGACATCGAGGCACTCGAGGCACTCGCCAGGGCCCCGCAACTCCTGCGCCTGGCGTTCTACCGGCCGGACGGCGCCGCGCCGAATCGCGTCAACCTCAAGCTCTACCAGGCGGGGGAACCCAAGGCGATCTCCGACGTGCTGCCGACGCTCGAGAACCTCGGGCTGCGGCTCATCAGCGAGCGGCCTTATGAACTCACCGGCCTCGACGCCACGTCGCGGTGGATTCAGGACTTCGAGCTCGAGCTGGTCGCCGGACAGCGGCTCGACCTCGCGGCCGACGGCGAACGTCTGATGGCGGCAATCACTGCGCTCTGGCAAGGCCAGGCGGAGAACGACGGCTTCAACCGCTTGGTGCTCGGCGCCTGCCTGTCGTGGCGCGAGACCGTGGTGCTGCGGGCCTATTGCCGCTGGCTGTTGCAGACCGGCATTTCATTCAGCCAGCCGTACATGGAAAGCGTGCTCGCAGCGAATGCCGGGACCGCCGAACGGCTCGCGCGACTGTTCGTGGTCCAGTTCGACCCCGCCCTGTCCGCCAGGCAGCGCGAATCCCGCGCGGCGCGCCTGCGGCGCGAACTCGACAACGACGTGGCAGCAGTGACGCGGCTTGACGACGACCGGATCCTCCGCGCATTTCGCGCGGCGATCGACGCGACGCTGCGGACCAACTACTTCCAGGTTCGTGCCGGCAGCGCCGAGCCGAAGAGCTACCTGTCGGTCAAGATCGACCCGTCGCGGGTCCCGGGCCTGCCCGAACCGCGCCCGATGTTCGAGATCTGGGTGTACGCGCCGCGCGTCGAGGGCGTACACCTGCGCAAGGGCCGGGTTGCCCGCGGCGGTCTGCGGTGGTCGGATCGCTACGAGGACTTCCGCACGGAGGTTCTGGGCCTGATGAAGGCGCAGAACGTCAAGAACACGGTGATCGTGCCGGTCGGAGCCAAAGGCGGCTTCGTCTGTCGCCGGCTGCCGTCGGCCCGCGAGGCCGCCCAGCGCGAGCTCGTGTCCTGCTACCAGGACTTCGTCCGCGGGCTGCTCGATCTGACCGACAACATCGTCGACGGCGCGATCGTGCCGCCGGCTGCGACGCTGCGACGCGACAAGGATGACCCGTATCTCGTCGTCGCGGCCGACAAAGGCACGGCAACCTTCTCCGATATCGCCAATGCGATCTCGGCCGACTACAACTTCTGGCTGGGAGACGCGTTCGCCTCGGGCGGCTCGGCCGGCTACGACCACAAGAAGATCGCCATCACCTCGCGCGGCGCCTGGGAGTGTGTCAAGCGCCACTTCCGCGAGCTGGGCGTCGATACCCAGTCCCAGACCTTCACCGTCGCTGGCATCGGCGATATGTCCGGGGACGTGTTCGGCAACGGCCTGCTGCGCTCGAGGCATGCGCGCCTGGTGGCGGCGTTCAACCACCAGCACATCTTCATCGACCCGACGCCGAACGCCGCGCGCAGCTTCCGCGAGCGGCAGCGGCTGTTCGACCTGCAGCGCTCCAGCTGGTTGGATTACGACCGGACATTGCTGTCGGCCGGTGGTGGCATCTGGTCGCGAGCCGACAAGTCGATCAGGCTGACGCGCGAGGCGCGTGCACTGCTCGGCATCACCGCCGACGGCGTGCCGCCCAACGAGGTCATCAAGGCAATCCTGCGACTCAAGGTCGACCTGCTGTGGAACGGCGGCATCGGCACCTACGTGAAGGCAAGCGGGGAGACGCATGCGGCGGTGGGCGACCGCGCCAATGACGGAGTGCGGATCGACGGCCGCGAGCTCGGCTGCAGGGTCGTCGGTGAAGGCGGCAATCTCGGCTTGTCGCAGCTCGGGCGCATCGAGTACGCACTCGCGGGCGGGCGCCTCAACACTGACTTCATCGACAATTCAGGCGGCGTCAACTGCTCCGATCTCGAAGTCAACATCAAGATCCTGCTGCGGCTTGCCGAGGAGCGCCGCGGGCTGCGGCGTCCGGCCCGCGACAGGCTGCTCGCCAGGATGACGGACGACATCGCCTCGCTGGTGCTCCGCAACAACTACCTGCAGAGCCAGGCGCTCAGCACGCTCGAGGCCCGCGCGCGCGAGCGGACCAACGAACACGCCCATACGATCGGGGTGCTCGAGCGCAGCGGGGATCTCAACCGCGCGCTCGAGTACTTGCCGGATGACGCCACAATCAAGGAACGCGCGGCGCAGGGCAAGGGGCTCACGCGACCGGAACTCGCGATTTTGCTGTCGTATTCGAAGATCTGGCTGTACCACCAGATCATCGAGTCGGACCTGCCGGAGGATCCGTACCTGTCGAACGAGCTCGAGCGCTACTTCCCGTCGGCGATTCTCGCACGCTACCGGGACCTGCTGCGACTACACCCGCTGCGTCGCGAGATCATCGCGACGGCCACGACCAACAGCCTCACGAACCGGATGGGCCCGGTGTTCGCGCTGCGGGTCGCGGAGAGCACGGGTGCTTCCATGAGCGCCATCACGCGCGCCTATGCGATCGCGCGCGAGAGCACCGCGATGCGCGAGCTGTGGCGCGAGATCGAGGCGCTCGACAACCGCGTGCCGGCCGCGGTGCAGTACGACATGCACTACGCGACGGCACTGTCGCTGCGCCGCGCAACCTACTGGATCCTCGCGCACCGGGCGCGGGCCCTCGAGGTCGAGCCCGCGGTCGCCCAACTGCGTCCCGGTCTCACCGAACTGGTTGCCGAAGGTCCGCCGCTGGTGGTCGGCCGTCTTGCCGGGCGGATCGAGGCCGAGCGCACCCGCTACCTGAAGGCGGGCGTGCCGCAGGCCCTCGCCACCCGCATCGCCGCGCTCGAGGTGCTGCAGTCGGGCCTGTACATCGTGGAGCTCGCGGCCCGCCGGCGCGCGCCGCTGCTCGCGGTCGCCCGCGCGTACCTGCACCTCGGGCACGCGCTCGATCTCGACGGGCTGCGGCTGCAGATTGATGCGCTGCCGGCCGATGGCCACTGGCAGTCGGTCGCTCGCGGGTCGCTGCGGGAGAACCTGTACGCGCTGCACAGCTCGCTGACCGACACCATCGTGCGCGGCAGGCACCGGGGCGATCCCGTCAAGGCCGTCGATTCCTGGCTGGCGGCGCGGCCGGGACCGGTCGAGCACTTGAAGCGCATCCTGTTCGACATGGCGAACCCGCCGCGCGTCGACTTCCCGACGCTGTCGGTCGCGCTGCAGGCGCTGACGCACCTCGCGGGGGATTGACTACCCGCACGCCCCGGCGGCTCGCGCGCCGGGCTGGTGCGCGGGTCCGGCTGGACCGGCACGCCGCGGGTCGCTAGCCTCTCGCAGCCGTACTGACGGCGCGCACTGGAGATGGGACGTGGCTGATTCCGCCGGGACGCTGGTGCTTGTACGCCACGGGCAAAGTACGTGGAACCGCGAAAACCTGTTCACCGGCTGGACCGACGTCGACCTGACCGAGCAGGGACAGGCCGAGGCGGCCGAGGCGGGCCGCCTCCTCGCCTCGGAGAGCTTCAAGTTCGACCAGGCGTTCACCTCGGTGCTGAAGCGGGCGATCCGGACGCTGTGGATCGTGCTCGACACGCTGGACCAGATGTGGATTCCGGTGGAGCGCAGCTGGCGGCTCAACGAACGCCACTACGGGGCGCTGCAGGGGCTCGACAAGGCGCAGACGGCCGAGCAGCACGGCGCCCGCCAGGTGAAGATCTGGCGGCGGAGCTACGACATCGCGCCGCCCCCGCTATCCCCCGACGACCCGCACCATCCGCGCTTTGATCCGCGCTATGCCGGCGTCGCGCCTGCCGAACTTCCGGCAACCGAGTCGCTGAAGGACACACTCGCACGCGTCAAGCCGTTCTGGAGCGCGCGCATCGCGCCGGAACTGCGCGCCGGCCGCCACGTGCTCGTCGTGGCGCACGGCAACAGTCTGCGGGCGCTCGTCAAGATGCTCGACGACATGAGCGAGCCGGACGTCGTCGAGTTCAACATCCCGACCGGCGTCCCGATCGTCTACGACCTCGATGCTCACTTGAACGCGCGCGGTCGCCGGTTTCTCGGGGATCCGGCGGCGATTGCCGCGGCCGCGGAAGCCGTGCGGCGCCAGACCGACAGCAGGTAGCGGCCGCCTATCATCGCGCCCTGCGCTGCTTCAGGAAGAGCGATCGGGCGTGCGGCGAGCCGCCATGGGGCGCGGCAGGGAGCCAGCGGTGATCGTGGGCGGGGGTCGCGCCACGATCGATTCGCTCACTCGTCAGGTGCGATCGCCACCTTGAGGCCCGACAAGGCCTCGGTGAATGGGACCTGACACGATAATCGCGACGTCGGCTTGAAGCTTTGGAGTTCCTGCAGCAGCTCCTGCTCGTCGCCCTGCCGCGCCGGCAGCTTTGGATTCCACGCCTCGTCGACCCAGACGTGGCACGTCGCGCACGAGCACATCCCGCCGCAGATTGCGGCGACCCCATAGTCGAGCTCGCGCAGCGTCTCCATGACCGACACGCCAACGCGCCCCTCGACACGATGCTCCTTGCCGTCGCGATCCACGATCAGAAGTTCAGCCATTCGACGCTCCGGCGCATTGTTCGACTCGCGGCGGCTCGCCGCGCGCCGGCGCCCACGATCGCCACGGCGGGCGGCAGCCAACAGGCCCGCGATCTTGCGGCGCAAAAGGCCGTCGCGCAACCCGTAGCGTCGCCCGGATCGCACGCCGCGCGAGGCGCAGGCCGCGCGGCGGCTGCGTGCCTGCCGCCCGGAATGCGCTTCCGTTACCGGGTGCGTATGGTCGGATCGACCGACAGGCGCGCAATCAACCCCTGACGCCGTTCCGGCGACAGCGAATCCCAGCCGCCGGCGGCATCCAGCCACAGCGCGTGCAGGCAGTCGAACACGAGGCACATGCGCGTCACGTGCGCCGCCTTGAAGCCGCCGCCGTGCGCCGCGAGGAGCAGCTCCCGCTGATCGGCGTCATAGTCGTGATATCCGATCACCGCAGCCAGTTCGAACACAGGATCGCCGACGCCGGCGTACTCCCAGTCGACGAATCTGAGCGGCGCTTCGCCGATCAGGTTCTGGTGGTGCAGGTCGTTGTGGCACAGCGCCGGCGGCGCGTGTCGATAGGTCGCCAGCGACCAGCGCAGCCGCGCACCGATGTCGTCGCGCGACACCGGCCCCGGCGGCACACCGCGCAGCTCCAGGTAGTGTGCGAGCACGTCGTGCACGTTGATACGGCGTACGTCGCGCGGCGGAGGCGCTGCGTGCAGTGCGCCGAGGCGCGCGCCGAGCGCACGGATGCCGGGTTCGGCGCGCGCCTCGTCGCGCGTCCACACCCGACCAGCGAGGTGCTCGCTGACGAGGATCCCGCGCTCGGGCTCCGCGTGGACGATCGCCGGCGCAAACCCGAGCGCGGCCGCCGCCGCCTGCGCCTGGCGCTCGGCGACGCGGTTGATGGCATACCGCTGATCACGGGATCCGGCGCAGCGGACCACCCAGTCGCCGACCGCCGATGTGACACGCCAGCTTAGGTTGTCGAGCCCGCCGGCGAGCGCCTCGATCCGCGGTGCCATCGCGAGCGCCTCACGGCCCGCGGCGAAGCCGCCGAGCACTGCGCCGAGCGTTGCATCGGGGCCTGTCGTCACGTGCTTGTCTCCCCCGTCGCCGCCGGCGCCGGCGCTGCCAGATCCGCATACCAGGTGCGCCAGCCGACGATCACGAGCCCCAGGTACAGCAGGTAAAGAATCATGGACGCATACAGCTTCTGCTGCCAGCACAGCACGACGATCAGCGCGTCGACGACCAGCCACCACGGCCAGTTTTCGATCTTCTTGCGCGCCACGAGCCAGGTCGTGAAGACGCTGGCCCAGGTCGTCAGCGAGTCGAGATACGGGTCGGCCGAACGGGTCTCGCGCGCGAGCCAGGTCGCGGTCACGAGCGTCGCAAGCGTGATCGCCGCGAGCCCCACGCCCTGCACGCGCCACGAGGCGCGCGAGACGGCGAGCGGTGCCCGCCCGGCCACGCGCCGCCACACCCACCAGCCGTACACCGCCACCAGCACGTAATACCCCTGCAACGCGGCCTGCATGTACAGCCCGGCCGCGTAGAAGACGTGCAGATACAGGCCGGTACTCAGAAGCGCCGCGACCCAGCCGGCGCGATGCTGGCCGATCACGAGCACGACGTACAAGACGCCGAGCGCCGCCGCCGCGACCTCAACCGCCGAGGTGGCAGCCCAGGCCGCCACGACGGAGGCGACGATTCCCGGATAGCTCACCGAGCACCCCAAGCGCATCCCGCCGCAGGCCTGCGGTCCCAGCGCGAGCGCCGCTCGACCCGGCGCCCACCCCAACCCCCCTCAACCCGGGGCTGGTAAACTTCGCGCTTCGCCACGTCGAGGCTCCGAGCTCCATGCCCAAGCGCACAATCAAGGTGTTCCAGGTCGACGCGTTCACGCAGCAGCTGTTCGCCGGCAACCCGGCCGGCGTCGTGCTCGGCGCCGAGGTCCTGAGCGAGGCCGAGATGCAGGCGCTCGCCCGCGAGCTCAACAATTCCGATTCCGCCTTCGTACTGCCACCCGACGCCCCGGATCACGACGTGCGCCTCAGGTTCTTCACGCCGCACCGCGAGGCACCGTTTGTCGGCCACGCCTCGGTGGCGACGCACGTGGCGCGGCTGGCAGCCGGAGCCGGCAAACCGGGCAAGCTCAGGCAGAAGTCGCGTTCCGGGATCTACGATGTCGAGATCGCCGGCACGAGCGCAGTCCCGATCGTCACGGTCGCCTTTCCGGCTCCGCATTTCAATCCGCCGATCGATTCCTCGACCCGCATCAAGCTGCTGGACATCCTCGGCATTGACACCGCCGCGCTCGACCCGAAGTGCCCGCTGGTCGTCACCAAGCGCACGAGCACGCGCCTGATGATCGGGCTGCGTTCGGCCGAGCTGCTGGCGACCTTGCAGCCCGATTTCGAGGAGCTGCAGCGCCTCACGCCGCACATCGGCGCAGACGGCTTCTTCGTGTTCGTCCGTGACGCGCACGGGCCCGGCACCTCCGAGTCGCGGCTGTTCTCGCCGGTGCTTGGAATTCCGGAAGACCCGGTCAGCGGCAACGCGCACGGCATGCTGTGCGCGTACCTGGTCGCCAACGGGCTGCTGCCGCTCAAGGACGGCCGCGCGCGGTTGCGGGGCTATCAGGGTCGGGCGATGTCGCGACCGGGCGAGGTCAACGTCGAGGTCCAGGCTGAGGGCTCGACGCCAATCCTGATCCGCATGAGCGGCACGGCACGGATCGTGTTCACGACCGAGGTGACCCTCGACTGACACGGGCACCGGTCCGTCGGGGCAGCTAGTCGAGATACGCGCACTCCCGGCAACCGGTCGCGCACCGCACCATGGGCGCGATCCGGCTGGCGAGCGAGGCGACAATCAGCTGCGCAGAGTCCGCCCTGGCGTCGGCGCAGAACCCGACCAGCGCTGTGCCGCGAGTCCCGGCGCCAGGCATGAAGTGCCGGAGCGGCGGCATCCCGCCTGGCGATACGCGTGCCGAGCGCCTGCGGGCGAGCACAGTACAGGGCTCGACGGACCGCGGATGGTGACTTTCCCGGCCATTCACTCCCGCGCCGCACGCGATGCGCTCCATCGGATCTCCGGATTGCCGCCCAAATGCCACCGTGCCGAACGATGCCAGCAGTGCGGTCGGTGGCGCAACGCCGGCAGGTGCGGCACCGGGTGCAGCCTCAGCGGCGAGATTTCGGCGCCGCAGCGCGCCGGCGGCTGCTGGCCCGGCCGGCGGCGAGCGTCAGCACGTGGCCAATCTCCGGCACGAGGTCGCCCGGGTGGTGCGCGGCCATGATCAGCTGCACGCCGTCCGCGGCAAGATCAGTGAGCAGCCGCCGCACGCGGACGCGGTGGCCCGCATCGAGCCCGGTCAGCGGCTCGTCGAGGAGCAGCGCCTGCGGACCGCGGACCAGCGCGCGCGCGATGAGCGCGAGTCGCAGCTGTCCGTACGACAGTTGGCGCGCGGCGCGCGCCGGATCGACGCGCAGGTGCACGCGCTCGAGCG
>DATNHZ010000210.1:0-11064 GCA_035604655.1 Steroidobacteraceae bacterium | reverse complement strand
GTGCGCCGCGACGGCACGACGCGCCACGTCCATTCCATGGCCCAGACGCAACCCGGCCCCGACGGCCAGTCGCTGGTCATCACCGGAACGATCCACGATATCACCGACCGTAAGCTGGTCGACGAGGAGGTGCGGCAGGGGCAGGAGCGCCTGACGCACGTCGCGCGACTGTCCACGATGGGCGAGATGGCCGCCGGACTCGCGCACGAGATCAATCAGCCACTGACCGCGATTGCAACCTACGCGCAGGCGGCGCTCAGGCTGGCGGCCGCAGGTCACGACATGGGCGAGATCAAGGATGCGCTGACGCAGATCACGACCCAGGCGCTGCGTGCCGGCGAGGTGATCCGCCGGCTGCGCGCGTTCGTCAAGAACCGGACCGCACGAACCGAGTCGGTCGACCTCAATCGCCTGATCGAGGATCTGCGCATGCTTGCCGAGCCCGATGCCCGGGTCAACGACATGCGCCTGACGCTCGAGCTGGCTCCGACCGTGCCGCTCGTCGCGGTCGATCCGGTCCAGATCCAGCAGGTGCTCCTCAATCTGGTGCGCAACGCCATCGATGCGACTCTCGAGGCCCCCGCGGCCCCCCGCGAGATCCTGGTGCGGACCCGCGTCGGCGTCGGGGAGGTCGAGGTGGAAGTGGTCGACCGCGGCAGCGGGGTCGACCCGGCCGTCGCGGATCACCTGTTCAACCCGTTCTTCACGACCAAGGCGGCCGGCACGGGTCTTGGGCTTGCAATATCGCGCTCGATTATTCGCGCGCACCGCGGCAAACTTGGCCATCGGCCGACGCCGGGGGGCGGGACGACGTTCTACTTTACGCTCCCGCCGTTGCCTGGAGGCTGAGATGAAAGAAAAACCCGCCACCGTGTTCGTCGTCGATGATGACGATGCCGTCCGAACCTCGCTGCGACTGCTGCTGAAGTCGGTCGGACTGCCGGTCGAGACCTTCGGCTCGGCGCAGGAGTTCCTCGACGCGTTCGACGCCGAGCGTGCCGGTTGTCTGGTGCTCGACATCCGGATGCCGGGCATGAGCGGGCTCGAGCTCCAGCAACGATTGAACGAGATACACGCGATCATTCCAATCGTGTTCATCACCGGCCACGGCGACGTGCCGATGGCAGTGGAAGCGATGCAGCACGGCGCCGTCGACTTCATCCAGAAGCCGTTCCGCGACCAGGACCTGATCGATCGCATCAACCAGGCGCTCGAGAAGGACCGCGACAACCGTGCGGGCCTCAAGGAGCGCGACGCGATCCGCCGGCGGATGCAGCAGCTGACGCCGCGCGAGCGGGAGGTGCTCAACCTCGTGACCCAGGGCAAAGCCAACAAGGTCATCGCCGGCGACCTCAATGTCAGCCAGCGCACCGTGGAAATCCACCGCGCGCGCGTGATGGAGAAAATGGGCGCGTCGTCGCTTGCGTATCTCGTGCGGATGGTGATCGAGGCCGAGCGCGTCAGCTAGCGTCGTACCGCTAAGTAAATGCACGGATACTGCAGTCGCGGGGGGCCGTTGATACTCGGCGACATCGCAATTCGTGGGCCATTCGCCCGCCCTGTGCGCACGCCTTATGTCCGCTCGCCCCGTCAAACCCCTACCCAGCGCCGGCCGGCTCGTCTGCGTCGTCGATGCCGACCCCGAGGCCCGGCGCAAGGTGCAGGTGCTGCTCAGCGCGCTCGGCGCCGAGGCGCGTGGTTATGCAACCGCGCGCGAGTTTCTGGCGACGCTCGCGACCGACGTGCCGGTGTGCGTGGTGGCTGATGCTCACCTGCCGGATCTGTCAGGACTCGAGCTGCTCGAACAGGTGCGCGCGCGGGGCCTTCAGATACCGACCATCCTGCTATCGACCGACGCCGAAATCGCAGCCGCCGTGACCGCAATTCGCGCCGGCGCGATCGATTTCATCGAGAAGCCGTACATAGACCGGGCCCTGGTGACGCACGTGGCTCCGATTCTCGGCCTCGATGACCGGCACCACTGAAGCGTCCGCACTGCGCGCGGCGGAGCTGCGCGCGAGCTGGTTCCACGAGCGTGAGTCCGCGTGGCTGTACCGGCGGCTCGCCAGCGCCGAACCCGATGCCCGCAAGAAGCAGTTGTTCACGGCGCTCGCTGCGGCCGCTGAGGAGCAGGCGGGCACGTGGGCCAAGCACCTCAACGACGCTGTTCCGGATTTCGTCCCGAGCGCGCGGGCGCGGCTCGTCGCCGCCCTCACCGACCGGCTCGGGCCGCGGCGCATGCGCGGCGCACTGATCGCGCTCAAGCTCCGTGGTCTGTCCGTCTACAACGCCCCCGCCACGGCGGGGCACGCGATGCCGACGACGGTCGAGGACATCGGCCGGCGCCATCGCGGCGTCGGTGGCGGCAATCTGCGGGCCGCGGTGTTCGGCGTCAACGACGGTCTGCTGTCGAACGCGAGCCTGATCCTCGGCGTCGCCGGCGCAGGCGTGGACGCGCGCTACGTGCTGACGAGCGGCGTCGCCGGGCTGCTGGCCGGCGCGCTGTCGATGGCCGCGGGCGAGTACGTCTCGGTGCGCTCGCAGCGCGAAATGTACGAGTATCAAATCGGGCTCGAGCGCGACGAGCTTGCCGAGTATCCGGAGGAAGAAGCCGAGGAGCTGGCCCTGATCTACGCCGCTCGCGGCATGCAGCTCGACGCCGCGCGCGAGGTCGCCCACGCGCTGATCCGGGACCCGAAGCATGCCCTCGATGCGCTGGCGCGGGAGGAACTCGGGCTCAACCCGGATGACCTCGGTTCGCCGTGGGGTGCGGCAAGTTTCTCGTTCGTGTCCTTCGCAATCGGTGCGTTGCTGCCGCTGACCCCGTTTCTCGCCGGGGCGACGCTCGCGGCGGGGACGCTGTGGGCCGCGGGACTCACGCTGGTTGCATTGTTCGGCATCGGGCTCGCGCTCAGCCTGTTCACCGGCCGTAACGCGCTGCGTGGCGGCCTGCGGATGATGGGAATCGGCCTGCTCGCCGGCGGCGCCACCTTCGCGATCGGACGCCTGCTGGGGGCCGTGATCGGCTGAGTCCGAGCTCCGGGGTCAGAGCTCGGCGCGCGGATCGAATGGCAGATCCTTGCGCATCTGCTCGTAGAACGCGCGCGCCCGATCGCTGTCCGCCGGCGGCAGCACGATCTTCAGCAACACGTACTGGTCGCCCGGCGGGTCGCCCGGGAGACCGCGGCCGCGGAGCCGTAGCTTCTGGCCTGCCCGGGCGCCGGCCGGAATGCGCAGCTCCACCGGCCCGCCGAGCGTCGGCGTCGACACCGTTGCGCCGAGAGCCGCTTCCCAAGGCGCGATCGGCAATTCAACGGTGACGTCCCGGCCGTCGGAGCGGTACAGCCGGTGCGGCAAGAGGTGTACCTCGAGCAACAGATCGCCCGCGGCGTCCGGACCACCTGCGCCACCCTGGCCGGCGAGCCGGATGACCTGGCCCGCCGTGACGCCGGCCGGCACCTGGACCTTGAGCGTACGCTCGCGCAGCGCGACGTGCCCATCCTCTGCCAATTCCGGGTGCTGCAGCGAGATCTGGCGGCTCACCCCGGCATAGGCCTCCTCGAGCGTCAGATCCAGGCGCGCCCGGTGGTCCTCGCCGCGACCCCGAAAGCCGGGGCTGTCCCGGCCCCCGAGATCACCGAACGGGCTACCGGAGCCGAACAGGCTCGAGAAGAAGTCGCTGAACCCGGGATCCGCGGCAGCACCCCGACGCCCGCGTGGGCGCGCGCCGAACTCGAAGTTACGGGCCCAGTCCGGTGGCGGCCGGAACTGCTGGCCGCCGCGAAAGTCGGAGCCAAGCTGGTCGTAGGCGGCACGCTTCTCCGGATCTTTCAGGACTTCATAGGCCTCCTGGACCTCCTTGAAGCGCGCTTCGGCGTTCTTCTCCTTGCTGACGTCCGGGTGAAAACGCCTCGCCAGCTTGCGATAGGCACGCTTGATCTCGTCCGCAGTTGCGGTCCGCGGGACGTCGAGAAGCTTGTAGTAGTCGCGGTATTCCATCCGGGTTCGGCCTGTGGCGAAAGCTGAGTTGTGCAGGGCACATGGAGGACGGCGGCTCGATTTTCAACCCCTGCGGCGGCCAGGTACAGGCGGTGCAGCCGCAGGACGACGCCGCGCCCGAACAGCAACTCCGCCGCCCCACCGGGCCGCAGCACACACCATCGCCAGCCCCATGCGACGCGTACAGTCCCCGAGTCCGCGGTCGGGAGGACCGCATTAACGGAGCTTCATCCGCCCGCCGCGCGCGCTGGCCGCGCTCGGCTCCGGGCGGTATGCTTAAAGTTTATCCTGTGGCGATCCCCGATGAATCGCGATCTGGATGCAAGGCACCAGGCCCGCGCCTGGACGCTGCTGCTGGTCGCGTGCGGCATCGTGTGGTTCGGCGTGCTCGGTCTGCGTCCGCTGTTCAATCCGGACGAGGGCCGCTATGCGCAAATTCCCGCCGAAATGCTCGCCTCGGGCGACTACACGGTTCCGCACCTGGATGGCCTTGTGTACCTCGAGAAACCGCCGTTGCAGTACTGGGCGACGGCGCTCTCGCTATGGGCCTTCGGCCACAACGAGTGGGCGGCACGCCTGTTCACCGCGGCGAGCGCGGCGGTGGCCTTAGAATTCGTCTACCTGCTCGGCGTGCGCGCCTTCAGCCGCGAGCGGGGCCTGATGGCCGCGGCGATGACGGCCAGCATGCTGCTTTACGTGTTCATGGGCCAGCTGATCACGCTCGACATGGCACTCGCCTGCTTCCTGACGGTTGCCATCGCAGCCTTCGGGCTCGCCCAGCTCGACCGCGAGGCGGCGCCATGCCGCACGCAGGCCTGGATGCTCGCCTGCTGGGCGGCGATGGCGGCGGCAACTCTGACGAAGGGCCTCGTCGGTCTCGCTATCCCGGGAGCCGTGCTGGTCCTCTACACGTGCTGGCATCGCGATTTCGGCGCCTGGCGGCACCTGCATCTCGGCATGGGGCTCGCGCTGTTCGCGGCGCTCGTCGCGCCGTGGCTCGTGCTGGTCGAACGGGCCCAGCCGGGCGCGCTGAACTTCTTGATCGTCCGCGAGCACTTTCAGCGCTACCTGACGAGAATGCACGATCGCTACCAGCCGTGGTGGTACTTCCTGCTGATCCTGGCGCTCGGATCGCTGCCGTGGCTGCCACAGGTCGCGCGGGCGCTGATCGGCGGCTGGCGCGCCACCGCGCCGCGCGGCCAGTTCGACGTCTCGCGCGTCCTGTGGGTCAGCGCCGCGTTCACGCTGCTGTTCTTCTCGCTCTCGGATTCGAAGCTCGCGCCGTACATCGTGCCGGTGCTGCCGCCGCTCGCGTTGCTCGGCTCGGCCTCCGGACCCGGCGGGTCGGCCGATCTGAGACTGAGCGCCCTGCTGCAGGTCCTGTGCGGACTCGGACTCGCGATCGGGATCGTGCTGTATGGGCGCCGAACGCTGACCGGAGACCCGGCCGCCACGTTCGCAGCACTGCGGCCCTGGCTCGCAATCATCGCCGTCGCTCTGGTCGCTTGCGGGGTCGCCGCATGGCGGCTGCAGCAGCGGAGCTTCGGTGCCGGCGCCCGCACGCTCGCCGCCGGGGGTTTTGCGGTCGCGCTGACGCTGATCGCCGGCGGGGCCACCGCGATCAGCACGCGCTATTCTGCCAAGGGACTGCTGGCGGCCGCGGGCCCGCTGGCCCCCGAAGCTCCACTGTTCGCGGTCGACACTTTCGACTGGACGCTGCCGTTCTATGCACGGCGCCTCGTGGTGCCGGTGATCTGGCGCGGCGAACTCGACTATGGACTGCGGCTCGCGCCGGCGAAGGGCCTCGCGACGCTGGCCGAGTTCGAGGCGCGCTGGCGCGCGACCCCTGCCGCCTACGCACTCGTGCCGCACGCCACGCATGCGAGGCTCCTCGGGGATGGCCTCGAGATGCGGGTCCTGGCCCAGGATTTCGACAACGTGTTCGTCAGCCGCCGGTAACACCATGCCAGACTTTCTGCCATTCACCCGCCCGACGATCGACGAGGCGACCATTGCCGACGTCGTCGCCGTGCTGCGCTCCGGCTGGATTACCTCGGGACCCAAGGTGCTCGAGCTCGAGCGCGACCTCGTTGCGTACCTGGGTGGCGGCCGCCGGGTGCGCGTCATGACCTCGGCCACCGGAGGTCTCGAGATGGCGTTGAAGGCGCTCGGAGTGGGACCCGGCGATGAGGTGATCGTCCCGGCCATGAGCTTTGCCGCCTCTGCCAACGTCGTGATGCGCCTCGCGGCCCGGCCGGTGTTCGTCGACGTCGATCTGCGGTCGCGTAACGCGACCCCCGTGGCGATCGCTGCCGCAGTGACCTCGCGCACACGCGCGATCATGCCGGTGCATTTCGCAGGTCTTGCGGCCGACATGGACCCCATCAACGCGCTGGCGCGCGAGCGCGGCCTGCGGGTTCTGGAGGACGCGGCGCACGCCATCGGCACGCGCTACCACGACCGCCTGATCGGCAGCTTCGGTGACGTCGCCTGCTTCAGTTTTCACGCCAACAAGAACATGACGTCGGTTGAGGGCGGTGCGCTCAGCTTCATGGATGACACGCTGACGCTGCCCATCGGCCGCGAGCGTTTCCACGGCATCAGCAAGGACGCGGCTGGCAATGTCGACGTCTACGACGCGGGCGGCAAGTACAACCTGACGGACGTGGCGGCCGCGGTCGGGGTTGGCCAGCTGCGCTCGCTCGAGCGCTTCAACGCCCAGCGGCGCGCGCTCGCGCGCCACTACTTCGCGCGGCTCGAGGAGCGGCTCGACCCTGACGTGCTGCCGCTGTCCGGGGACGGGGGGCATAGCTGGCACCTGTTTGCGGTGCTCGTGCCGTTCGGCCGGCTCGGCTACTCGCGCGACGAATTCATCGCGCGCATGCGCGAGCGCGGCATCGGCGTGGGGATCCACTACCCGTCCATACCTGGGCTCACCTACTATCGGCAGCTCGGCCATGATCCGCGCGCCTTCCCGAATGCCGCCCGGATCGGGGCCGAGACCGTGACGCTGCCGCTGTTTCCGGCGATGACAACCGGCGACGTCGACCGCGTCTGCGACGCGTTACTCGGCCTCGTTGCGCGCTGAGGGCAAGACCGTGAACGATACCGCCCCGATCCTGTCAGTCGTCATTCCCGTCTACAACGAGGAAGAGGTGCTGCCGGCATTGTTCAAGCGCCTGTACGCGGCGCTCGATGCACTGCACCGCCGCTACGAGGTGCTGTTCGTCAATGACGGCAGCCGCGACGGGTCGGTGGCGCTGCTGCGCGAGCAGTTCACGCGCCGCCCGGCCGAGACGCGCGTGATCCTGCTGCAGGTGAATTTTGGCCAGCATGCCGCGATCCTCGCCGGCTTCGCCCGGGCGCGCGGCCACTACGTCGTGACGCTCGATGCCGACCTGCAGAACCCCCCGGAGGAGGTGGCCAAGCTGCTCGCGCAACTCGAGGCCGGACACGACTACGTCGGCACGTGGCGCGCCAACCGCCAGGACCTGTGGTGGCGCCGTACCGCCTCGCGCTTCGTCAACCTGATCCGCGAGCGGGCGACGCCCATCAAGATGGCGGATCACGGCTGCATGCTACGCGGCTACGCTCGCAGCGTTATCGATGCGATCAACGCGACCCGCGAGAACGTCACGTTCATCCCGGCGCTCGCCTCGCTGTACGCCGCGAACCCCATCGAGATCGAGGTCAAACACGACGAACGCGTCGCCGGCGCCTCGAAGTACTCGCTGTACCGGCTGATCCGCCTGACCTTCGACTTGATGACGGGGTTCTCGACGGTCCCGCTGCAAGCGTTCTCGCTCGTCGGGCTTGGCGTGTCGCTGCTGTCCGGCGCGCTGGTCGTCTACCTGATCGTCCGGCGGCTCGTACAGGGGCCGGAGGTCGAGGGAGTCTTCACGTTGTTCGCGATCGTGTTCTTCTTCCTGGGGATCGCGCTGTTCGGGATCGGCCTGCTCGGCGAGTACATCGGCCGGATCTACCTGCAGGTGCGCCAGCGGCCGCGCTACATCATCGGCGCGGTGCTCGAGTCGATCCCGGACGCACCGCCGACTCCGTTGAGCGATGCCGTCGAGCGCCGCAAGCTGCTGGACC
This sequence comes from Steroidobacteraceae bacterium, assembly GCA_035604655.1. GTDB lineage: Bacteria > Pseudomonadota > Gammaproteobacteria > Steroidobacterales > Steroidobacteraceae > CAIKZZ01. The sequence goes on along the minus strand of DATNHZ010000210.1, from coordinate 2,970 downwards.
AGCAGCCGTGACCGCCACCACCGCCGTGGTGTTCGCATACTCCGAGGTCGGGGCCCGCTGCCTGGGCACGCTGTTCGAGGCGGACATCGCCGTGCCTCTCGTAGTCACGCACGAGGACGATCCGAACGAACAGCGCTGGTTCGCGAGCGTCGCCGAGGTCGCGCGCGGCGCCGGCAGTCGCGTGACGACGCCGGCGGACCCGGCGGACCCGACGCTCGCCAGCGAGCTCGCGGTATTGCGGCCGGATTTCATATTCTCTTTCTATTACCGGTGCATGCTGCCGGCGAGCGTGCTGGGCGCGGCCCGGCGCGGTGCGCTCAACATACACGGCTCGATGCTGCCGAAGTATCGCGGTCGTGCGCCGGTCAACTGGGCGATCGTGAATGGCGAGACAGAGACGGGGGCGAGCCTGCACTACATGACGGCCAAGCCCGACGCCGGCGCGCTGGTCGACCAGCAGCGGGTACCGATCGGCCCCGACGACACGGCCTTCGACGTTTCGCAGCGGGTGGCCGATGCGGCCGTGACCGTGCTCCGGCGCAGCCTGCCGGCACTGATTGCCGGCACGGCGACGGCGCGGCCGCTCGATCTTGCGCACGGTTCCTACTTCGGCGGCCGCAAGCCCGCCGACGGCGAGTTCAGCTGGGACTGGCCCGCGGCCCGCATCCACAACCTGGTTCGGGCGGTGGCACCGCCGTTCCCGGGCGCCTTTGCGCGCCTCGGTGAGTCGCTGATCCGGGTGCACCGCACGCGGCGGCGGCCGGACGCGCCACGCCCCGGCGGGGCGGAGCCGCGCCTGTACGCCGACGGCCCGGTGCTGATCGCCGAGTGCGGCGACGGTGGGCGCCTTGAACTCAGCGAGGCCTATCTCGACGACGCGCGGCTGGACGGCCGGAGCTTCGTCGCCACCTTCGGGCCGGATCCCGTGCCCGCCCGCCCGCAGCCGCGGGCTCAAGCAAGAGCAGCAAGCCCATGAAGAAGATCCTGATCCTCGGTGTCAATGGCTTCATCGGTCATCACCTGAGCCGCACGATCCTCGCTAACACCGACTGGCAGATCTGGGGCATGGACATGCAGGACGATCGCGTCCGGCCGTTCATGGACAGCCCGCGTTTCCACTTCTTCGAGGGCGACATCACGATCAATCACGAGTGGGTCGAATACCACATCCGCAAGTGCGACGTGATCCTGCCGCTGGTCGCGATCGCGACGCCGGCGACTTACGTGCGCGAGCCGCTGCGTGTGTTCGAGCTCGACTTCGAGGCCAACCTGCCGCTGATCCGGCAGTGCGTGAAGTACAAGAAACGCGTGATCTTTCCATCCACGTCCGAGGTGTACGGCATGTGCCCGGACGGCGAGTTCCACCCGCAGCAGTCGAACCTGGTGCTCGGCCCCATCGAGAAACAGCGCTGGATCTATTCGTGCAGCAAGCAGCTGATGGACCGGATCATCTGGGCGTACGGTCAGCGCGATGGGCTCGATTTCACGCTGATCCGGCCGTTCAACTGGGTCGGCTCAGGACTGGACTCGCTGGCGACGGCGAAAGAAGGGTCGAGCCGCGTCGCTACGCAGTTCCTCGCGCACATCGCGCGCGGCGAGGACATCAGCCTCGTCGACGGCGGCCGGCAGCGGCGCTGCTTCACGCATGTCAACGACGGGGTCGACGCCGTGCTGCGCATCATCAAGAACACCGATGGCATCGCGTCCGGCAAGATCTACAACATCGGCAATCCCGCCAATGACCTGTCGATACGCCAGCTCGCCGAGCGAATGATCGAGATCGGCAAGCAGCACCCGGCCTACGCGAAGCAGGCCAAGAACGTGAGGATCCGCGAGGTCGGTTCGGCCGAGTTCTACGGCAAGGGCTACGAGGACGTGCAGAGCCGGGTACCCTGGATCGCCAATACAATGGCCGAGCTCGGCTGGGCGCCACACGCCGGCATGGACGAGATCCTGGGCGCAGTCTTCGACGCCTACGCGGCCGAGGTCACCTCCGCCGCACAGCTGATCGACACCAGCCCGCGCGGCACCGGCTGAGGCACCGACCGCCGGTTGCGGCGCGCGCGCCGAGCGGACCATGGACATCGCCCTCAAGGTTGACGTCGACACCTACCGCGGCACGCTCAAGGGCGTGCCGCGACTGGTGGCGGCGTTCAACGCGCGCGGCATCACCGCGAGTTTCTACTTCAGCCTCGGCCCGGACCACACCGGGTGGGCGCTGCGCCGCGTGTTCCGGCCGGGCTTCCTGGCCAAGGTGCAGCGCACCTCGGTCGTGAGCCACTATGGCCTGCGTACGCTGCTGTACGGAGTGCTCCTTCCCGGGCCAAACATCGCGCGTCGCGCGCGCGCCGTGCTCGTTGCGACCGCGGCCGCCGGTCACGAAGCCGGCATCCATTGCTATGACCACGTCTACTGGCAGGACAACGTCGCGAGCCGGGACGCCGCCTGGACGCGCCGCCAGGTCGAGCTCGCGGTGCACGCCTACCGCGACGCATTCGGCGTCGCCCCGCGGGCCCACTGCGCCGCCGGCTGGCAGGTGAACGAGGCCCTGTTTGCGCTCGAGGACGAACTAGAGCTCGACTATGCGAGCGACTCGCGCGGCAGCCATCCATTTCTTCCCACGTTCGGCGGCTACCAGGCGCACTGCCCGCAGCTGCCCACGACGCTACCGACGCTCGATGAACTCGTGGGCGTCGACGACCTCGACGTTCGGGGCGCGATCGACAGGCTTCTCGACCTGACGGCTGCGCCACCTGCCGCCGGAGCCCACGTGTTCACGCTGCACGCGGAACTCGAGGGTCAGCAACTGGCGACCGAGTTCCTGCGGCTCGTGGACGCCTGGCGGGCGCGCGGCCACCGGCTGGTGACGCTCGCCGAGCTGCGCCGGCAGATCGATGTCGCACGCCTGCCGCGGCATGCCGTCGTGCTCGGCGAAATTGCGGGGCGCAGCGGGACGCTCGCGCTCCAGGG
>DATNHZ010000209.1:0-10472 GCA_035604655.1 Steroidobacteraceae bacterium | reverse complement strand
CTGGCGTGCGACGCGCATCGTCGCCGCCCAGTAGGCACCCTCGTTGACCTCGACCGCAGCGAACGCGCAGGCAAGCGCGACGACGGCCGCGTAAGGGGTGGTCACTGTAATCGTCACGAGCAGCAGCACGCCAGCGATCGGCAGCGTCACCAGCGGCACGAGCCGATAGCCCCAACGCGCGCCCAAGCGCTCCGCCAGCCAGTCGGATGCGTAGCCGCCGATGGCGGCGCCGATGCCGGCGCCGACCCATGGCGCGGCGCCGACGAGTCCGCTCTCGAGTCCGCTGAAGTGGCGTACCTGCACCAGGTACAGGAACGACCAGAAGCTGATCAGGTAGAACGCGTAGTTCATCGACAGGTAGGAAAACGCCAGCAACAGCACGTCGCGATCGCCCATGATTCCAAGCAGGCGCCGGAAGGTGAGCGGCGGGCTGACCGCGTTCCCTCCGCCGTCGAGTTCGGCGAGTTCGGCGGCCATGACCTTCGGGTGGTCGCGAGGCTTGTCGCGCCCGTACCAGGCCCAGCCCGCCGTCAGCAGTGCAACCGGCAGCCCGACCCACAGCAGCGCACCCTGCCAGCCGAACGATTCGGTGAGCACTACGATGAACACCGGTGTCACGGCGCCGCCGAGATTCATGCCTGCGGTCTGCAGGCCGTTGGCCATGGCCCAGCGATTCGCCGGAAACCACTCCTGCAACACGGCCGCGAACACCGGAAACAACGGTCCCTGCGACAGCCCGAGCGTTCCCTGCGCAATCAATAGCGCGAGAAAAAGCGCGCTGCCGGTCAGCACGACCGGCGCCAGCGGCGTCGCGAGCGTCGCGATCAGGCCGACGATGCCGATCCCGACGTAGACGATGCGAGCGCCGAAGCGCTCGCCGAGGATCCCGCCCGGCAGTTGAGCCACCGTATAGGCCGCGGTGAACGAGGCGTTCAGCCAACCGATCTGCATCTGGCTGAGATGCAGTGCCGGCATGATGTTTTCGGCGGCGACCGCGATGCTTTGACGCTGCATGTACGACAGCATCGCGAATGCAAACATGTACGCGAAGATCCACCAGCGGACCCGGATACGGGTACGAAAGAGCGTCATCACGGGTCCTTTGGGGTCGGAGCCGACATTGCGCTGCCGTCAGCCTCGCAGCTTAAGGCCGCGCGGATCGTACGGCGGCTCGGGAAGAATCGTCGCCGGACGAAGTTCGCCGACTACCTGGATCTCGAGCGGCACGGGGTTCTCGGCGATCGCGCGGTCCACGTAGGCAAGTGCAAGGCTCTGCCGGACGTGGTGGCCGTAGGCGCCGGAAGTTACAAAGCCGACTCGGCGGCTGTCCGCCCACACCGGCTCGAATCCCGTCGCGTCCGCATCGCTCGCCTCAACCGCGAGCAGGACGAGGCGCTGAGAGGGACCCGAATCGCGTTCCTTCAGCGCGGCGTCGCGGCCGATGAACGCGCCTTTGTCGAAGGCGATGAACCGTTCGAGTCCGGACATGGCGGGCGTGTACGACTGTGCGAACTCGAGCGACCAGACGCCGTAGCCTTTCTCGAGCCGGAGGCTGTCTTGGGCGCGCATGCCGATCGGCCGCATTCCGAGCTCGGCACCCTCGCGCGCGAGCGCATTCCACAGGGTACGCTGCTGCATCGCCGGGACCGTGATTTCATAGCCGAGTTCGCCAGTGAGCGACAGACGCGCGACGATTGCCTGCGTGAGGCCGACATCCAGGCGCCGAAGGCTGAGGAACGGCAGCGCCGCGTCTGCGACATCCTCGCGGGTGAGCCGCGCCAGCAGGTCGCGTGAGCGCGGCCCCGACAGCGAAAAGCCGAGCCAGCTCTCCGAGAGGTTCTCGATCTGGACGCCGGACCGGGGCAGATGGTCACGGAACCACCGCAGGTGCCACTCCTGCAGGTAATACGAACCCACCAGCCAGAACCGGGTGTCCTCGAGCCGGCTCACGGTGAGATCACCCATCAGCCTTCCGGCGGGGTTCAGCATCGGCGTAACGCGAATCCGTCCAATCGCAGGTATCCGGTTGGCGAGCAGGCGGTCGAGCCAGGTCTCGGCGCCCGGGCCCGACACCTCGTAGCGGGCATAGACACCGGCATCGAGCAGGCCAGCGTTCGAGCGGGTGGCGGCTACCTCGGCCGCGACGAAGTCGTCCGCGTCCGAACGCCGCGCCGAGGGCGTCTCGACGAAATCCGGCCGTCCGGGCGCGAAATACTGCGGGGTTTCCGTACCCCACACGACGCCGAAGCGAGCACCAGCGGCCGCCTGCAGATCGTAGACCGGCGCCGTCTTGAGCGGACGACCCGCCGGCAACTCCTCGTTTGGATAGGCGAGCACGAACCGCCGCGCGTAGAACTGCGCGGTGGTGTCGCGGAGGTACGCATCGTTGCTCGCAAAGGCACCATAGCGCGCGACGTCCATGCCGAAGACGTCGGCCCCGGGGTCGCCGTCGACGATCCAGTGCGCGAGCACGAGGCCAATGGCGCCGCCCTGTGAGAAGCCCGACATGCAGCCGCAGGCCGTCCAGTAATTGCGCAGCCCCGGCACCGGGCCGACGAGCGGGTTGCCGTCCGGTGTGAATGTAAACGCTCCGTTGACCCAGCGGCGGATTCCAGCAGCCGCGAGCGACGGGAAGCGCCGGAAACCTATGGCCAGTTCCTCGCTGATGCGATCAATCTCCTCCGGGATCAGATCCATCCCGTACTCCCAGTCGGCCCCCTCGGTCTTCCAGTGGCGGGGATTGCGTTCGTAGATGCCGAGCAACACGCCCTTGCGTTCCTGCTGCAGGTACGTGAAGCCCTCGAGGTCGGTCACGCACGGCATCTCATCCTTGCGCGCGACCAGCCCCGGCAGATCTTCCGTGACCAGGTAATGATGCTGCATCGGCGTCAGCGGCAGGTCGACGCCGGCCATCCGACCTACACGCCTCGCCCACAGACCGGCTGCATTGACAACGTGCTCTGTCGTGACGGCGCCATGCTCGGTCTCGAGTCGCCACCGTCCGTCGGGCTGCGCAGCGAGCGCCAGCACGCGGTTCCGCAGAATGACGTCCGCCCCGCGCTTTCTCGCCGCCGCGGCGAATGCATGCGTCGCGCCGTGCGGATCGACGGCACCTTCGTGCGGGTCGAACAGGCCGCCCAAAAGCCCCGTCGGATCAACAATCGGGCAGTCGGCGACGATTTCGTCGGGGCTGGCGAGCCGCGTGCCGATCCCCAAGGTCTGGTACAGCGCCCATTCGGCTTTGAGCCACTCCCACCGCGCGGGAGTCGTTGCGAGGCTGTAGCCGCCCGGCATATGCATGCCGACGCTCTGGCCGCTCTCCTGCTCGATCTCCTTGTACAGGTTGATCGTGTAGGCCTGGAGCGCGGCTATGTTGGGATCATCGTTGAGGGCGTGGAATCCACCTGCGGCGTGCCACGTCGAACCAACTGTCAGCTCCGCGCGCTCGATGAGCGCACTGTCCGACCAGCCGAGCCGGGCAAGCTGATAGAGCACGCTGGTGCCGACGATGCCGCCGCCGATCACGACGACCCTGTAGTGAGTCTTCACACGCCTTCCCCACGCCGCGAGCGGCTCATTATGCCCCGCGGCGGGTCGCGGCCGCCCAGGCCTGCCGCACCAGTGTGTTGGTAATCCGGCCCGCCTTCGGCCGGGCGCCGCGTGTATGCTTGGCCGTATCCATCAAGAACACGCTGGTCCGCCCGCGGCGCACGCGTCACTGGCGCCGCCAAGGCCGACCGCGAGGTGTGCCGGTGAAAGGGCCAGAACCGCGGTACTCTGCCTGGGCACTGCTGCGCGCACGTCTGGCGGGCACCGGCTACTGGCGGCCGCTTTGGAGCGGCCGACGGCTTCGGGAAGCCTACGACGTCGTCGTCGTCGGCGCTGGTGGACACGGACTGGCGACCGCATATCACTTGGCGCGCGACCATCACATCCGCCGGATGGCGGTGCTCGAAAAACGGCTGGTTGGCTACGGCAACGTCGGGCGCAACACGACGATCGTGCGCTCGAATTACCTGCTGCCGGAGAACCACTACTTCTACGAGGACTCGCTGCGGCGCTGGGAGCGTCTGTCGCACGACCTCAACTACAACGTGATGTACAGCCCGCGCGGGATCGTCGACCTAGCGCTGTCGGACGGTGAGATGGTCGGGCTCGCCCGGAGAGGCAATGCGATGCGCCTCGCCGCCATCGATGCGCAACTTCTCGATCGTCGCGGCGTGCTCAAGTTCGCGCCGGAGCTGGCCGCCTCCGGTCCCCGTCGTTTCGACATCGTCGGAGGGCTGTTGCAACGCCGTGGTGGTACGGTGCGACACGACGCGGTCGCATGGGCCTATGCGCGGGCAGCGACGGCGCTCGGCGTCGACATCATCGAGGACTGCGAGGTCACAGGGGTGCGCGCCGAAGGCGGAATCGCGACCGGTGTCGAGACGAGGCGCGGCTACGTCAAGGCCGATCGGATCGTGTTCGCGGTCGCGGGCCACACCGGGGCGATCGGCGAGATGCTGGGCGTGCACCTGCCGATCGAGACCCACTTACTGCAGGCGATGGTTACCGAGCCAGTGAAGCCGCTCGTGAGTTCGGTGTTCGTGTACGTCTACCCGCACGGAGAGTGCTACGTCACGCAGTCGGATCGCGGCGGCGTGCTGATGGGCGGGTTCATGGACGGGTTTCCGTCGTACACGCAGGAAGGCCAGTGGTTCCGGCTCGAGGATGTCGTCCAGAGCGCGGTGGCACTCCTGCCGCAGCTTGCTTCGCTGCGGATTCTGCGCCACTGGGCTGGCGTCCAGGACATGACGATGGACGGCAGCTTCATCATCGACCGTATCCGATACGACAACGTATTCGTGAACGGCGGCTGGTGCTATGGCGGATTCAAGACCATCCCTGCCTCGGGCGCCGCATGTGCCACGCTCGTCGCCACCGGCACGGCGCCCGACCTCATTCGGGCGCACGGGCTCGCGCGCTTCGCGACGGGCCACCTGCTCGACGAACGCGGCGGTGGCCCGTTTCCGGTGCGGCTGTGACGCGTCTGACGTGCCCGTTCTGCGGTCCGCGCGACCTCCAGGAGTTCGAATTCCGCAAGACGCTGCCCGAACCCGACAGCAACGCGTACGCGCAGGTCTACGAGCGGGCGAACCGGCTCGAGGACAGCCTCGAGCACTGGCAACACGTGCACGGCTGTCGCGCCTGGCTGCTGATCCGCCGCAATCCTTCGACGGGCCAGGTGCTGAAGCTCGAGCTGATGGGCGGGGGTGGACCATGAGCCCCGCGAAAGTCCGGGTCGGCTCGCGGCTCGCGTCCGCGCCGGTCCGCTTCTCGTTCGACGGCCGGCAGTACACCGGCCAGCGCGGCGATACCGCGGCTTCGGCGCTGCTCGCGCACGGCGTGCGATTCCTCGGCCGCAGCCTCAAGTATCGCCGCCCGCGTGGGCTGCTCACCGCGGGGCCGGAGGAGCCGAATGTGCTGCTGACGGTCGGTAGCAGGCCGACTGTCATTCCAAACGTTCCGGCGCCACTGCTCGTTCTCACCGACGGTCTCGAATTCCGCAGCCAGAACCGATGGCCGTCGCTGCACTGCGACGTAGCGTCGCTGTTGCAGGTCGGCGGCGGGTTCTTTGGCGCTGGTTTCTACTACAAGACTTTCATGTGGCCGTCGTGGCGGAGCTACGAGACGATCGTTCGCAACCTCGCCGGACTTGGCGAAGCGCCTGGCGTCTCGACGCTGCCGCCGCCCGCGATCGAGCATCTGTCGTGCGATGTGCTGGTCGGCGGCGCCGGGCCGGCGGGGCTTGCCGCGGCGCTGGCGGCGGCCCGTGCCGGCGCCCGGGTCGTCGTCTGTGAGCGCGAGCCGGAGTGCGGCGGAGAACTCGAGTTCGAAGGCGGTACGATCGACGGTCGCCCGGGCGGCCAGTGGGTTGCGGCGGTTGCCGAGGAGCTCGGGCGCCGTGGGGCACGGGTGCTGACCGATACAGCGATTGTCGGCGGCTCCGGTGGCCTGTTGATCGCGCACGCCGAGCCAGGCGGGCTCGCCGGGCGCAATAAGATCTACCAGATCCGGCCGCGGCATTTCGTGATCGCGATGGGCGCCGTCGAACGCCCGATTGCGTTCGTCGACAACGATCGCCCCGGGGTCATGCTGCTTGGCGCCGCCGAGCGATATCTCGCCCGCTACGGCGCCGCCGCCGGCAACAATCTGGTGCTGTTCGGCAACCACGATCGACTGTATGCCGCGGCCGGGCGCTTCGTCGCTGCTGGGCTCCGCGTTCGCGCGATCGTCGACTCGCGCACCGAAGCCGCCGTCGCGGATGGTGGGACGGCGGCAAACGATTTGCGCGCGAAACTGCAGCGCGGCGGCATCGAGTGCCTACTGGGCTATGCCGTGCTCGCGACGGAGGGCAGGGCCGCCGTACACGGTGCCCGTGTCGCGCCCCTTGCCTCGCCTCACGACGAGCGTCGCATCGCCTGCGACGCGATCCTGGTGAGCGGCGGCTGGTCGCCCGCGATCCACGCGGGCCTTCACGAGGGCGGCAAGCGCCGCTATGCCGATTGCAGTGCCGCGTTCATCGCCGCCGGTCAGCCAGAGTGGCGGACCGGCGCCGGCGCGAGCAACGGCGCGCTCGATCTCGCAGCTGTTGTCGCGGACGGTTTTGCGGCCGGCGAACGCGCGGCGCGCGCGGTTGGTACGGCTGGCAGTGCCGGACCGGCCCCGATTGCGTACGGGGATGGGCCGCCGCGACTCGCGCCATTCTGGAGCTCGCCGGCGTCGACGGATCAGGAGAAGCGGCAGTTCGTCGATTTCCAGAACGACGTCACAGTGGCCGACCTTCGCCAGGCGCTTGCGGAAGGCTTCATCGACATCGAGCACATCAAACGCTATACGACGCTCGGCGTCGGGACGGAGCAGGGCCGGACGAGCGGCGTTCTCGGCGCGGCGATCGTCGCAGAGCTGAAGCGCGAGACGCTGCTGGCAGTCGGCACGAGCCGCACGCGGCCACCGTACCATCCGGTCACGCTCGCCGCGCTCGCTGGCCATCGCAGCGGGCAGCAAATACGCGTGACCAGACGAACGCCACTGCACGAGTGGCAGGAGGGTCACGGCGGCGTGCTTGAACCCGCGGAATACTGGATGCGCACGCGCTACTACCGTGCGAACGGCGCCAACGCATTTGCCGCCGGGGTTGCGGAGGCGGCACGGGTGCGTGCGGTCGGTGGAATTCTTGACGGTTCGACGCTCGGCAAGATCGAAGTTGCGGGCCAGGACGCGGCGGCCTACCTCGACCGGATGTATCTCAATAGAGCGAGCACGATCAAGGTCGGGCGCAGCAAGTACATGGTCAACCTGCGCGAGGATGGGATGGTGCTCGATGACGGCATCGTGCTGCGGCTCGCCGATGACCGGTATTTCGCGACGACTAGCTCGGGGCATGCCGGGCACATGCTGGCGCACTTCGAGCATTACGCCGATACCGAGTGGGGCGGTCGCGACGTGGCGCTCACCGACGTTACCGAAGCCTGGGCAGTCATCGTGGTCGCAGGCCCGGCGAGTCGCGACACGTTGCGGGATGTGCTTGGCAGCGCATGGCACGCGGACCTCGGACGACTGACGCACATGGACTTTGCGACCGGTCGCTGGCACGGCCGAGAGCTTCGGGTGCTGCGCGCAGGCTTCTCCGGCGAGCTCGCGTTCGAGCTGCACTGCCGGCCGGCGATCGCCGTGCCGCTCTGGCAGGCGCTGGTCGATGGCGGTCTTGAGCCGTACGGCCTTGAGGCGCTCGACATCCTGCGGGTCGAGAAGGGGTACCTCGTGGGCGCTGAGTTGAACGGCCAGACCACGCCGCACGACCTCGGCATGGACGGCCTGGTCGAGCTCGGCAATCCCTGCATTGGGCGGCCGCTGCTCGACCGGCCGGCATTCCACGAGGCTTCGCGACCGCGGCTCGTAGGGCTCAGGACCGTCGACGGCAAGGCGACGATCCTGGGTGGCGCGCAGATCACGACGGTCGCCGTGCCGAACCGCTCGGTTGGCCACATCACCTCGGCCGTCTACAGCCCGGCGCTGCGCGAATGGATCGGCCTGGCGCTGGTCGCTCGCTCGCTCGCTGCCGAAGGCACCCAGCTCGTGGCCCGAGATCCGCTCCGCGGTGGCGACACCGCGGTGCGCGTGAGTCCGCTCGTACACTTTGATCCTAGCGGTGAGCGAATGAAGTCGTGAGCGCGATGCATGACGCCGACGCTGCAGGTGAGTGTCGGATCGACGGTCCGAGGGCCGAGGCCGTGCTCGAGTTCAAGACGTTCACATATCCGCTGGCCGGCGGACCGGGCGTGGATCTCGCCGTAGCGCCCGGCACAGTGCGCCGCGACTCGGCGGGCCGCGCGACGCTGTTGCATTTCGCGCCGGGGAGATTCCTATTGCCGGCACCGACCCCGGACCTCGCACGGCAGATCGATTCGCTCGGGCGCGCGGATGTAGGCGTTGCGTTCGACGTCGACGGGAAGTGGCGCGAACTGACAATTACCGGATCTGGAGCCGACCGACTGCTGTCATCGGGAACCGACGTGACCGCAATGCTCGCGCACCGGGACTGTGCCGCACTGCAGTTGTTCGATTGCCCGGTCGTGCTCGCGCGCCGGACCGATGGATTCGATCTTTGGGTTCAGGCGAGCTATGCGACGGATCTTCGGAAAGCGCTCGACCGGATTCACCGGCAGTGTTAGGCCCGAATGGCTGCGCGTCGCGCTAGCGGAAGAACCATAGAAAGCCGACGGAGCTGAAATTCAGATTGCCGCCCGAAGCCCGAAGCTGCTCGAAGTCGAGGCGCACGGCAAACGCCCCGGACTTGATCTGTGAACCGGCACCCCAGGCAAATTCGGATTCTGTCCGATTGAATCCGTCGCACCCCACACCGATCGCGCACGTTCCGAATCCCGACGCAAGTCTCACGGTTGCGCGCTGCTGAACATTCGAGAGGCCCGCCTTGCCGTAGATATCCAGGTACGGGAGCGGCAGCGGCAGATACCCGAGGCCGAATACAGCCGGCCCGCTTGCCTGCGTGTCGACACGACCGAAGCTGCTGACGCCGTGCGGGCTCCCGAAGTCGACGTATTCCACTTCCGCTCCGAACAGGCTGATTGGCCGCAGGCCGAACAGTGCCTTCCAGCCGGTGGCATGGGCACTGAAGTCGAGGGAGTCGACATTGATCTCGGACTGTCCGACACCGAAGCCGGCATAGGCCCCGAGTCCCTCGTCTGCGCAGGCCGAACTGACCGACCCGGCGCAGGCAAGCGTCGCGAACAAGAGACACCAGACTCGGTTGCGCAACACTGTGGCCTCCTTATCCGGCCCGTTAACGTTCCGGGGCACGGGCGGTTGACGTTCGGGCACGGCCTTCGCAGCGTGCCGCTTCCCGCCCGCGACCGTCGCCGGCGCGGCACCAATCGTAGCAGGGTGCCTGTCGTGGCAGGCTATCCGATCGCGATAGGCCGCAAGAGTTCCCGTCGCAAGTCCGCGGGGCGCGCGCTCGAACGAAATGGCCGTCAATCCCGGCGCGGCGCGGTCCTGCGCCCTGCGACAGCCCCGATCAATTCGAGCAGCGATCGCATTCCGTACCGCGTCATGGCCGAGGCGGGTTACGGCGCGCCCGCCACGGCTCGGTGCGTGACACGCGCCGGGATCAACGGCCGAACCCGGTCGCTGGCGCGTGGCCTCGCACAGCGACCGGTGCGCGTCGCTTTAGCTTTGGCCGCCGCCCGCACCGCTGCGAGCCGCGTGCAACGCACTCAACCCAGGCTGGTTGATCTTTCGCACGGTTGCCGCGACCGCCGTCTGGACACAGTGATCGTAGTTCGGCGACAGACGCGCGCCGGTGAGGACGCGGTCGGGCTCGCAGTATTGCTTTGCGGCTCCAAGGATGCGCTGGTACAGGATCGCTACGCCCGCGGGCGTGGCGAGGTTGAGGTCGCCGTACGCGATGCGAATTCCCGGTGCATCGACCGCGGCCTCGGGCGCGACGCACGGCAAGCACACGGCGGCTGTGACGGCCAGGGCCGGGAGGAGTTGGGAGAGACGGACTGACATACAGAGTTCCTCTTGGTCAGGGTTATTCGCGGCAATGTTCAGCATAGGCGCCGCGGCAGGCTGCAGATCACACTTCGTCTCGCGGCGAGCGCGTCTCGGCGCATCCGGGTCACGCCAATTGGACGCGGCCGGCGCCCGCACGGTTTGAATCATGGTTCAGCGCGAGCCGTATCGGGACCCCGCATGAGTTCGTTACACTCGGCGGGCAAAGTCGCTGGCGGGCGTGAGAGGTGAGGACATGGAGATCACCGGTGGGTGCTTTTGCAGGGCCGTGCGTTACCGGTGTACGTCGGAACCGATCACGACGCGAGTCTGCTGGTGCCGGTTGTGTCAGTACCTCGGCGCCGGGAGCGGTACAGTCAATGTCTGCTTCGCAGCGGACTCCGTGACGGTCG
>DATNHZ010000208.1:0-11124 GCA_035604655.1 Steroidobacteraceae bacterium | reverse complement strand
TGTCGACCGTTCGTTTGGTTGCGATGGCGATCGCGCTGGTCACCGCCGCGGGCGCCGCGGCCGAAGGACCGCTGCCGGCGCAGGCTCCGGCGCCAGTCGTTGTCAAGAATCCGGCCCGCGTGACCACGATGCGGGAGCTGCTGGCCACCTCCAAGCCGGGCGACTGGCGGACGCTGGATCCGGACCACACGCTGTACATCGAACTCGCGACCGGCCGGGTGGTGATCGAGCTGGCGCCGGCGTTTGCGCCGCGGCACGTGGCCAATATTGAGACGATTGCGCGCGCCCACTGGTACGACGGCCTCGCGATCACCCGCGTGCAGGACAACTTCGTGGCGCAGTGGGGTGATCCGCTCGGCAGCCGGCCGGATGTCGGTGAACGCCGGCTGCCTGCCGAGTTCACGCGCTCCGGCGTCCCGACGCCCTACGTGCGCCTGAAGGATCCGGACACGTATGCGCCGGAAGTCGGGTTCGCCGGCGGTTTTCCGGTCGCGCGCAGCGGCGCCGACGGCGAGGCCTGGCTCGTGCACTGCTACGGAATGGTCGGCGTCGGGCGCGACAACGATCCGGCGACCGCTATCGGCACGGAGCTGTACGCCGTGATCGGCCAGGCGCCGCGCCAGCTCGATCGCAACGCGGCGCTGGTTGGCCGGATCGTCTGGGGCATCGAGCTGCTGTCGTCATTGCCACGCGGCACGGGCGAGCTGGGCTTTTACGAGCAGCCCGAGCAACGCGTGCCGATCCAGACGGTGCGGGTCGCGGCCGAACTGCCGCCCGCAGAGCGGTTGCCGCTCGAGGTGCTGCGGACCGACACGCCGCTGTTCCAGAAACTGGTCGAGATTCGCCGCAACCGCCGCGACGTCTGGTACAAGACCGCGGCGGGCCGGATTGACCTGTGCAACGTGCCACTGCCGGTGCGCGAGAAGAGCGAGAAGAGCGAGAAGACGAAAGGCTGAGCGCCGGCAGCAGTGATGCGATCGGCCGCCGTGGCCGAATTTCCCGTCCGGAGCGTCAGGCCACCGACTTCACCGCATGGATGAGCTGGTTGACCGCGCCCTGAGCATCGCCGTACAGCATGCGCGTGTTGTCGAGATAGAACAGGGCATTCTCGATTCCTGAGAACCCCTGGCCCTGGCCCCGCTTGATGACGATCACGTTCCGCGCCTTGTCCGCGTTCAGGATCGGCATGCCATAGATAGGACTCGACTTGTCGCTGCGTGCCACCGGATTCACCACGTCATTGGCACCGATGATCAGCGCGACGTCGGTCGTCTCGAACTCGGCGTTGACCTCCTCGATGTCCGCGATCAGATCGTACGGCACGCCCGCTTCGGCCAGCAGCACGTTCATATGCCCCGGCATGCGGCCTGCAACCGGGTGAATCGCGAACTTGACGGTGACGCCGCGTTGCTGCAGCAGCTGCGCCAGCTCCCAGACCTTGTGCTGCGCCTGCGCGACCGCCATGCCGTAGCCGGGCACGATGATGACCTTCTGCGCGAACGCCATCATGACGCCGGCATCGCTCGCCTCGATCGGTTTCTGCGAGCCCTTGACCTCGCCGGTCGCCGCACCGCCGGTGTCGCCGAAACCGGAGAACAGCACGTTGCTGAGCGACCGGTTCATGGCTTTCGCCATCAGCTGCGTCAGCAGCGTGCCGGCCGAGCCGACCACTGTGCCGGCGATGATCATCGCGGCGTTGTTCAGCACGAAGCCCTCGAACGCGACGGCGAGACCGGTCAGTGCGTTGTACAGCGAGATCACGACAGGCATGTCAGCGCCGCCGATCGGCAGCGTCATCGTGATGCCGAGTATCAGGGCCAGCGCGAAAAATGCGGTCACTACACCTGGACTCGCATCGACCCCGGTTGCGACCAGACCGCCGAGAATGATGCCACCGCCCAGGATCAGCACGTTGAGGAACTGCTGGCCGCGAAAACGCAGCGAGCGCTTGATCAGGCCCTGCAGCTTGCCGAATGCGATGCCGGAACCGGCGAACGACACGGACCCGATGAGCCCGCCGAGCACGGCCAAGGTCGTGAAGGCGAGTCCGCGGTCGCCGCCCTTGTAGAGCTCGACCGCGGCGATCGCCGCGGCTGCGCCGCCGCCCATGCCGTTGTACAGTGCGATCATCTGCGGCATGTTCGTCATCGCGACGCGCCTGCCGGACCACCACGCGAGCGCCCCGCCAACGGCGATCGCGGCAATCACCAGCGCCAAGTTGGTGGCCGCATGCTGCGCGGCGGTCGGCATCATCGCCGGTGCCAAGAATGTCACCAGCGTCGCGATCAGCATGCCGAGGCCGGCCCACAGGATGCCGCCGCGCGCCGTGACCGGCGAGCTCATGCGTTTCAATCCCATGATGAACAGGAACGCGACCAGGATGTAGGCGGCGTCGATGATCCACTTGGCGACGGCGGGGTTGAGGAAGGACATCAGTGCTGTCCTCCGGCGGGCTTGCGCTGGCCGCTCGCCTTGAACATCTCGAGCATCCGTTCCGTGACGACGTAGCCGCCGACCGCATTGCCCGCAGCCAGCACGACACCGATGAAACCGATCACCTGCTCGAGGCGCGATTCGGCCTGGAATAGCGCAAACATCGCGCCTACCAGCACGATGCCGTGCACGAAGTTGCTGCCGGACATCAGCGGGGTGTGCAGGATCACCGGCACCCGGGCGATTACCTCGTAGCCGGTAAACGCGGCCAGCATGAAGATGTAGATTGCGATGACGCCGTCAATCATGGATTGATCCTCATCGTGCGGCTCGGTCAGCCTGCGGCCAGCAGCTTCGCCGTGGGCTCATGCTTGACCTGCCCGTCATGCGTCAGCACGGTGCCCGCGAACACCTCGTCGTTCCAGTCGATGGTCAGCACGCCGAGCTTCAGCGCCGGGATCAGCAGGTTGTAGAGGTTGCGGGCGTACATCTCGCTCGCATGGTAGGCGAGCTGCGCCGGCAGGTTCACTGGCCCGATGATCCGCACGTTGCCGTGCCGCACGGTCTCGCCGGCACGGGTCAGCTCGCAGTTGCCGCCGTTCTCGGCCAGGATGTCGACGATCACTGCGCCGGCCTTCATGCGCTCGACGACGGCGCGCGACACGATCCGCGGCGCCGGCCGGCCCGGTACACCGGCCGTCGTAATGACGGCGTCGGCCACCGCGATGCGCCCGTCGAGCACCTCCTGCTGCTTGGCTTTCTCTTCCGCCGTGAGCTCGCGGGCGTAGCCGCCGGCGCCTTCGGCGGTGACGCCGGTCTCGACGAACTTGGCGCCGAGCGACTTCACTTGGTCGCGCGTGGCACTGCGTACGTCGTAGGCCTCGACGATCGCACCGAGGCGACGTGCCGTTGCGATCGCTTGCAGCCCGGCGACGCCGACACCGATCACGAGTACCTGCGCCGGACGGATTGTGCCGGCCGCGGTCGTTAGCATCGGGAAGAAGCGATCGAGCGTGTTCGCGGCAATCAGCACCGCCTTGTAGCCCGCAATCGCCGCCTGCGAGGACAGTGCGTCCATCGACTGGGCGCGCGAGATCCGGGGCACGAGCTCCATCGCAAAGCTCGTGAGCTTGCGGTCCCTGAGCACCCTGACGGCCGCCAGGTTGTTGTGTGGTTGCATGAACCCGGCGTGTACCGCGCCCGATCTCAGTAGCCCGGCCTCGGCCGGCGTCAGGGGCTGGACCTTCAGTAGCAGATCGGCGCGCGCGTAGACGGACGCGGCGTCGTCGGCAAACTCGACGTTCTTGTAGCCGGCATCCGGAAACTGGGCAGCGGCGCCGGCGCCGCGCTCGACGAGGATCCGGGCGCCCGCGGCTGCGTATTTCACGGCGATTTCCGGGACGAGCGCGACCCGGTTTTCGCCCGTCTGCGTTTCGCGCGGGACGCCGACAACGATCCCGTTTACAGCGGCGGGGGCGGCGGACATCGAAAACCTCCTCGGCTGACCCTGGCTGGCGCGGCAGCGCGGCCGCGACGCAAGGGTCACGGCCGCCAGATTAGCGTTGTTTGGTGACCGCCCTGCGTCGTTTGCTTATGGAACAGGCCTTTCGTATCTTAACATGCGTGAAAGCGAGATCGCGTCATCCCAAACCCGCCGCACCGGTGCCGAAAGCCCCGCAGGCCTCGCTGCGTCCGCAGTCCGTGCCGGGCCTGAGCCAGCAGGTCCTGCGCACCGACGTTGCCGGCATGCCGCTCGAGTGGATCGACTACAAGGAGGCGGTGCGCCTCTACCACATGGGTCAGGTCGCCTACGCGTGCGGCTCGCTGCTGTTCCGGCTGCACGGCGGCACCAACGCCAAGAGTGGCGAGCGCACCATCGTCGACGTGAGCTCCATCGTCGCAACCGTCGGCCACTCATACAACCCCGGTGCGCTGCGCACGAACTACCTGCCGCCGCTGAACAACGAGACGCTGTTCAAACGCGACGCTTACCTATGCATGTACTGCGGGCTGCGGTTCCCGACCCAGCAGCTGTCACGCGACCACATCCGGCCGTTTTGCCGCGGCGGCGAGGACGTCTGGACCAACGTCGTCACTGCATGCCGCCGCTGCAACAACGCCAAGGCCTCGCGCTCGCCCGAAGAGGCCGGGATGCAGCTGCTGGCGGTGCCGTTCACGCCGACGTATGCCGAATACATCTATCTGAAGGGCCGGCGCGTGCTGGCCGATCAGATGGAGTACCTGCTGGCGCACTTTCCACGCTCGAGTCCGCTGCACCTGCGGATCCGGCAGTGGCTCCACTGACGATGCCGGTCGTCCACCTAGTCGACGCCAGCTTCTTCGTCTTCCGCGCCTACTACTCGATCCCGGACCACATGGCGGACGGCGACGGCCGCCCGGTCAACGCTCTGTATGGCTTCGCGCGATTTCTGTCGGACTTCGTCGAGCGTGAGCGGCCGGGATATGTGGCGATCGCCTTCGACGAAAGCCTTGCGGGCTCGTTTCGCAACCGGATTTATCCCGCCTACAAGGCCAACCGCGAGCCCGCACCGCCAGGCCTCAAGGAGCAATTCGGTCGTTGTCGCGAGCTCTGCCGGCACGTCGGGGTCGCCGATTTCGGCAGCGCCGAGTACGAGGCTGACGACATTATCGGCACTCTGGCGACGCGCATGCGCGCTGCTGGTTTCGCCACGACGCTGGTGACTCGCGATAAGGATCTTGCCCAGCTGGTGCGTGTCGGCGACGAGTTCTGGGACTACACGGCGGGGGAGCGTTTCGGCTACACGGATATTGCGCGGCGCTTCGGCGTCGACCCCGAGCGCATGGCCGACTTCCTTGCGCTCACCGGCGATGCGGTCGACAACATTCCGGGCGTGCCGGGCATCGGCCGCAAGACGGCGGCGGCACTACTTGCCCACTTCGAGTCGCTCGACCATCTGTACGCCAGCCTCACCGAAGTCACGACGCTGGGGATCCGCGGCGCCGCGGGGGTCATCGCGCGGCTCAAGGAACACCGGGCTGCCGCCTACCTCGCCCGCGAACTCACGCGGATCGCCTGCGACATGCCGCTCGAGGCCGAGCCCGCCGCGCTGCGCCGGGCCGCACCGGATCTCGCGACGCTGGGGGAGTTCTACGATCGGGCGGGCTTCGGGCCGATGCTGCGACGCCAGGCGGAACGGATCGCACGGACTGCCGAGGCGCTGTGAGCGGTCGCTACGCGGCGCTGGCCGCGGCGATCGCCGGCGCGACGGGCCGGCCGGTGGCGCCTCGCCCCGCTTACGCCGTCGGCGCGGGCACATTCGGCGAAACGTGGTGCTGGCGCACCGGTGCGGGACGGCTGTTCGTCAAGGCCGCGCCGCTGTCGGCGGCGGCGCGGCTGGTGAGCGAGGCGGCGGGCCTTGCGGAACTCACGGCCGCAGCGGCCGTGCGCGTGCCGGCGGTCGCCGGCACCGGCACCACCGACACAGCGGCGTGGCTCGCCCTCGAATGGCTTGACCTCGAGCCTGCGGATTCGGCGGTGGAAGCAGTGCTTGGAGAGCAACTCGCTGCGCTACACTGCCGTCGCGCCGCCGCATTCGGCTTCGCGCACGACAATTATATTGGCGGGACGCCGCAGACGAACGCCTGGCTCGACGACTGGGCCGAGTTCGTGGCGCGCCGGCGGCTCGCGCCGCAGCTGGCGCTCGCCGACCGGAACGGTTACGGCGGGCGCCTTCAAGAGCGCGGCTCGCGGCTCGTCGAGCTGACCGGCGTCTTCTACTCGAGCCACCGACCGGTACCGTCCCTGCTGCATGGGGACCTATGGGCGGGCAATTGGGGTGTGCTGGTCGGCGGGACACCGGTGATATTCGATCCGGCCGCGTATTTCGGCGACCGGGAAGCGGACGTCGCGATGACGCGGCTGTTCGGCGGCTTCGGCGCGCGTTTCTACGATGCCTACCAGGCCGCCTGGCCGCTCGATCAAGGCGCCAGCGTGCGCCGCGACCTGCACAACCTCTACCACGTGCTCAACCACCTGAATCTCTTCGGCGCGAGCTATCTCGGCCAGGCGCTCGCGATGATCGACCGGCTGCTCGCCGAGGCAGGTCGCTGACCGGGGAGTTGCCGCAACTAGGCCCGCGTCGCGAGCACGTCGCGGACCGCGGCTGCGGCGAGCCGGGCCGTCAACCGCTCGCGCCAGCCGAGCGGCGCCGCGAGCCTCAGCCGCTCGAGATACGGGGCGAGCTCGGGACTGTCCACCGGCGCCGACAGGGCACCGACCGCGGCGCGCAGGCGGCCGGCGCGCGTTGCCGTCGACGCCTCCAGCCGCCTGAGCGCTTTCACCAGCACCGCTTCCTCGGCCGTATAGTCCGTGCCGAACGGAAATTCCGAGAACAGGCCCTGCGCGCGCAGTGGGCGCAGCGCGGCTGCGAGTGCGGCCGGAGTGTTTCCGCGTGCCGCGTCCGGAATGCGATAGCCACGCTCGATCTTGCCGGCGCGCAGCGCGTCAGCGAGCAGCGTCGCCTGGAAGCGTGAGTCGGTTATCTCCAGCAGGGCCGCCACGCAGTCGCGGTCGCAACGGCCGCGCAGGTCGGCGATGCCGTATTCGCTGATGACGATGTCGCGCAGGTGCCGCGGAATCGTCTCGTGGCCGTAGTTCCAGATGATGTTGGACCGCACGCGGTTGTTGTGCGAGCGCGTGCTGCGCACCAGCACGATCGACCGCGCCTCGGGCAGCTCGTGGGCCATGGCGACAAAGTCGAACTGCCCGCCAACGCCGCTGACAACCTGGCCGGAGTCAAGTGCATCCGAGACCGCGGCGCCGAGGCCCGTCACCATCATCGTCGAGTTGATGAACCGGGCGTGGCGGCGCTGTGCGAGGCGCAGCGCGTAGTCCGAGCCTGCGAGGGTATTCGTGTAGCTGATACGCGTCATGCAGAAGCGCTCGCGGTCGTCCTCCGCCAGCTCGCGCAGCGCCGCATAGAACCCGCGGGGCCCCAGCAAGAAGCCCGAATGCAGCACGTGACCGCCACTGAGGCGACGCGCAAGGCAGCGCTCCGCGATCCGCGCCCGGGTGGCCGGCTCATCGAGCCTCGCCTCGATTCGCGTGCCATCGGCAGCGACAATGCCAATCGGTGGCGCGAAGCGGGTGCCGGGCAGGAACAGCCCGCAGCGCTCAAGCGCCGCGAAATCACCGGCCTCGAGCGCAGTGACGCCGGCCCGCGCAAGTGCGACCAGCGTTTCGATGTCGAGGCGCTCGGTGACCTCGCCCGCATCGAGCAGCCGTTGCAGCGTCGCGTGCGGATAGACGCGACGCGACAGGATCCCGGTGCGATACAGGTCGAGAAACCCGTCGACGAACAGCTCGCTGCAGGCGTACAGGCCACGCTCGAGCGGCGCGAGGCCGCCGAGCGAGGCGATCTCGGCCGCATGCCGCTCCGCCGTGCCGGTCGCCGCGACCGCGCTTCGGAACACCGCGTTGCGCTGCTGCCGGAGCTGCAATGCATAGACGATTGCATCGGCCATCGCGCCGATACCGAGCTGCAGCGTACCGCCGTCGCGCACCAGCGCCGCGGCATTGACCCCGATGGCATGTTCCGCATCGCCGATCGGCTCGCTCGGCGGGCCGTAAAGATCGTGCTCGTAGCGCGGGTGGTCGAGCAGGTAGTCGAAACGCTCCGGTGGCACGACGGCGTCCCCGAGCATGAACGGCATCCGCCGATTGACCGCGCCCAGCAGCAGCACATCGCGGCCGGCGGCTCGCGCCGCGTCGATGTGCGGCAGCAGATCGAGCGTCACATCCGGATTTGAGCTGAGACTCAGATCGGTGCGACCGCCGTGGCTGCGGAGCGCCACCTGCTGCGCGATCACGTTGACCCCGAGGTCGAGCATGTCGCGCGCCACGTGCGAGTAATTGACCGAAATGTAGTGCTGCTGGACGGACTCCACGCCGAGCCAGGCGCCGGCCTGCAGGTAGAACTCGCGGACCTCGATGTTGGGCGGCATCCGGCCGGCGCGGGCCGCCTTGAGGTAGTCGAGGTCGACGTAGTCGCCGAACACGCGGGCAACGAAGGGGTCGAGAAACCGGGCTTCCAGCGCGTTGCGGGCCGTCGGGCGGTTGAGCGACAGGGCCGTGACCAGCGTGAGTCGCAGCTTTGAATCGCGGGCTGCCCGCCTGAAGAATTCGTTCAGTAGCGAATTAGGCTTGCCGATCGCGAGCGGCGCGGCGATCACCAGGTGATTACCCAGGCGACGCAGCGTCGCCTCGACGCACTCGCCGACATCGTCGAACAGCTGGGGCGGCGCCGCGCTCACCGCACTACTCTGCGTGACGCGTCGGCGTAGCGGCGCGCGAGCACCGACCCCAGCGTCAGCTGCAGCTGGTGGTAGACCATCATCGGCAGGACGATCAGGCTGAGCAGGGGCGAGGTGCCGAACAGCGCCTTGGCAATCGGCAGGCCATTGGCGAGACTCTTCTGGCTGCCGCAGAACACAGCCGCGATCTCATCCGTCACCGGCAGTCGCAGCCGGCGGCACAGCACGATTAGCGCCACGGTCGCCGCGCAGAAGAGCAGCAAGGCAATCCCAATGACCGCGAGCAGCCCGCTGGCAGAGCTGCGGCCCCAGATGCCGGCGCGAAACGAATCGCAGAATGCTCCATAGACGATCAGTACGATGGCACCGCGGTCCGCGAGCACCACGGCATCGCGGTGGCGGCCCAGCAGGCCGGCCAGCCGTGCGCGCAGGAGCTGCCCGAGCGCCAGCGGCGACAGCACCTTCAGCGCGACGCTCAGGATCGCGGCCGGCAGCGGCGCCGCGAGGTCGGCCGTGTCGGCGACGAAACCCACCAGCAGCGGTGTCACGACGACGCCGAGCACGCCGGACAGTGTGGCATTGAACAGCGCGCCGGGGACGTTGCCGCCGGCAACCGCGGTCATGGCGACCGCCGAGGAGATGGTCGAGGAAACCGTGCACAGGAAGAAGAACCCGAGCCCGAGACCGCGGGTCAGCAGGTTGCCGCCGAACACCAGCACAACCGCGCCGAGCGCGGGGAAAGCGACAAAGGTAAAGGCCTGCACGACTAGGTGCAGCCTCAGATTGCGCGCGCCGCGGGAGAGGCTCTCGAGGGGCAGCTGTGCACCGTGCAGGAAGAACACCAGGCTGACTGCGAGCTGCGACAGGATGTCGACATGCAGTGGACCGCCGCTGGCCCCGCCTTCAGGCCAGACGCTGGCGAGCGCCACCGTCGCCAGCAGCGCGAGCAGGAAGCCGTCGGGTCGAAGCCGCCCGAGCCTCATCGCTCGGTCGCGCCGACGATGCGGTCGTAGATCCCGCGGAAGGCGGCGGCCGCAAGCGGCAGGTTCTCGCTCCAGTCGCTGTGCGCAGCGGCATCGCCGCCGTCGGTCACGAACTTGATCGCCATGAAGTCGACGCTCTCGCGGCGGCACACCTTGGCAAGCGCGTACGCCTCCATCTCGACCACATCGCACTCGCCGACGTCGTGGCCCGATACGAAGTGATCGGCGCTGCCGCAGGTGGCCTCGGGCAGATCGTGAAACCGCCGCGGCACCTCGAGCGTCGCCGGCAGGTCGTCGAACGGCGTGTGGCCGAGCGGCACTCCGAGCGGACGCACGTCCATGTCGCGCTGGACGAAGCGGGTGCACTCCACGAGCGTGTGCGGCGCAAAGCGCCGGCTGCCGACGGTACCGAAGTCGAGCACCAGGCGGGGCCGGCGCATCATCAGCGCACGCGTGAGCGCCCAGGCCGAGTTAATCTTGCCAATGCCGGTGTACAGGACCGGCGAGCCAAGCGAGTCGAAGCGATCGCCCGCCTCCGCGCGCATCGCGAACACCACGATCACGTCGGCAGGGGGAATCGGTTGCACGCATCAGGCCCCGGAAGTTCATGCCAGTCTAGCAGCGCGTCCCGCCGGCCCGGCACCTGGCTCGCGCTGCTGCTCGTGCTTGCTGCCTGCGGACCACCGCCGCGACGACCGCCCCCGGCGACGCCGACCGCAGTGCCGGCGGCCGCGGCGGGGCCGCTCTATCGCCTCGACCCGCAGCGCTCGGAGCTTCGGATCCTCGTCTACCGGGCCGGGCCGCTCGCGCGCTTTGGCCACAACCACGTGATCGTGTCGCGGGACCTCGCCGGCGAAATTCGGCTCGCCGCGCCGGAATCACTTGCCGGGGCGACCTTCGATGTCTCGCTGCCGGTTGCTGGGCTTATCGTCGACGAGCCGGCGGCGCGACTCGAAGAGGGCGCGGAGTTCGCGACCCAGCCGACCGCCGGCGACATCGATGGCACGCGCAAGAATCTGCTCGGTCCCCAGGTGCTCGACGCCGCGGCCTTCCCGCTGCTGCGGGTCCGGGGTACGACCGAACTGCTGCCCGCCGGGCTCGCGGCGCGCGCCAGCTTCGAGGTCCGTGGTGAGGCAACGGAGCTCAGCGTGCCGCTGTCGGTCACCGCCGAGGGCGACACGCTCACGATCAGCGGCCGGTTCAACGTGTCCCAGGCTGCTCTCGGGATCGCGCCATTCAGCGTCGGCCTCGGGGCGCTGGCGGTCCAGGACGAGCTCGGGGTGCGGTTTCGGATCGTCGCGCTCGGCATGCACTGACGCCCCCGAAAAGGCCGGGCCGGTGCGGGTTTGGGCGTCCGGACGGGCGCTGCGGCAGGGGTGGGCGGGGGTCCGTATTTCCCCCTGCTGACGGTTCG
>DATNHZ010000207.1:0-3352 GCA_035604655.1 Steroidobacteraceae bacterium | reverse complement strand
GCAGCCGACGGCAGCCAGGCAGGTGTGATGACGCGGGCCGAGGCGCTGGCGCTCGCGCTCTCCCAGGCACTGGATCTCGTCGAGGTGTCGCCGACCGCGGAGCCGCCGGTTTGCCGGGTCATGGACTTCGGCAAGTTTTTGTTCGAGCAGAACAAGAAGGCGCACGCGGCCAAGCGCAAACAGAAGCAGATTCAGGTCAAGGAAGTGAAGTTTCGCCCGGGTACCGACGAGAACGATTACCAGATCAAGCTGCGCAACATCATCCGGTTTCTCACCGAGGGCGACAAAGCCAAGGTGACGTTGCGGTACCGCGGCCGGGAGCTCGCGCACCAGGAAGTGGGGCGCCGGATGCTGGATCGGCTCGTTCAGGATCTGGCGACGCACGCCGTCATCGAGCAGAACCCGCTGATGGAAGGCAAGCAGCTCGTGATGATGTTCGCGGCAAAGAAGAAGTAGTTCTTGCCGCAGGCGGATTGGCGGGGTGGCGGCGTGTGCCCGCCGCCCCGCGATGAGGATCGCGCTGTGAAGCGCGCGACAAGTGACCGGTCGGCGGCCGCGAACTGCGGTGCCGGCCGAGCCCGCCCCGAGCCCGCGCGGCCCCGAGCCGAGCGGTGCGACAGGGTTACAAAGCGCCGGCGGGAGACCGTCCGGCAGGAGACCGACGATGCCCAAGTTGAAAACCAACCGGGCCGCGGCGAAGCGTTTTCGCAAGACAGCGAAAGGCTTCAAGCGTGGCCAATCCCACAAGCGTCACATCCTGACGAAGAAGCCCTCGAAGCGTAAGCGTCAGCTGCGCTCGGGGAAGATGGTCCATGAGACCGACGTCAACCGGGTTGCGCAGCTGCTGCCGAACCATTGAACGACGCCACTGATTAGGAGAGTGACATGGCACGAGCCAAGCGTGGCGTCGTCGCAGGACGCCGGCACAAGAAGGTCCTCGGCAAAGCCAAGGGCTATTTCAACGCGCGACGCAAGGTGTTCCGCGCCGCGAAGCAGGCCATCATCAAGGCCGGCCAGTACGCGTATGCGGGACGCAAGCTCAAGAAGCGCGACTACCGCTCGCTGTGGATCCAGCGCCTCAATGCGGCCGCGCGGGCCCACGGGCTCAGTTACAGCCGCCTGATCGCCGGCGTGAAGCTCGCCGGGTTTGGGATCGACCGCAAGGCGCTCGCGGATCTCGCCGTCAACGAGCCGGCGGCGTTCGCGGCCATCGTCGAGCAGGTCAAGGCGGCGGAGCCTAAAAAGGCGGGCGCGGCCGCCTGAGTCGGATGGAGCGGACTTGAGTCGCCCGGAAGCAGTGCATGGCGCTGCCGGGTGACTCCTCGAGCGGAGTACCCTTGGATCTCCACAGCCTCGTCGCGAGTGGTCTCGCCGAGATCGCGGCAGCGCCGGACGCTGCCGCGCTCAACGACGTGCGGGTGCGCCTGCTCGGCAAGAAGGGCGCGATCACCGAGCAGCTGAAGCGACTCGGCTCGCTCGCAGCTGCCGACCGCCCGGCCGCCGGGGCCCTGATCAACGAGGCGAAGCTCGGCCTCACTGCGGCGATCGAGGCGCGCGCGGCGGTGCTCGAGCGCGAGGCCGTCGCCGCCGAGCTCGCGCGCGGCGCGCTCGACGTGACTCTTCCGGGCCGCGGTCAGCGACCCGGCGCGCTGCATCCCGTCACGCGGACGCGCCTCAGGATCGAAGAAATCTTCCGCCGTGCCGGCTTCACGGTCGCCGACGGGCCGGAGGTTGAGGACGACTTCCACAACTTCGAGGCGCTCAACATCCCGGCCGATCATCCGGCGCGGGCGATGCACGATACGTTCTACTTCGCGGACGGCCGGCTGCTCAGGACCCACACCTCGCCGGTGCAGGTCCGGGCGATGATGACGACGCCGCCACCGCTGCGGCTGATCATTCCGGGCCGGGTGTACCGCCGCGACTCCGATCAGACGCACACGCCGATGTTCCACCAGGTCGAGGGACTGGTGATCGACGAGAACATCGGCTTCGCCAATCTCAAGGCATTGCTGCGGCGCTTCGTCTCGGAGTTCTTCGAAAAGCCGCTGGCGATCCGCCTGCGACCGTCCTATTTCCCGTTCACCGAGCCCTCGGCCGAAGTCGATTGCCAGTGCGCGCTGTGCGACGGCGCGGGTTGCCGCGTCTGCAAGTACAGCGGCTGGCTCGAGGTACTCGGCTGCGGGGTCGTGCACCCGAACGTGCTCAGAAACTGCGGGCTCGACCCCGAGCGCTGGAGCGGCTACGCCTTCGGCATGGGAATCGATCGCTTCGCGATGCTGCGTTACGATGTCAACGACCTGCGGCTGTTTTTCGAGAACGACCTGCGCTTCCTCGCGCAGTTCGCGCGGGCCTGAGCCGGTGAAAGTGAGTCTCGCCTGGCTGCGGGAGTGGGTAGACGTTAATCCTGACGTCCGCGCGCTTGCGCACCAGTTGACGATGGCCGGCTTCGAGGTCGAGGGCACGAGCCCCGCGGCCCCGCCATTCAGCGGCGTCGTGGTCGGTGAGGTGCTCGCGACCGCGCGCCATCCGGATGCGGAGCGGCTCACCGTGTGCACGGTCAAGGGTCTCGCCGGGGAACCGCTCCAGATCGTCTGCGGTGCCCCGAACGCGCGGCCCGGACTCAAGGCGCCGCTCGCACTCGTCGGCGCGAGTCTCCCCGGCGGGCTCACGATAAAGCGCGCGAAGCTGCGCGGCGTCGAGTCGGACGGGATGCTGTGCTCGGCCCGCGAGCTCGATCTTGGCGATGCAGCCGACGGGCTGCTTGAGCTGCCGGCGACGCTGCCGGCGGGCATGGATCTGCGCGCCGCTCTCGAGCTCGACGATACGGTCTTGGACATCAATCTGACGCCGAACCGCGGCGATGCGCTGTCCATGCTCGGCCTCGCCCGCGAGCTCGCGGGGCTGAGCGCGACGACGCTCAGGATGCCGACCATCCCTGCTGTTCCGCCCGGCGGCGCCGACACGCTGCCGGTGAAGCTGCTCGCGCCCGAGGCCTGCGCCAAGTTCGCGGGCCGCATCATCCGCGGCCTCGATCCCTCGGCGCCGACGCCCTTTTTCATTCGCGAACGCCTGCGTCGCGCGGGCCTGAGGAGCCTCGGGCCGCTGATCGACGTCACGAACTACGTGATGCTCGAACTCGGCCAGCCGCTGCATGCCTATGACCTGCGCCGCCTCGCTGACCACATCGAGGTGCGTTACGCGCGTGCGGCGGAATCGCTGGTGCTGCTCGACGGGAGCCAGATCGCGCTTGACCCCGACATGCTGGTGATCGCCGATGCATCGACGCCGGTCGGGCTCGCCGGGATCATGGGTGGCGAGAAGAGCGGGATCGCAGCCGACACCGCCGACG
>DATNHZ010000206.1:0-3473 GCA_035604655.1 Steroidobacteraceae bacterium | reverse complement strand
CACGCGCTGCGGGCGGCGCTGGAACCGTGGTCGGCAGGCCCGAGCCGGCGGCGCAGCCCGATGGACGTGAACGCGGGACGGGGATTCGTGTTCGTCTCCCACATCGGCACCGTGCACCCGAGCGGGTTCCTTCCGCTTGCGGCCGGCTCCATCCGACGGCGTCCGCTCGGACAGATCTACCAGGATAGCCCGCTGTTTCGGGCGCTGCGGGACCCGGCGCAACTGCACGGGCGGTGCGGCGTGTGCGAGTTTGCCGCCGTGTGCGGGGGATCCCGCTCGCGTGCGTTCGCCGCGACCGGCGATCCGCTGGGCGAAGACCCGCTGTGCGCGTACGTTCCAGGAAGCTTTCCATTTTCCGGCGAACTCACCCAACTGATGGAGGCCACGCTTCGTCCCTCGCACCCCGGGTGACGGTCGGCCGCGCCGCAAAGGCCAGGGGCAGGACGATCGCGAACGACAGGGCGGCGGCGCCCTTTTTCGGCGCGTCGGTTCCGTGACGCGGCGAGGAACGAGGCCGTTCCGTTGGTAGACCGGGGTCCCGCGCTGTGGTCGGCCGCCGGACTTGACTCACCGATGGAGGAGAGGACGCTGTGACTACCGCGCCCGTGTCAGGCCGTGACTCGCTTCGGACGCGCCGCACCCTCGCGGTCGGCGGCACGAGCTACGACTACTTCAGCCTCGGAGCGCTGACCGAGTCCGGCCTTCCCGACCCCGCCCGGCTGCCGGTCTCGCTGAAAGTGTTGCTGGAGAACCTGTTGCGCTGGGAGGACGACCGCACGGTCACGGTCGACGATATCACGGCGCTGGCCGCGTGGTCGCCCGGCCAGCCCGTCCGCCGCGAGATCGCCTACCGGCCCGCGCGCGTGCTCATGCAGGACTTGACCGGTGTTCCCGCGCTCGTCGACCTGGCGGCGATGCGGGACGCCATGGCCGCGCTCGGCGGCGATCCCGGCAGGATCAACCCGTTGTCGCCGGTGGACCTCGTGATCGACCACTCGGTGATGGTCGACGTGTTCGGCCGGGAAGGCGCGTTCGCCGCGAACGTCAAGCGCGAGTTCGAGCGCAATCACGAGCGGTATGGGTTCCTGCGCTGGGGGCAGCGCGCGTTCTCCAACGTCCGCGTGGTCCCCCCCGACACGGGCATCTGCCATCAGGTGAACTTGGAGTACCTTTCCCAGGTGGTGTGGACCGCGACCGGCCCCGATGGCAGAACGGTCGCCTACCCGGATACCCTGGTGGGCACGGACAGCCACACCACGATGGTCAACGGGCTGGCGGTGCTCGGCTGGGGCGTCGGCGGCATCGAGGCCGAGGCGGCGATGCTGGGACAACCGGTGTCGATGCTGGTGCCCGACGTGATCGGCGTCAGGCTTACCGGCAGGCTCGCGGAGGGCACGACCGCGACCGATCTCGTACTGACCGTCACCCAGATGTTGCGCCGGCGGGGCGTCGTCGGCAAGTTCGTCGAGTACTTTGGCCCCGGCCTCCGCGCGCTCGCGGTCGAGGACCGGGCGACGATCGGCAACATGTCGCCCGAGTACGGCGCGACCTGCGGCTTCTTCCCGATCGACACCGAGACCCTGCGGTACCTCGCGTTCACCGGGCGCGATCCGGCCCGGGTCGCGCTGGTCGAGGCGTACGCCAAGGCGCAGGGCCTCTGGAGCGACCGAACCACGGCCGACCCGGTGTTCACGGACACGCTCGAACTCGACCTCGGCACGGTGCGGCCGAGCCTCGCCGGGCCGAAACGGCCCCAGGACCGGGTGCCGCTCCCGGAGGTCGCGGCCTCGTTCGACCGCACGCTGCAGGAGACCGCGCACGCCGCCGCGCCGCGCGCGGCGGGAGTCGAAGGCCGCATCGACCCGCTGCACGACGGCGACGTCGTGATCGCCGCGATCACGAGTTGCACGAACACCTCGAACCCGTCGGTGATGGTCGGCGCGGGCCTCCTCGCCCGCAAGGCGGTCGCGCGCGGCCTTACCGCCAAGCCCTGGGTCAAGACGTCGCTGGCCCCAGGAAGCCAAGTGGTTACCGACTACCTCGGCGCCGCGGGCCTGCAGGCCGACCTCGACAAACTTGGTTTCAACCTGGTCGGCTACGGCTGCACCACCTGCATCG
Source organism: Steroidobacteraceae bacterium (assembly GCA_035604655.1). Classification (GTDB taxonomy): domain Bacteria; phylum Pseudomonadota; class Gammaproteobacteria; order Steroidobacterales; family Steroidobacteraceae; genus CAIKZZ01. Next base: position 1,355 of record DATNHZ010000206.1, on the reverse strand, counting down.
GCAACTCCGGCCCGCTCGACGATGTAATCGGCGCGGCGATCGAGTCTGGCGACCTCGTCGTCGCCGCGGTGCTCTCGGGCAACCGCAACTTCGAGGGCCGCGTGCACCCCTACGTGAAGGCCAATTACCTGGCCTCGCCGCCCCTCGTCGTCGCGTACGCGATCGCGGGCAGCATGCGGGTCGACCTCGCTGCGGACGCGCTCGGCACCGGCGCCGACGGCCAGCCGGTCTTTCTGCGCGACATCTGGCCGTCGAACCAGGAGATCGCCGACACGCTGCGGCAGGCGCTGACGTCCGAGATGTTCAGCCGGCGCTACGGCTCCGTGCTCGAGGGGCCGCCCGAGTGGCGCGACGCGGAGGCCGCCACGGGCGGCCTGACCTACCGCTGGGATGCGGACTCGACGTACGTGCGGCATCCGCCGTACTTCGAGGGCATGCCGAAGACGCCGGTTCCGCTGTGCGACATCGCCGACGCACGGGTGCTCGCGATCCTCGGCGACAGCATCACGACCGACCACATCTCGCCCGCCGGGTCGATCCCGCGTAGCAGCCCGGCGGGAGTGTACCTGATGGCCCACCAGGTGCCGCCGCAGGACTTCAACTCCTACGGCGCGCGGCGCGGCAACCACGAGGTCCTACTGCGGGGCACCTTTGCGAACATTCGCCTGCAGAACGAGATGGTACCGGGCACGGTCGGCGGCATGACCCGCCACGTGCCGTCCGGTGAGGTCCTGTCGATCTACGATGCGGCGATGCGCTACAAGGCCGAGGGTGTGCCGCTCGTTGTCGTCGCCGGCAAGGAATACGGATGTGGTTCCAGTCGCGACTGGGCAGCGAAAGGCCCGCTGCTGCTCGGCGTCAAGGCGGTGGTCGCGGAGAGCTTCGAACGCATCCACCGCTCGAACCTGCTCGGCATGGGCGTGCTGCCGCTCCAGTTTACGGGCGACGCGACGCGCCACACGTTGACGCTCGACGGCACCGAGCGGCTCGACCTGACCGGCATCGCCGACGGCGTGCGGCCGCGCATGGACGTGCGGTGCCGCATTCGGCGCGTATCGGGCGCGGTCGACGACATCACGTTGCTGTGCCGCATCGACACGCTTGACGAGGTCGAATACTACCGCCACGGTGGCATCCTGCAGTACGTGCTGCGGCAGCTCGCCGGGGTCTGATCCCACCGTCTGCCGCGCGCCGGGGCGCCCGCCGGACCCCGGCGCGCGGTCTTGCGCCGCCCGACATCTCCAGCCGGCCAGCCCCGATACGCGGGTCAGCGCGCCCGGCGGACGCGCGCGTGCTCGCCGGAGGCGTTGCCGCGACGGCGTTCCTTTCGAGCACTACCGTCGCTACGGGAGTGC
>DATNHZ010000205.1:0-6918 GCA_035604655.1 Steroidobacteraceae bacterium | reverse complement strand
CCGTGAGCGCGCTCGAGCGCGTGGATTCGCCCGCGCAGCCCGCCGACGAGCCGTTCCGGCACGAAATCCGCCGCGACACCCCAGCCGGGACCCGCGAGCGCCTCGACGAGCCCGCCGATCGAAGCCGCAGCGTCGCGGGCCGCCACCTCAGCGGCGGCCCGGGCGCGCGCGGGCCGGGGAATCGGCGCGCTCAACCGCCCGCGGCGGCTTGCGCGACCGTCCCGGATCGTCCGGCGGCAGCAGCATCGTGCCGCGGCAGGCGGCGGCGCCGCAGTGGCAGGCGAAGATCTCCTCGATGTCCGGCGGATCGCCCGGCTCGTGCCGGATCATGTAGTCGTACAGCAGCTCATCGCCCGGCTCGATGTCCCGGATCGCCTCGATGTATACGCGCCGATTCTCCATCACCGTTTCGCAATTGGGATCGCAGCAGTGGTTGATGAAGCGCGCGTCGTTGCCGCCGACGGCCGCGTCGATGGTCACCCGCGAATCAATCGTGAACAGGAACGTGTGGTTGTCGTGGACGCCCTTGTTCAGGTAGCGGCGATTCGCTTCGGCGTGCGACACGCGTTCGCCGGTGTACTCGACGATCCGCGTGCCTTTGGGGATGCGCCGCGTGGCGAACACCCCGGTGCCATGGATTGCAGAGCGTTGCACGCGAAACGACGGCAGGCCGCGGGAGTTTCCAATGCCGGTCTTCACGCGCCGGAATCCGCGGGTTGCAGCCCCCCGCTCAGACGGCAACCGGCGCCCGGATCGCCGCGTGATGCCGGTAGCCGGCAATCTCGAAGTCCTCGAAGGCATAGTCGAACAGCGTGGCTGGCCGGCGGTGAATCACGAGCCGCGGCCGCGGCAGCGGGTCGCGCGACAGCTGCAGGTCCACCTGCTCGAGGTGATTGAGGTACAGGTGGCAGTCCCCGCCGGTCCAGACCAGATCACCGAGCTCAAGGTCGCACTGCGCGGCGATCATGTGGGTCAGGAGCGCGTAGCTTGCGATGTTGAACGGAACGCCGAGGAACAGGTCGCAGCTGCGCTGGTAGAGCTGGCACGACAGCCGCCGCGCGACCACGTAGAACTGCATGAACATGTGGCACGGCTGCAGCGCCATCCGATCGAGCTCGCCGACGTTCCATGCGCTGACGATGATCCGCCGCGAATCGGGATTGGTCTTGAGCAGGCGGAGCGCCTCCGCCATCTGGTCGATGTGCCGGCCGTCGGGCGCGACCCAGTCGCGCCATTGCTTGCCGTACACCGGCCCCAGCTCGCCGCTTGCATCCGCCCATTCGTCCCAGATCGAGACTCCATGGTCACGCAGGTAGCGGACGTTGGTCTCACCGCGCAGGAACCAGATGAGCTCGTGGATCACGCTCTTGACGTGAACTTTCTTGGTGGTGACCAGCGGGAATCCCGCGGCAAGGTCGAAGCGCAGCTGCCAGCCGAACACCGACAGGGTTCCCGTCCCGGTGCGGTCGGCCTTGCTGTGCCCGTGCTCACGGACGTGCTGCAGCAGATCCAGATACTCTTTCACGGCGAGGCCGCGGCCGGCCGAGCCGCCGGCACTGGCTGCTTGTAGTTGCCGGACGGCTGCCGCGTACGATAGGCATGGGCGAGCAGGCCGAGTCCGCCGAGCACCATCGGCACCGACAGCACCATGCCCATGGTCAGCCAGTTGCCGGCGAGATAGCCGAGCTGGGAGTCAGGCACGCGCACGAACTCGATCAGGATCCGAAAGCTTCCGTAGCCGACGAGGAACAGGCCGGATGCCGCCCAGCGCGGCCGCGGCCGCGAAGTGAACCACCAAATGACTGCAAACAGCGCCAGGCCCTCGAGGCAGGCCTCATAGAGCTGCGAGGCATGCAGTACCTGCGTCGTGCCGTCCGCCGCGCGCACCGCGAAGCCCCACGGCACGGTCGTCGGCTTGCCCCACAGCTCGCCGTTGATAAAGTTCCCGATGCGGCCGGCGGCGAAGCCGATCATGGGTAAGGGCATGGTGAAGTCGCACACATCGGCGAACGCGCGCTTGTGCCGCCAGGCGAGCACCGCGAGCGCCACCGCGACGCCGATCAGCCCGCCATGAAAACTCATGCCGCCGAGCCAGATCTTGTACCAGTAGCTCGGATCCTCGGTCAGCGCCTGCTGGCCGTAGAACACCAGCCAGCCGATTCGCCCGCCGAGAATCACCCCGAATACCGCATAGAAGACCAGGTCGTCGACCTCGATGGCCGTCCACGTCGAGGTCGGCTCGCTGGCCCGGCGCCGCGCCAGCCACCACGCGGCGAGGAAGCCGATCACGTACATCAGGCCATACCAGCGGACCTTCACCGGCCCGAGGGCGAGGGCAACCGGATCGAAACCGGGATAGTTCAGCATCGGCGGGCAGTGTAGCGAAAACCTGAGCCGCCACCCATCTCAGCGCCCGCCGTCGAGGCGCGCGACGAGTTCGCCGGCGAGTTCGTACAGCGCCTCGTGGCTGTGTTCGAGCCCGTCGGCACTGGGCAGCCACGCGAGCAGTCCGTGGCCGATCTCGCCCGTGCCGGCGACCGGCGCCGGCACGATGTCGAGCCCGGTGGCGGCGAACTCGCCAACCGCCCGCCGCATGTGGATCGCCGAGGTGACGAGCAGCACGTGCTTCAGCCCTAGCGGCGCGAGCAGCGCGGCTGTCTGCCGCGCATTCTCGCGCGTCGTGCGCGAGCCGGTCTCGAGCCAGCGGGCGTCGAGTGCGAAGTCAGCCCGCAGCGTCTGCTGCATGATCCGTGCTTCAGATTCGCCCGGCTCGACGGACCCGCCGGACAGCAGCAGCGGCAGGCCGGTCCGCCGGGCGAGCCGCGCCGCGTAGGCGAGCCGCTCCAGCGTCTCCCCCTGCACCACTGCGCTCTGCTCGCCGGTGGCGTTGCGGCGAACGCCCCCCGCGAGCACGACGATCACGTCCGCCGACGGCGGGCGCCCGAGGTCGAGCGGCGGGTAGCGTTGGGCGAGGCGAATCAAGCTGTCACCGACGAGGGGTAGCGACAACAGCAGCAGCGAGCCGAGGCCCAGCGCGATCAGCACCCGCCCCGCACGCGGCGCCCGGCCGAGCAGCGCGAGCCCCGCGCAGCCGAGCAGCAGCGGGCCGCCCGGCGGCAGCACGAGCGCGCGACACACCGCGCGCACCGCGAGATCAGCATCCATCGGTGCCAGTCAATCGTTCGTGACGCGGCACAGGAATGCCTTCAGGTAGCGGGTCTCGCGAATCGCCGGGTGCACCGGGTGGTCGGGCGACTGGCCACCGCTCGCCAGCACCTGCACGAAGCGACCGAGGTGGCGCCCGGCCTTCTGGATCGCCTCGAGCAGTGCGTCGGGCTCCAGGTGATAGGAGCACGAGCAGGACACCAGCAGTCCGTCACGCGGCAGCAGCTGCATCGCGAGCTGATTGAGCCGCTTGTACGCCGCCTCGCCCTTGCCGGCGTCCTTGCGGCGTTTGATGAACGCCGGCGGATCGACGATCACTACGTCAAATGTCTCGCGCGCCGCGTGCAGGCCTTCGAGCGCCTCGAACGCGTCGGCCTTCTGGAGCTTGAGCGTGACACCGTTCCCGGCCGCATTGCGAGCCGCGGCCTCGAGCGCCGGCGCGGAGGAATCAACGCAGGTGACCTCCGCACCGGCGCGCGCAGCGTGCACGCCCCATGCGCCGACGTAGCTGAACAGGTCGAGCACGCGGCCCGCCCCCTTGGCGAGCGCCAGGAACTGGCGGCGATTCGTGGCCTGGTCGTAGAACCAGCCGGTCTTCTGGCCGGTGGCCAGCGGCGCCGTGAAGCGGCAGCCGTCTTCGAGGATCTCGACCTCGTCGGGAACGGCGCCGCGCGCCGCCTCGACGTACCGCGGGAGCCCCTCCAGCTCGCGCGCGCCGGAGTCATTCTTCAGGACGATGACGCCGGGCTTTACGACCTTGTCGAGCGCCGCGACGATCGCGTCCTTCTGCACCTCCATTCCGGCGGTTCCGATCTGGATCACGAGCGTCGCCCCGTAGCGATCGACGACGAGGCCCGGGAGGCCGTCGGACTCGCCGTGGACCAGCCGGTAGTGGGGGCTGGCGTACAGCCGTTCGCGCAACGCAAGCGCCACCCGGAGCCGGTGGACGAGCAGGCCCGGGCCCGGCGGATAGGCCGCATGCCGGGACAGGATGCGCGCCGCGATCAGCGAGTGCGGGTTGACATACGCGTACCCCAGGAATCGGTCGCGGTCGGAGCGCACGGCTGCAACGGCGCCCGGCGCAAAACCCGTGAGCGGGGTGGCGACGGTATCGATCTCGTTGCTGAAGATCCATAGATGCCCGGCAGCGACGCGCCGGTCCTCATGACGCTTCAGCTTCAATACAGGGTAGGTGGCCTCGGCCGGGGCGGCGGATTCGGCGTCGGGAGCGTCGCTCATCGTCGTGTCTCGGGGCGGTCGGCCGCGGGCACGGGGCGCGCGGCGGTCGCGTATAGTGACCGGGCGACGGCATTCTAGCCGACGCGCGTGCCGTTCCCGGATTGTCACGATGCAGCCAGCGTCCGGTCCTCCGCGCAACCGCCTTGCGGGCGAGACGAGCCCTTACCTGCTGCAGCACGCGCGCAACCCCGTCGACTGGTATCCGTGGGGACCCGAGGCGCTCGAGCGTGCGCGGCGGGACGACAAGCCGATCCTGCTGTCGATCGGCTACTCGGCATGCCACTGGTGCCACGTGATGGCGCACGAGTCGTTCGAGCACGTGCCGACCGCGGCGCTGATGAACGAGCTCTTCGTCAACATCAAGGTCGACCGCGAAGAACGCCCGGATCTCGACCGCATCTACCAGATCGCCCAGCAGGTGCTGACGCAACATTCCGGCGGCTGGCCGCTGACGATGTTCCTGACGCCGCAGGACCAGGTGCCGTTCTTCGGCGGCACGTACTTCCCGCGCGAGCCGCGCCACGGCATGCCCGCGTTTGCGGAACTGTTGCGGCAGGTCGCAGCCTATTTCCACGACCAGCGCGCCCAGATACGCGGGCAGAACGGCCGGCTGCTGTCGGTATTCGCGAGCCTCGCGCCGGCGGCGGCGGCGCCGGACACGCGGCTTGACGCCGGGCCCCTGGAGCGCGCGCGGGCGATGCTGCAGGCGGACTTCGATGCCGAGTACGGCGGCTTCACCGGCGCCCCGAAGTTCCCGCACACGGGATTCAGCGAGCGTCTGCTCCGTCACTGGTCCGCAACGGCCGGCGCCGATCCGCCGGACCTGCAGGCGCTCTACATGGCGACACTGACGCTGACGCGGATGGCGGAAGGCGGTCTGTACGACCACGTCGGCGGCGGCTTCGCCCGCTACTCGGTCGACGCTTACTGGATGATTCCGCACTTCGAGAAGATGCTGTACGACAACGGACCGCTGCTTGCGCTCTATGCCGACGCCGCGACTGCGACCGGCGATGCGCTCTTTCGGGCGGCCGCCAACGGCACCGCCGACTGGGTGCTGCGCGAGATGCAGGCGCCGGCGGGCGGGTTCTACTCGAGCCTCGACGCCGATTCCGAGGGTGAGGAAGGAAAGTTCTACGTCTGGGATGCATCCGAGGTCGAGCGGCTGGTGACGCGAGAGGAGTACGCAGCGCTCGCACGGCGTTTCGGCCTCGACCGGGATCCAAACTTCGAGCACCGCCACTGGTATCTGCACGCGTTTGTCGCCGTCGACGCGATCGCTCGTGCCGCCGGCGTCGAGAGCAGCATCATCGATGCGCGCCTCGCAGGCGCACTCGGCAAGCTGTTCACGGCGCGCGAGGCGCGCATCAGGCCCGGGCGCGACGACAAGATCCTCAGCTCCTGGAACGGACTCATGATCCGCGGCCTCGCGATCGCCTCGCGCGCCCTCGGCCGCGACGATCTCGCGACGAGCGCGACCCGCGCGGTCGATTTCCTCAAGAGTGCGCTGTGGCGCGACGGCCGGCTGTTCGCAACCCACAAGGACGGGCGCTCGCAGCTGCCGGCGTATCTCGACGACTACCTGTTCGTGGCCGAGGCGCTGCTCGAGCTTCTCGCCACGCGCTGGCGCAGTGCCGATCTCGAGTTCGCGATCGCGCTCGTCGAGGTCGCGCTCGAGCATTTCGAGGACCGCGCGCTCGGCGGATTCTGGTTCACGGCCGACGATGCCGAGCCCCTGATCCACCGCTCGAAGTCCTTCGCGGACGAAGCCTTGCCGTCCGGGAACGGGGTCGCCGCCCGGCTGCTCGGCCGCCTCGGCCATCTGCTGGGCGAGCCGCGCTACCTGCACGCCGCCGAGCGCACCCTGCGCGCTGCGTGGAGCGCGATCGAGCGCTACCCGCCGGCGCACGGCTCACTGCTCGATGCGCTCGAGGAGTGGCTGACGCCGGTCGAGAGCGTGATCCTGCGGGGGCCCGCCGTCGCGATCGACGAGTGGCGGACTGAGCTTGCGCGCCGGTACGCGCCGCGGCGTATGGTATTTGCCATCCCGGATTCGGCGGAGCGCTTGCCGCCCGCGCTCGCGGCCAAGATCCCCGGTAGCGGCCCGCTCGCGTACCTGTGCCGCGGCTCGACGTGCGAGGCGCCGATCGACTCGCTGCCGGCGCTGCTGCGCCGGCTGGACGAGGGAAACAGCGGCGAATCGGCGCCGGCTCGTACACCCAATACCGGGTGAAAACCTGACGTGCCCATCGTCGACGCAAAGGCGTCGGGCCTGGCTTCAGTGACGGGCCGCGGTGCGCCTCAGGCTCGCGCCGCGAACGCGCGGCGCAGGCGCTCGATCAGCGGCGCGTGGCGATCGGGATCGAACCGCGGTGCGCGGGTCCAGTCGTAGGCCCACGGCTGGGCGGTCGCCAGTGGCGCGGGCTCATCCGGGTGGCGCGGAAAGACGTGTGCGTGCAGGGCCGGTTCGAGGTTCCCGAAGATCGCGTAATTGACGCGGCTCCCCCCCCCCCC
>DATNHZ010000204.1:0-2559 GCA_035604655.1 Steroidobacteraceae bacterium | reverse complement strand
ACGTGTTGCTGATCGCAACGGCGGGTGCCTATGGACATTCGATGAGCTCGCGCTACAACCTGCGTGAGCCCGCCGAGGAGTTGGTGCTGTAGCCCTGGGGCATCTCGGCCAAGGAGTGGTGATGCGGGTCGGAATCGTCGGCTGGCGAGGCATGGTGGGCTCGGTGCTCGTCGAGCGCATGCGTGCCGAACGCGACTTCGAGCTTGCATCGCCGGTGTTCTTCAGCACCACCCAGGCCGGGATGGCGGCGCCCGACGTTGGCCGCGCCACGCCGGCGGTCCGCGACGCGAGCGATATTTCCTCGCTCGCCGAGATGGACGTGATCCTCAGCTGTCAGGGCGGCGACTACACGACGGCGGTACACCCGCGACTCCGGGCGGCAGGCTGGATGGGTTACTGGATCGATGCGGCCTCGGCGCTGCGCATGCGCCCGGAGGCCGTGATCATCCTCGACCCGGTCAATCGGCCGGTCATCGATGCGGCACTCGCGGCCGGCCGGCGCGACTTCATTGGCGGCAACTGCACCGTGTCGCTGCTGCTGATGGGAGTGTGCGGCCTGCTGCGCGAGGACCTCGTCGAATGGGCGACCGCGATGACTTACCAGGCGGCCTCGGGCGCGGGCGCCGCCCACATGCGCGAGCTGCTGGCGCAAATGGGTGCGGTGCATGCCGCGGTTGCCCCGCTGCTCAAGGATCCCACGAGTTCGATCCTCGACATCGACCGGGCGGTGACGGCGACGCTGCGCAGCGATGCGCTGCCGCACGAGCATTTCGGCACGGCGCTGGCCGGGAGCCTGATCCCGTGGATCGACGCCGATCTGCACACCGGCCAGAGCCGCGAGGAATGGAAGGCGACGGCCGAGGCCAACAAGATCCTCGGCCGCGAGGCGCGCCCGGTGCCGGTCGATGGGGTGTGCGTGCGGATCGGCGCGATGCGCTGCCACAGCCAAGCGCTGACGATGAAGCTGCGGCGGGACCTGCCGCTGGCCGAGATCGAGCGCGTGCTGGCGTCCGGCAACGAGTGGGTGCGAGTCGTTCCGAACGAGCGTACCGCCTCGATCAGGGAACTGTCGCCTGCGGCGGTCAGCGGGACACTGGCGATTCCGGTCGGCCGGCTCCGCAAGCTGCCGGCGGGTGGCGAGTACCTGACTGCATTCACGGTCGGCGACCAGCTGCTGTGGGGCGCTGCCGAGCCGCTGCGCCGCATGCTGCGGATCCTGGCCGCGCGCTGCTGACCCGCTAAGGTCCATGACTCCTGCCCGGCACGCTCGCAAAGCTGCCGCGCACCGTGGTCATACTCGGCTTCGCCTCGCTGCTCAACGACGGCGCAAGCGAGACGATCACTCCGCGGCTGCCCGTGTTCCTGACCGCAATCCTCGGCGCGGGCCCGGCGATTGTCGGCCCCATCGAAGGCACCGCGGAGGCGACCGCCAGCATTCTCAAGCTCGTGGCCGGCAGCCTCAACGACCGGGGTGTCGGGGCCAAGCGGCTCGTGTTCGGCGGCTACGGAACTGCGAACCTCGCGCGTCCGGCGATCGGATTCGCGCGTCCGGCGATCGGATTCGCGATTGGCTCGCCGATCGTGATGCTGCTCAGGTTCCTCGACCGGGTCGGTAAAGGAAACCGCACCGCGCCGCGCGATGCGCTGATCGCTGGTGCCGCCGCCACGACGATCCGCGGCCGCGCGCCGGCCGATGTGACCGGGAGCGATGCGATTTCCCGTCCGCTCGCCGAGTCCGGCGCAAAGCCTCTGATTCACAGCGCCCGTCCGCCGCTGCGGGCTGTACGACTGTCGCCGGCGCGGCGAGTCGTTATGCTGCCTGCCGAGGCGCCTATGGACCGTGTCTACGCGAATCGCGCCGAGGCCGGCCAGCTGCTTGGCGCAGCCGTGAGGAAGCGGCTGCGCGCGCAGCCGGCAATCGTGCTCGGCCTGCCGCGCGGCGGGGTGCCGGTGGCCGCGCCGGTTGCTGCCGCGCTCGGGGCGCCGCTCGACGTGCTCATCGTACGCAAGGTGGGCGTGCCCATGCAGCCCGAGCTCGCGATGGGCGCGGTCGCCCCCGGCGGCGTGACGATCAGGAACGAGGACGTGCTCGCGATGCTGCCGGACGCCGCGCGGCAGTTCGGGGCCGTCGCGGCCGTGGAGCGGGCCGAGTTGGTGCGGCGCGAGCGTGCCTACCGCGGTGATCGGCCACCGCTCGACTTGACTGGCCGGGCGGCCGTCTTGGTCGACGATGGCGTGGCCACCGGTGCGACACTGAGGGCCGCCGTCGCAGCGGCGCGCCAGCTCGGCGCGGCACGCGTCGTGGTCGCCGTGCCCGTCGCTTCACGCGAGGCACGGCAGATGCTCGAGGACGAGGCCGACGAGGTCGTCTGTCTGCAGGTGCCGCAGTCTTTCGTGTCGGTCGGCGGCTGGTACGCGGATTTCCCGCAGCTCAGCGACACGCAGGTCCGCGAACTGCTTCCCGGCTCCTGAGCGGTGTCCGGGCCGGCGCGCCTCAGGCGCGCATCTGGCGCTCGATGCGTTGCCCGCGCCGCACGATGCCGGCCGCATCCGAGAGCG
>DATNHZ010000203.1:0-3199 GCA_035604655.1 Steroidobacteraceae bacterium | reverse complement strand
CCGCGGCGCTGCCGCCGACTCCGGCGACCACCGCGCCCGCGTCCGCCGCGCCCCTCGCGGCCGCAGCGCATCCGAGCGATGCGCAGCTGCTCGAGCTTCCCGATGCCGTACCGCGAGCCGAGCCGCGCGCCCGGCTCGGGAATCCGCCGTTCTACGAGGTGTTCGGCCAGCGCTACACGGTGCTCGCGGATAGTCGCGGCTACGTCGAGCGCGGCGTCGCCTCCTGGTACGGTCCGGACTTCCACGGTGCCCGCACCTCGACCGGCGAGCCCTACGACATGTACACGATGACCGCGGCGCACCGGACGCTGCAGCTGCCCGCGTACGCGCGCGTCACCAATCTGAGCAACGGCCGCTCGGTGGTCGTGCGCATCAATGACCGCGGCCCGTTCAAGGCCAATCGGATCATCGACCTGTCGTACGCGGCGGCGCTGCGGCTCGACATCGTGCGCGACGGGACCTCGCTGGTCGAGGTGCAGGCGCTGGAGCCGGAGGGCGCCGCGCCGCCGCCGCCTCGAGCGGCCGAGCTGTACGCCCAAGCGGGCGCGTTCGCGGTAGAAGCCAATGCCGCGCGGCTGCGCGAACGGCTGCTCGTCGGCGGCATCGGCAACGTGTTCCTGCACAGCGACGCCGGCAACGAGCGGCCCCTGTATCGGGTGCGGATCGGGCCTATCGACACGGTGGCTGCGTTCGACGCACTGGTCGCGCGCCTCAAGACCCTCGGCATCGGCACCATCGCGCTCGTGCCCAACTGACGCGGCGGCGCGCGGCATGCAGCACCCGCCCGGGGACGGGGCACCCTCCTCCAAGTTAGACTTTCACCTTCGATCGCCACCCATCTCGACCCCGAGGGCATGATGCCGAAATTCCCGATTGCGTCCCTGATCACCCTGCTGTCGCTGCTCAGCGGTGCGGCCGACGCCGGGACGCCGGTGCCGGCGCCGCCGCCACTGCCGGCCAAGGGCTATGTGCTGCTCGATGCCTTCAGCGGCCGGATCCTGGTCGGTCAGAACGACACCGAGCGCCTCGAGCCGGCGAGCCTGACCAAGCTGATGAGCGCCTATGCCGTGTTCCAGGCGCTCAAGGACGGCAAGCTCAAGCTCGATCAGGCGGTGCCGATCTCGACGCGCGCCTGGAAGGCCGAGGGTTCGCGAACGTTCGTGGACGTCGGCTCCCGCGTACGGGTAGACCTGCTGCTGCAGGGCATGATCGTCCAGTCGGGCAATGACGCGACGATTGCGCTCGCCGAGGCCGTCGGCGGCTCGGAGGAGACGTTCGCGGCGCTGATGAACCAGTACTCCCAGCGGCTCGGCCTGAAGGGCTCGCACTGGACGAACAGCTCGGGGCTCCCGGATCCGCAGCACTACACGACCGCGCGCGACATCGCGATTCTGGGTGCCGCGCTGGTCCGGGAGTTTCCCGAGTACTACAAGTGGTACTCGCAGCGCGCCTTCACCTACAACAACATCACGCAGCAGAATCGCAACGGGCTGCTCGATCGCGACCCGACCGTCGACGGCATCAAGACCGGCCACACGGAGGCCGCGGGATACTGCCTTGCGAGCTCGGCGCTGCGCGACGGCATGCGCCTGGTCGCTGTCGTCATGGGCACGGCGAGCCCGAAGGCTCGCGAGGATGCCAGCGCGGCGCTGCTCGGCTACGGCTTCAACTTCTTCGAGACCAAGCGGCTGTACGCCGCCGGCCAGCGCCTCGGCACGACCGCGGTGTACAAGGTGGGCGAGCCGGTCCCGGTCGTGATCCGCAGCGACGTGTATGCGACCGCGGCGCGCGGCGAGCTGGCGAACGCCAAGGCGCAGCTGGTGCTGGACGCGCGCCTCGTCGCCCCGCTGGCCGCCACGACGCCGATTGGTCGCCTGCGCCTCACGCTCGGCGACAGCGTGCTCGCCGACGTGCCGGCCTACCCGGCCGAGGCGGTCGAACCGGGCAACATCTTCCGCCGGATGATCGACACCGTGCGGCTGTGGTTCAGCTGATGGCGGTGCAGCTGCCGGTCGCCTGGCTGAATGGCAGCTTCGTTCCGCTCGCCGAGGCGCGGATCTCGCCGCTCGACCGCGGCTTCCTGTTTGGCGATGCGGTCTATGAAGTGCTGCCGGTGTACGACGGGCGGCCGTTCCTCGTGGCGGAGCACCTGGCGCGCCTCGAGCGCAGCCTGCGAGAGATGCGCATCCCCAATCCGCGCTCGCGCCGCGAGTGGGCGGACCTGTTCGGGGAACTCGTGGCACGCAACGGCGGCGGCGACCTGAACCTTTACCTGCAGGTGAGCCGCGGGGTCGAGGCGGTCCGCAACCACGCGATCACCGCCGGGCTCGCGCCCACCGTGTTCCTGATGGTCTCGCCGCGAAGCGCCCAGGATCCTGCAGCCCTCGCCGACGGCCTGTCCGCCATCACCGTTGCCGATCCGCGCTGGAAACGCTGCGACATCAAGAGCACCGCGCTGCTCGCCAATGTGTTCGCCAAGAGTACGGCAGTCGACGCCGGCGTCGGCGAAGCCATCCTCGTCGACGACGGGCAGCTGCGCGAGGGCGCCTCGAGCTCGGTGCTGGTCGCGGCCGGCGGGACGCTGACGGCGCCGCCCTACGGGCCCGAGATTCTGCCCGGCACGACCCGCGATCTGTGCCTCAAGCTCGCCGCCACCGCCGGCATCCCGGTCCGCATCGCGCCGGTTCGCTCCGCCTCGCTCGCCGCCGCCGACGAAATCCTGCTTGGCTTCGCCTCCCGCGGGGTTTTACCGGTCACCCGGCTCGACGGCAGCCCGGTCGGCAGCGGCCGGCCCGGGCCCGTGTGGCGGCGGCTGTACGACGGCTTCGAGGCCTACCGGCGCGAGGTCGCAGACACACCGATCTTGTGAAGCGCGACCGCCGTCCCAATGAACGGGCGATGAAACCCTCCCCCCTAAAGTTCCCGTGTGACTACCCGATCAAGGTCATGGGGCGGCACACGCCCGAGTTTCGCGCGCGCATGCTCGAAGTCCTGGAGCGCCAGCCCGAGCCGACCCTGGCGGGCGTCGCCGAGCGCTTGAGCCGCGACGGCAACTATCTGTCGCTCACCTGCACCGTGCGGGTCGACAGCCGGGAGCGGCTCGATTCACTGTATCGCGAGCTGCACGCCACCGGGCTCGTGCTCATCGCGCTGTAGCGCGTCGATCAATTGGCTCGCGCCCTGCCCGGTTGCCGCTGCC
>DATNHZ010000202.1:0-4806 GCA_035604655.1 Steroidobacteraceae bacterium | reverse complement strand
GACCCGGTTGTTGAACAAGGTGAAGACGGTGTTCGGCTCGGCCGCCGCCGAGATTGGACCGGTTGCGGCGGTCTCGAACGCGATGCCGCCGATCAGCATGGACAGGACCGACTGGGTCTGGACGCTGAGGCCGTTTGCGGACAGCGACACGTCGAGCCCGCTCGCATGCCAGAAGCGCGTGTCCGGAGTGACGAACTGGTCGTAGGGCGCGTGCACGAATACCTTGACGGTGAAGGCCTGGCCGTCCTTGTCGAGCTCGTATGACGCGACCTGCCCGACCTGCAGCCGCCGGAAGAAAATCGGCGTGCCGCTGTCGAGCGAACCCAGGTCGGGGGTTTTCAGCAAGAAGAAACGGCCGGGTGCGTCGCCGGTGATCACCGGCGGCGTTTCGAGCGCCACGAAGTCGCGCTTCTGTTGCGGCGACTGGCCGATATCCATGGCGACGTAGGCCCCGGAGATGAGCGTGCCCAATCCGCTCACGTTGGCGCCCGAGACCCGCGGTCGCACGACCCAGAACCGCGTGTCGTCGAGGAGGAAGCCTTCCGTCTTGGGGGCCATCTGCGCGGTGGTGATCACGTTCTTGTGGTCATCCGAGAGCCGCACCGTCATGATCACGCCCACCTCGACACCGTTGTACTGGATCTTGGTCTTGCCGGCCTCGAGTCCATCGGCCGACTTGAAGACGATCGTGATCTTGGGCCCCTCGCTCATGATCCTGACGACGGCGACCCAGGCGCCGACGACCGCGGCCAGGATCGGAATGATCCAGACGACGGAAAGCCGCGTGCGCTTCTTGGAAAAGGCTCTCGACTCGGGGACGTGAGGGAGCGGGATGTCATCATCAGGCATATTGAACCTCTCTCGGGCCTGCGGCCGGCGTCCTTGCGGCGGGCCGCTCCCCGTTGGGTCGCTCTGGCTGCCCCAACTCCGAAGGGCTGCGAGAGCTTGCCGAATCCCAGATCAGCCGCGGATCGAACGACTCGACCGCGAGCATGGTTAGTACGACGACGGCCGCGAAGAAGAACAGGCCGGGCGCCGGCGCCACCGACATGAGCGGCTGGAGCTGAACGAGGGACGCAGTGAAGGCGTCAACGAAGACGTCGACCATGGACCAGCGTCCGATGAACTCAACGAGACGGTAGAGCCGGATACGCTGCTCGTTGTTCTTCACCGAGCCGCGCTGCACGGTGATGAGCAGGTACACCAGCGCCACGATCTTCGCGCTCGGGATCATGATGCTCGCGAAGAGCACGATGAGCGACAGCGGCCACCCGGTCGGCGACCAGAGGAGCACGACACCTTGCAGGATAGTGTCGGATTCGGGGCCCGCCGCCGTGGTCGTCGTCAGCACCGGGAGGAGATTTGCGGGGACGTAACAGATCGCGGCGCCGATCAGGAGCGCCCATGTGCGCTGGATGCTGGCTGGCTTGCGGAACGCGAGTTCCTCGTCGCAGCGCGGGCAACTACCTTCGTCTTCGCCGGGCGCTGGACGCGAGAGCAGGCCGCAGCCGTCGCAGCTCTGCAGGCCCTGCTGCATGGCCGTGACGGCGGTTGTGTTCACAGCGTCGCCTCGACCATCCGGTCACCGGTCGCGGCACGCTCTGCCGCGGCGTCCGCCCACTCGACTCTGTCCCACACGTCCCGGGGGTCGAAGCTCGCCTGGATCCCGGCGAACACAAAGACGAGCGCCCCGAGCGCAAACAACGCCAATCCCGGGATGACCGTTGCCAGCTCGGCGATCTTGATGAGAGCGACCAGTACGCCGAGCAGCATCACCTCGATCATGCTCCAGGTCCGGGTTGTCGGGTGATAGCGCAGGAGGGTCCCGACCCATCGCGGCACGCGATCGCGATGCGCCCCGAGCACGATTGCCAGCATGAAGGCGACCTGCAGCCCCGGCGCGATGACGGCAGCGAAGAGCACCAACCCCGCGACGATCTCCTCCCCGTCGTGCCAGAGCTGCACGGCGCCCCCGAACACCGTGGTGAAGGCGTTGTGCCCGGCGACCGTCAGGCCGAGCATGGGAACGGAGTTCGCGACCACGTAGAGCACCACGGCCGCGAGTGTTAGCGCGAGGGTCCGGTTGAGCGAGTCCTCACGACGGCGCCACAGCTCCTTGTCGCAGCGCGGGCAGCGTGCCGACGCGCCCGGAGCGAGCTCCGGGAGACGCTGCAGCAGGTCGCAGTGCGGGCAGGCGATGAGTGAAGCGTCGGAAAGGACCTGATTGTGCATCGTTCAACCTCTGACGTCACCCCGGCAGGACGCGACCCGACGGGGTGATCGCGACGATGTCAACCACGGAAGCCCACTTATCACCCCTGAGCGCGCCTACTCCGACCTAGTGAACATGTCAAGAATCTAGCCGGCAACTTGCCTCCAGGTCGTGAAGGTTCACGGAAAGTTCCAGGAAATCTCCTCCCGCACCCGGTCGCCGCTGCGGCACATCAGCGGCGCGGCGCGATGTGTAGGCCGACCAGCCGAGCGATCGTGATCGCGAGGTAGAGCTGGCCGACGTTTCCTCGGGTATCATCACTGCTGCCCCCCGAGGTCGGTTACCAGTTGCATGACGCTGGGGTCCTCGGGGGCGACGGCGGCCAGTTGCCGGGCGTACTCCAGGGCGGTATCCCGGTGGCCGGCGTCGCGATTGATCGTTGCCAATGCCAGCAGCAACTCGCGATCGGATGGATGGCGCGCGGCGGCGGCGGACAATACCAACAGCGCACGCTCGGTCTGGCCGCTCGAGTGCAGCGCCACGCCGAGCACGTACCCATAGTGGGGGTCGTCGGGCCGCAGGGTCGCCGCGCGCTGCAGCGCGTCGATCGCTTCGGGCAGCCGCTTCTGGCGGGCCAGCAGCAGGCCGAGAGCGAGGTCTAGCGCGGCGTCGTCGGGCGCGGCCGTGAGGCCGGCGCGTAGCACGCGCTCGCCGTCGGCGTCGCGCTGCTCGACGCGGTAGAGGTCAGCCAAGTTGACATATGCCGGTGTGTACCCGCGCTGCAGAGTGATGGCAGCGCGGAACTCCGCCTCGGCCTGTGCCCCCTGCCCGCGCTCCGCGTACAGCGTGCCGAGGTTGGTACGCGCCTCGGGCCGGTCGTCGTCGACGCGCTCCGCGGCAACGTACTCGGCGATGCCGCGATCGATACGGGCGCGCAGCGCGTCCTCCAGTTCGTCGGTAGGCACAGCGGCGAGTTGGCGCGCCGCCTCGATGCGCACGGCACGCACGGGGTCGTCCAGCAGCGGCGCCGCGAGCTTGAGGCGCTGCGCCGGCGGCACCGCCTCCAGGCACTCGAGGCCGGCGCGGCGGACCAACGCATCACCGTCAGCCAGCCCAGCCTGTACTGCCCCCGCCGTCGTGGGGCTCACGCGCGTACGCAGCAGCTGCAGCGCGGTGGCGCGCGCGATGCCGGGCTGCGCGGTGTCGGTGGCGAGCTGCTTGAGCAGCAGCAGTGCATCGGCGCTCCCGGTCCGCCCGGCGTGCAGCGCCCGTGCATATGTCTGGTAGCCGGCCGCGTCGTGCCCGTACCACGCGCGTACCTGATCGCGCGCCCATTCGGCGCTGCGGTCGCCGTGGCACTGCGTGCAGGCGTTGGGCGTGCCGATCGCGACCGACAGATCCGGGCGCGGCACGCGCAGGCTGTGGTCGTGGCGCGCATGGACGACCATGTAGGTCTTCGTTGGCATGTGACAACCGGTACACGTGGCTCCTGTCGAACCGACACGATGGAAATGATGCGCGGGGCTGTCGTACTTCGACGCCCGGTGGCACTGCCCGCAGACGGCATTGCCGGGGGCGCGCAGCTTCAGGCTGTGCGGCTCGTGGCAGTTCGTGCACGACACACCCCGCTGATACATCCGGCTCTGCAGGAACGAGCCGTACTCGTAGACCTCGCCGTCGATCTGTCCGTCAGCATGATAGAGTCCCTCGGTGAGCAATGCCGGCACATAGGACTCGAGCAGCGGCTGTCCGGGGACATAGTCGTCGCCGATCACGCTGCGCCGCGAATGGCAGGGCGCACAGACGTTGATCTCCTCGGGCCGGTTCCACCCCGTGCGGCGCCTGGCGATGCTGTCTAGCGGATCGAAGGTCCACTGTGCCGCGGGCTGTGCCTCGAAGTGGACGGCCAGGCCGTCGTCGCCCGCGGGCAGCGACGGCCCGCTCGCCGGTGCCGGCGCTCGCACCTTGGCCCACTCGACGTGACGCGATCCGGGGCCGTGGCAGGCCTCGCAAGCGACATCGATGTCCGACCACGTCGTCGTGTAGCGGTTCGCCGTCACATCGTAGTTCTTGTGCAGGTTGGTCGAGTGACACGCCGCGCACTGGTAGTTCCAGTTCTGGTCCGGACCGCTCCAATGCAGCGGGTCGTCCGGTGCGATGCGTTCGTTGGGATACAAGGCGAACCAGCGCTGCCCCCCTTGCGCCGCGGGGCGCGTGTCCCAGGCGAGGGTCAGACTCTGCAGCCGGCCGCCGGGGAACTCGATCAGGTACTGCTGCAGCGGCTCGACGCCGAAGGTGTACTTGATCTCGAAGTCGGCGAGCTTGCCGTCGGGGCCTTCGGTGCGCACGAAGAATTTGCCGTCGCGCTTGAAGAATCGCGACCTGATCCCGAAGTGCGTCAGCGACGCATCGCGGAAATCGCCACGGACGGTCTTGGGATCGGCGATCTGCATTGCCCGCTCGTGGTTGGAGCCGAGCCACGCGTCATATTGCACGCGATGACATGGAGCGCAGGTCTTGCCGCCGACGTATGCTGCAGCACTTGGTGCCGGCGCCCCGGCTGCTGTGACTGTCGGCGCCGTGGCGAGCCGCAG
>DATNHZ010000201.1:0-2277 GCA_035604655.1 Steroidobacteraceae bacterium | reverse complement strand
CCGTGAGGCGCGCCGCCGCCTGCTCGCCGAAAGGCTGCCCGACACACTGCTGCGCATCGATGCGCAAGGCACCATCAAGGAGGTGCTCGCGGTTGGCACCAGCGGCATCGGTCTTGCGCTCGATGCCCGCGGTGAAGGAAGACGGCTTGACGACTTGCTGCCGGCGCCAACCGGCACAAGCTTTGCGGCGCTGTGCACCGCCGCCATCGACGGGCGTCATCCGGTGGAACGCGAACTCGTGCGCTCCGACGGCGACGGCATCACGACGATCGATTTTCGCCTTGTCCCTTTCGGGCCCGGGCGCGGGCTCGTCATCCTGCGCGACCTGACCGAGCGGCAGCTCGCCGCCAGCTACGACCCGCGCGGTGCTCTCTTCTATGACAGCCTCACGGGCCTTCCAACCCGCGCGCTGTTCATGTCGCGGCTGCGCGAGGTACTCGCGGATGGCCCGCCCCCCGACTCGAGCGTTGCGATCATCCGGCTGCAGTTGGACCAGTTCAAGAAGGTCGATCAGTCGCTCGGACCCACGACCGCCGATGAACTGCTCGCCGAGATGGGCCGGCGCCTGATCGGACTGGTCGAGGGCGGATCGCCGGCCGACTCAACCGGAGAGGGCTCGCTGGTGATGGCCGCGCGCCTTGAACCAGACGCGTTCGCACTGCTCGCAGTCTCGCTGTCCGACCGGTCCGCCTGCACGACGCTCGCCGAACGCATCCGGCAACCGCTCTCGGAGCCCGTGCTGCTGGACGGCCGACAGCTCCGCAGCACGGTCAGCATCGGAATCAGCCTCTGGCCGGAAAACGGCGCGGACGGCGAGACCCTCATGAGAAACGCCGCGATGGCGGCAAACCATGCGCGCGCCGACGGCACGGCGCGCCTGTATACCGATACGCTGCGGATGCGCTCGCTGCGCGGCCTCGACATCGAGCAGCACCTGCGCCGCGCCCTTGAGGGCGACGAGCTATGCCTGCACTACCAGCCGAAAGTCGACGTCGGTCGCGGCCAGCTCATCGGCTTCGAGGCTTTGCTGCGCTGGGAGCCGTTGGAGCTCGGGCGTCTCAGCCCGGCGGAGATTATCCCGGTCGCGGAACAGAGTGGCCTCATCGGGGCCTTGGGCGAATGGGTGCTGCGGCGCGCCTGCGCGGATGCGCCGAGCTTCCAGGACCCGACGGTCGGTCCGATCAGCACCGCCGTCAATGTGTCGGCCGGCCAGTTCGACAGCGGTGACCTGGCAGCGATGACCCGCACGATCGTCGAGAGCGCCGCTATCAAGCCGGAGCTAATCGAGCTCGAGCTTACCGAATCGGTGCTGATGAACGATTCTGCCCGGGCGTTTCGGACTTTCGGCGAGCTGCGCGCACTTGGAATCAGGCTCGCAATCGACGACTTCGGCACTGGCTACTCGAGCCTTCAGTACCTGCGACGCCTGCCTATCGACGCGCTCAAGATCGACGGCTCGTTCGTCACGGACATTGCGCACGACACGGGCGCCTACGCCATCTGCTCAGCCGTCATCGCCCTCGGGCACAGCCTCGGCCTCGAGGTGATCGCCGAGGGCGTCGAGACCGCCGCCCAAGCTCAGGCTCTGAAGGCCCGCGGCTGCAACTCCATGCAGGGCTACCTGTTCGGACGGCCGATGCCCGGAGCGGACGTTGCCGCGTGGATACGTCGTGGTGACTGGCGACGCGCGATCGGGCGGGCCGAACAGCCGGTGTCCACCGACTACTGACCTCGCCTTGCTACGCGAACGCGGCGTCGAGCGCGGCACGAAGATCGGCGATCAGGTCGTCGGCGTCTTCAAGCCCGATCGACAGGCGCGCTGTCGTGGGCGTGATACCGGAGAGGCGCCGTTCTCCGTCCGTGAGGTCGCGGGGCTGCTGGAGCTGCGGCGGGACGATCAGCGATTCGCACGACCCCAGGCTCGCAGCGATCGCGAACAGCTGCAGCGTGTCGGCAAACACGCGGCTCTGCTCGGCTGTACCCCGCAGGTCGACGGTGACGATGCTGCCGAAGTCGCGCATCTGCGTGCCCGCCAGCGCATGGCCGGCGTGCCCCGACAGCCCTGGATAGTGCACGCGCGCCACCCGCGGATCGCCGGCCAGGAAATCCGCAACGCTGCCTGCGGTCGCACACTGGGCGGCGCGGCGCAGGTGATAGGTCTTCAGCCCGCGCTGGATCAGGAACGCGGCATGCGGATCGAGCGTCGGCCCCAGCAGAGTCGCCTGCGCCCGCACGCGGCGGACGAGTTCGGCGCTACCGATCACGGCGCCGCCCATC
>DATNHZ010000200.1:0-2250 GCA_035604655.1 Steroidobacteraceae bacterium | reverse complement strand
CCGGCGCCCATGTCCTCGACGTCTGCGTCGCACTCACCGAGCGCGGCGACGAAGCCGAGCAGATGGCGCGGGTCGTCAAGTTGCTGTCGATGAGCGTCGAGACGCCGCTCGTCATCGACTCCACCGAACCAGCGGTGATCGCCGCCGCGCTGGCCCACCTCCCGGGCCGGGGAATCGTCAACTCCATCAACATGGAGAACGGGCGGAAACGGATTGATGACGTCTTGCCGCTCGTCCGCCAG
Source organism: Steroidobacteraceae bacterium (assembly GCA_035604655.1). Taxonomy (GTDB): domain Bacteria; phylum Pseudomonadota; class Gammaproteobacteria; order Steroidobacterales; family Steroidobacteraceae; genus CAIKZZ01. The sequence continues at coordinate 2,008 of DATNHZ010000200.1, read as the reverse complement.
CATGGCGCGGCCGTCGTCGCCCTCACGATCGACGAGATCGGGATGGCCCGGACCCGCGACCGCAAGCTCGCCATCGCTCAGCGGATCCATGACATCGCCACGCGCGAGTTCGGGCTCGTGTCGTCCGATCTCATCTTCGACGCGCTCACATTCACGCTCGCCACCGGCGAACGGGAATGGATCGACTCGGCGACCGAGACGATCGAAGGCATTCGCCTGATCAAGCGGGAGCTGCCGGGCGTCTTCACGATCCTCGGCGTCTCCAACGTCAGCTTCGGCCTCACGCCGGACGCCCGCGCCGTGCTCAACTCGGTGTTCCTCCACCACTGCGTGGCCGCCGGGCTCGATGCCGCGATTGTCAATCCGGCCCACATCAGGCCCTACGCGGAGGTCGATGCCACCGAGCGCGCACTGGCCGATGATCTCGTGTTCAATCGGCGACCCGACGCCCTGCAGCAGTTCATCGAGCATTTCGCCAAGACGGGGAGCGATGGCCGGCGTACCGCAACCGGCGACTCCGCGGCCGATCCGACCGCCGGGATGACTGCCGACCAGCGGATCCATTGGTCGGTCGTCCACCGCAAGAAGGAAGGCATCGAAGCGTCGCTGGACGCCGCGGGCGTCCGCGAGCAGCCGGTCCGCGTGCTCAACGAGGTCCTGCTCCCGGCGATGAAGGAAGTCGGCGACAAATTCGGCGCGGGCGAGTTGATCCTCCCATTCGTGCTGCAGAGCGCCGAGGTCATGAAGCGCGCAGTGCGCCACCTCGAGCAGTTCCTCGAGCGATCGGCCGACTATACCAAGGGCAAGGTCGTGCTGGCCACGGTGTACGGCGATGTCCACGACATCGGCAAATCACTCGTCAACACGATCCTCTCCAACAACGGCTACACCGTCTACGACTTGGGGAAGCAGGTCCCGGTCAACACCATCATCGAGAAGGCCGAAGAGGTCGGCGCCGACGCGATCGGCCTGTCGGCCTTGCTCGTCTCGACGTCCAAGCAGATGCCGCTCTGTGTTCAGGAGCTGGACAAGCGTGGACTGGCCTATCCGGTCCTCATCGGCGGAGCAGCGATCAATCGCCGGTTCGGCCGGCGAGCATTGTTCGTGGACGGCGAGCGCCCCTATGCCGCCGGCGTCTTCTACTGCAAGGATGCGTTCGAAGGACTGTCGACCATGGATCGGCTGATGGATCCCGATCGCCGGACTGACATCATCGCCGAAACGATCGACGAGGCTCGGCGGGACGTGTTCCTCCACACGACAGTGGGCAAGGACGTCGCCGCAGGCTCCGCGGGTGGTGAGCGGAGTGCGGTGCGGGCCGACGTGCCGATCCCCAACGCTCCGTTCTTCGGCGCGCGCGTCCTCCGCGACATCCCGCTCGACGAGGTCCTGGCGCTCATCGACATCGATGAGTTGTTCCGCCTGCAGTGGGGTGGTCGCGGTTCGGGCCCGGCGTACGAGCGCACCGTAGAGGAAGAATTCGTGCCGACCCTCCGCCGGCTGAGTGCGGATGCCGTGCGCGACCGCTGGCTGGTGCCGCAAGCCGTGTACGGCGCCTTCCCCGTGCAGTCGCAAGGGAACGACCTCATTGTCTACGATCCGGCGGCCTACGAGAGTGATGGCGGCGCGCTCCGCGAGCTCGCCCGGTTCCACTTTCCTCGACAGGTGGGGCGCGAGCGGCTGTGCATCGCCGACTATTTCAGATCAGTCGACTCCGGCGAGGTCGACGTGGTCGCGCTGCAGGTCGTGACGGTCGGTGATACCGCCTCGCAGCGGTTCGAGACGCTGCAACGCGCCGGCGAATACACCGAGGCCTACTATGTCCACGGGCTCGCCGTGGAGGCCGCGGAAGCCGTGGCCGAGTGGATGCACCGCCGCATCCGCGGTGAGTGGGGGCTGACCCAGTCCGAGGGGAAACGGTACTCGTGGGGCTATGGCGCCTGCCCCGATCTCGACGATCATGCCACCGTGTTTCGTCTGCTGCCGGTCGCCGACGCTCTCGGCATGA
>DATNHZ010000199.1:0-2771 GCA_035604655.1 Steroidobacteraceae bacterium | reverse complement strand
CCTGGTGCTGGCCGATCCGCCCGGGGTGTGGCGGCCGTTCGTCGAGCGCCTGGCCGCCGACCTCGACCGCGTGGCGACGATGATGTCGAATGCCGGCAGCGGCTGGCATCCGCGCGACGAGGAACTGCGCGAGGCCGCCTCTGCAGTCGTCAACTGGGGCGTCGTGGCCTGGCTGCTGCTGTTCAACACGATGGCGGCGGCGGCTGCCGGGCTGTACGCGTTCGGCCGGCAAACACAGTCGGTGCGCCTGGGACCGGCGTTCCGGCAGCTGAAGGCGGGCCGCACGCTCGCCTCCGTCGCGATGCTGGTGACGCTGCTGTCGGTCACGGTGCGCTGGGATTTTGCGACCGACACGTCGCGGCTGTTCCTCGGCGCGTTCGTGCTGCAGGGGCTTGCATTGCTGCACGCGGCGCGCGAGACGCTCGGGCTCAGCGGCGGCTGGCTGGTCGCGACGTACACGCTGCTGTTCATCCCGTTTGCGGCGCTGTTTGTCGAGGGGGCGCTGGCGGTGTTCGGGTTCCTCGACAACTGGCTGCCTCTGCGGGCGCGGCTCGCCGCGCTTGCCGCGAAGGACAAGGGCCGCGCCGGCTGAGCCGCGCGGAGATTTTTTCGGGCGATCCATCGACCTCAAGGTGCTTCCATGGACGTGATCCTCATCAAGAAAGTGGCCAACCTCGGCAACATCGGCGATCGCGTCAAGGTGAAGGCTGGGTACGGCCGCAATTTCCTGCTGCCGACCGGCCGGGCGACGCTGGCTACGGTCTCGAACATCGCCAAGTTCGAAGCGCAGCGGGCGGAGTTCGAGAAGAAGGCGGCGGCCGACCTCAGCAGCGCAGAGGATCGCGGCGCGGCGCTCAAGGGCTTCCATCTGACGATGACGGCCAAGGCCGGCAGCGAAGGGAAGCTGTTCGGCTCGATCGGCACCAGCGACATCGCCGAGGCGCTGACCCGCGAGGGCCACGCGGTCGAGCGCTCCGAGGTGCGCATGCCGACCGGCCCGATCCGGATGGTTGGCGAGCACGTGCTGACGATCCACCTGCATACCGACGTCAACGTCGAGGTGACGGTCACGGTCAGCGGCGAGGAATAGGCTGCCCGACGGCGGCCGGCCCTCCGGTCGCCTCGCGTTCGGCGGCGAACTGAGTAGAATCGGACCGTCCCGCCGTTTCTCCGAGGTACACGATGGCGCTCGCAGGCTCACCGCGCCGCACGCCGGAGGCCGCCGATGGCCTGCGGCTGCCGCCGCACTCGGTCGAGGCGGAGCAGGCCGTGCTCGGTGGCCTGATGCTTGATGCCTCCGCCTGGGACAGCGTTGCCGACGTGATCCAGGCCGCTGACTTCTACCGCCGCGACCACCAGCTGATCTTCGCCGCGATCGCCGAGCTGGTCGAGGCCCAGAACCCCTGCGATGCCGTGACGGTGTCCGAGGCGCTCTCGGGCAAGGGGCTCGTCGATGAGGTCGGCGGGCTCGCGTACCTGGCGCGCCTGACGCGCGATACGCCGAGCGCATCCAACGTCCGTGCCTATGCCGGCATCGTCCGCGACCACGCGCTGCTCCGTCAGCTCGTGCACGCGGGCGGCGAAATCGCCTCGAGCGCGCTGGAGACGCGCGGTCGCGCGCCGGGCGAGCTGGTCGAGGAGGCGGAGCGTCGGGTATTCGAGATCGCCGAGCGTGGCCTGCGCTCGCGTCGCGGATTTCAGTCGATCAAGGACGTGCTGCCGCAGACGATCGACCGCATCGACATGCTGCACCAGAACCCCGGGGCGTTCACCGGCATTCCGACCGGCTACACCGATCTCGATCGTCTGACCGCGGGCCTGCAGGCCGGGGATCTGATCGTCATTGCCGGACGACCCTCGATGGGCAAGACGACCATGGCGGTCAACATTGCCGAATACGCGGCGATCGAGCGCAAGGTCCCGTCGGCGATCTTCTCGATGGAGATGTCGGCTGAGCAGGTCACGCTCAGGATGATCTCCTCGCTCGGGCGCGTGAGCCAGGGGCAGCTGCGCACCGGAGCGCTCTCGGCCGAGGACTGGCCGCGGATCACGAGCGCCACCGAGGTTTTGTCGCAGGCGCCCATCTTCATCGATGAGACGCCGTCGCTGACGCCGACCGAGGTGCGCGCCCGCGCCCGGCGCCTGAAGCGCGAGAAGGGGCTCGGCCTGATCGTCGTCGACTATTTGCAGCTGATGCAGGTCGCGGGATCGAGGGAGAACCGGGCGACGGAGATCTCCGAGATCTCGCGCTCGCTGAAGGCGCTCGCCAAGGAGCTGCAGCTGCCGGTCATCGCGCTCTCGCAGCTCAACAGGAGCGTCGAGCAGCGCGTCGAGAAAAGGCCCGTGATGAGCGACCTGCGCGAATGCGTGGTGGGCGCCACGCTGGTGCTGCTCGCCGATGGTGGGCGCGCGCCGATCCGCTCGCTGGTCGGCGAGCGGCCGCGGGTGCTGGCAATGGACGCCCAGGGCCGGCTCGCGGGCGCGATCTCGGACAAGGTCTGGAGCGTCGGCTCGAAACCGGTGTTCGACGTGCGGCTCGCCGGGGGCCGGGGAATTCGCGCCACCGCGAGACATCGGCTGTACACCGCGACCGGCTGGCGGACGGTTGCCGAATTGAGGCGCGGCGAGCGGATCGCGGTCGCCTCGGCGATCGCGGCAGGCGCCACTGCGCGCGCCTCGAACGACGCCGAGTTCGGCGCGACGCTCGCGGTCGCAGCTGGCCAGTCGTGGACAGCGGCGGCAGTGATCGGGGCGAGGATCGGTTCGGCGGG
>DATNHZ010000198.1:0-6599 GCA_035604655.1 Steroidobacteraceae bacterium | reverse complement strand
CCCTCGTCCTTCAGCGCCTGCGCCGCCTGGCACAGCGTGCCGGCGGTGTCGACCATGTCGTCGACCATCACGCAGCTCTTGCCCTCGACGTCGCCGATGATGTTCATCACCTTGGATTCGTTCGGGCGCGGCCGGCGCTTGTCGATGATCGCCAGATCCGCATCGTCGAGGCGCTTCGCAAGCGCGCGTGCGCGCACCACGCCGCCGACATCCGGAGAGACGACGATCATACGCTCGTACTTCTGTCGCCAGGCGTCCCCGAGCAGCACGGGTGAGGCATAGACGTTGTCCACCGGGATGTCGAAGAACCCCTGAATCTGGTCGGCATGCAGGTCGATCGTCAGCACGCGGCTGACTCCGGCGCCTGCGATCATGTTCGCCACCAGCTTCGCGGTGATGGCGACGCGCGTGGCGCGCGGCCGCCGGTCCTGGCGCGCGTAGCCAAAATACGGGATCACCGCCGTAATCCGCCCGGCGCTCGCCCGCTTGCAGGCGTCGGCCATCACCAGCAGCTCCATCAGGTGGTCGTTCGCCGGTGGCGAGGTCGGCTGCACGATGAACACGTCGCGACCGCGCACGTTTTCCATCAGTTCGACCGTGACTTCGCCGTCGCTGAAACGTCCGACCCACGCCCGGCCGAGCGGCAGCGTGAGGTGGCGCGCGATCTCGTGTGCCAGCCCGGGGTTCGCATTTCCCGAAAACACCGCCATCTGCGACTCGGACACTGCCGGAACCCCCGCGCTCGCTACGTCCACCCGCACCCGAAAGTGGCTGGGGCGGAAGGATTCGAACCTTCGCATGGCGGAATCAAAATCCGCTGCCGTACCACTTGGCTACGCCCCACCCGCAACCTCAAGTCGCTCCCGACTGTAGGCCGGCGCGCCGTTCCGCCGCCACCCGCGCCGCCAGCGGCGAGCGCCCGAGCGCCGCCGCCACGAACCCGGTCCACCCGACCGGGAGACCGGCGAGCGCGCTCTGCGCTGCCGCCCGGTCGCGGAACGCCGCGAACACCGAAGCGCCCGAGCCCGTCAGCCGCGCCTGCCCGCGTCGGCCGAGCCACTCGAGCGCCGCCCGTACCACGGGCTGCCGTTCCGCGACCACGGCCTCGAGATCGTTCCGCCCTGGCAGCGCCCGCAGCGGCCAGTCTGGCAACAGAAAGCCGGATATTGTGATGACGGGAGAATTTCTTGTCAATTCAGGCGCCTGGAAAGCGTCGGCGGTCGCGACCGAAACCCCTGGAAAGATGATCGCGAAGCTCGCCGGCGCGAGCTCGACCGGCTCTAGGATCTCGCCGATACCGCGCCCGATCGCGGCGGTGCCGTGCACGAATACCGGGACGTCCGCGCCGAGGACCCGTGCGAGCGCCGCGAGGCGCTCGGTCCCGAGGCCGAGTCCCCACACTTCGTTCAGGGCCACGAGCGCAGTCGCGGCATCGGAGCTTCCGCCTCCCAGCCCACCGCCGATCGGAATCCGCTTCGAGAGCGCAAGATCGGCGCCAAGCGAGCGGTCGCCCGCCACCTCGCGCAGCAACCGGGCGGCCATCACCACAAGATCCGTCTCCGGTGCGACCTCCGCCGGTCCCCCGACCCTGGCGATTACCCCGTCGCGGCGGACTGCAATCCGCAGTTCGTCAGCGAGATCGATCAGCTGAAACAGCGTCTGGATGTCGTGGTACCCATCGGGCCGGCGGCCAGTGACGTGCAGGAACAGGTTGATCTTGGCCGGAGCCGGCCACGGGGCCGCGCTCACGGCGATCCCACCTGCCACGCATCGATGATCACCCTGACCCGCGTCGCCTGGCGCGTGAGCTCGAGGCGCGTGGGCAAAGAACCTGGGGCGCCGTTCACGGGCTCAAATCCGGCCAGTGACACGGTCCAGCCCGCTTGCCGGAAGTCGCCCCCGCTCCCGGGCTCGCTCGACAACCCGGGCGCCGGCACGCCGAGCACCCAGTAACGGAGCGGCTCGATTGGGAGCGCGAAGCCAAGCCGCGCGGTGAGAGCGGGCTCGAGTGAGTCGAACGGCGACGGCACCTCGACGGCAGGGCCCTGGCCGGACTCGATCAGGATGAGCTCGGGGGTCCGGCTGATTCGGGCGGCTCCGGTGCCGAACGGCCCGTGCACGCCGAGCTCGCCGCGGTCACCCGTTTGGTGCCAGTCGAAGCTGGCACTGAACCCGCCGGTCGCCGAGCGCACGGCCACGCGACCCTGCGCCCGCCATTCGGGCATCGAGGCGAGCAGCGCACGAACCTCGGGGCCGGGGCCGAGATCCGGCCGCGACGGGAGACTATGGCACGCGGCGAGCGCCGCGAGCGCTCCGAGCGCGAGTGCCGGCCGATTCACGGCCCGCTGCCGCCGTGCCGCGCGAGCGAGTCCTTCAGGTGCGGGTCACCCGGGGAGCGTTCGAGTGCCTCGCGCCAGGTCTTCTGTGCCCCCGTCTGGTCGCCGAGCGCCCATTGCGCCTCACCAATGTGCGCGGCGATCTCGCCGTCCGGATCGGCCGCATAGGCACGCTTGAGCCATTCGAGACCCGCGGCGCTCTGGCCGCGGCGATGCAGCACCCAGCCGAGGCTGTCGCGGATCGCCGCGCTGTCCGGGCGCTCGGCCAGCGCCGCCCGAATGCGTTCTTCTGCCTCCGGCAACCTCAGCCCGTGGTCGGCGAGCGTGAAGCCGAGCGCGTTCTGTGCGGTCGGATCGGCTGGCCGCGCACGCGCGAGGTCGCCAAGCTCGGCAAGCGCGCGCTCAACCGCGCCGGTGCGCTCGAGCACCGTCGCTCGCGCATAGCGGAGTTCCTCGCGGTCCGGATAGGCGGCGATCGCGCGGTCGAGCAGCGCAAGTGCGTCCGCGCCGCGGCCCACATCCGCCAGAATCTGGGCGCGCCCCGACGTCACCGCCACGCGATCCTCGATCGCGGTTGCAACGAAGTCGTCGAGCTGGCGCGCGGCCGTCGCCGCTTCGCCCTGGTCGAGCAGCAGGCGGTAGGCACGCAGCTGGGCCGCGACGGCGCGCGGCCCAGCCGTCACCCGGGAGTAGAGCCGCACGGCCTGCGCCGCGTCGCCTTTGCGCTCGGCGACCACCGCGAGCCCGAAAAACGCCCGGTCCGTGTTACGCCCGGTGGCCAGCATCTCGGTGTAGCGGCTGGTGGCCTCGTCCCAGCGCTGCGCCTCGACGTCGAGGCTCGCGAGTCCTTCCAGTGCCTCGGCGCGTGAGACGCGTCCGCGGGCCAGGTCCTCGAAGAATGGCCGGGCCTCGGCGGACCGTTCGCACGCTGCCAGCAGCCACGCATACACGAGCCGGTCCGGATCGGTCGACTCGGCAGCGAGCGCACCGGCTTCTGCCACGCCGCGCGCGCAGTCGCCCGATGCAATCCGGGCGCGGGCCTCGAGCCAGCGGGCCTCGCGCCAGCCGGGTCTTAGCGCCAGTGCCCGCGCGACGGCATCGAGCGCAGTGGGCGAGTCGCCCGCCGCCAGCGCCAGCGAGGCGTGCGCATACCCGGCCTCAGCCACCGCCGGGTAGCGCGCCGCGAGCAGGCCGACGGTGCGGGCGGCGCCGGTGTCGTTGCGCACCTCGGAGAGCGACTCGTTCAGCGCCATGAAGGCGTCGGCGGGCGCTGGATAGGCAGTGTCGACCAGTACGCCGAACTGCTGAGCGGCCTCGGCGCGCCGATCGAGCTGCAGCAGCGCCACCGCCTCGAAGCGTCGCGCGACCTCGCTCTTGGGTTCGCGGGCCAGCCACTCACGCGCGGTGCGCTCGAGGTCCCGGTCGAGGCCGTGGTCGAAGGCCACGCGGGCCGCCCGTTCGGAGATCTCGCGATCCTTGCTCGCCGCCGCGGCCAGCCGGTACTCGCGCGCGGCGAATGCGTACTCGCCGCGCTCGATGGCGACTTCCGCCATCAGCATGCGCACGCCGGGCTCGGATCGCGGTGCGAATCCCGTGCAACCTGCGGTCCACACGCCGAGGCCGACGAGCGCGGCGAGGGTGCGGCGACGACGCTGGTTGTGCATGCCGGCACTATATCCCAAGGGCCGCCGGCGGCTCCGGCCCAGCGGAGTATGCTTGCCCTGCCCGGCTGGGTACCGGACAATCCTCAGCTACCCGACCCGTCCAGGCCCCGCATGCCGCTCGTTGTCGTCGGGATCAACCATCGCACGGCACCCGTGGAGGTGCGTGAGAAGGTGGTCTTCGACCCCAGTCATCTGCCCGCTGCCCTGCGCGCGCTCGCCAGCGGCGGTGCGCGCGAGAACGTTATCGTGTCGACCTGCAACCGCACCGAGCTCTACTGCGTGGTGGAGCAGCCGGCGGGCCTCGGCACCTGGCTCGAGAACTATCACGGCGTCGGCCGCAACCTCGCGGGCTGTCTGTACGAGTGGCAGGACGCCGCGGCGGTGGAGCACGTGTTCGCGGTTGCCTCCGGGCTCGACTCGATGGTGCTGGGCGAGCCGCAGATACTCGGCCAGCTCAAGGATGCCTACCGGGCGGCCCAGGCGAGCGGCACCGCGGGGCCGATGCTCAATCGCCTGTTCCAGGCGACGTTCTCGGTTGCCAAACGGGTGCGCACCGAGACCCGAATCGGCGCCAACGCCGTGTCAGTCGCCTATGCGGCTGTGAGCCTCGCCCGGCAGATCTTCGCCGGCTTCACCCAGCACACCGCGCTGCTGGTCGGAGCCGGCGACACGATCGCGCTCGCCGCCCGCCATCTGCATGCGCAGGGCCTGAAGCGCATGATCATTGCCAACCGCACGCTCGACCGGGCCGAGGCTCTGGCAGCCGAGTTCAATGCCTCGGCAATCACGCTCGACGCCCTCGCCCAGCACCTCCCCGAGGCGGACATCGTCGTCAGCAGCACCGCGAGTCCGGAACACGTCATCACCGTCGCCGACGTCGCGGCGGCGGTCGCGGCGCGGCGGCGCCGGCCGATGTTCATGGTCGACATCGCCGTGCCGCGCGACATCGAGCCGGCGGTCGCCGACTTCGAGGACGTGTACCTCTACACCATCGATGATTTGCAGAGCTTCGTCGCCGACAATCTGCACGCGCGCCAGGACGAGGCGCGGCAGGCGCGCATTCTCATCGAGGAGGAAGTCGCGCGGTTCATGTCGAGCCTGCGCGGCCAGCACGCGGTGCCAACGATTCGCGAACTGCGCACCAGCGCCGAGCAGGTACGGGCCCACACCCTCGAGCAGGCCGTGCGCCTGCTCGGCAGCGGCCGCTCCCCGGAGGACGCCCTCGCATACCTCGCCGACACGCTGACCCACCGGCTGATTCACGCACCGACCCACCGGCTGCGTCAGGCCGGGGAATCCGGCGACGACGCGCTCGTCTCGGCGGCGCGGCGCCTGTTCGACCTCGGTACGGACCGCGAATGAGGGACTCCATTCGTCGGCGCCTCGAGCGGCTCGCCGACCGCTACGAGGAGGTAGCCCGCCTGCTCGCCGATCCGGCGCTCGCGGGTGGCAGCGACCGGTTTCGGGAGCTGTCGATGGAGTATGCCCGGCTCGAGCCCGTGGCGCGGCGCTTCCGCGACTTCCTCGACCTCGAGCGCGACGCGCGCGCCGCCGGCGAACTCGCCACCGATGCCGATCCCGAGATGCGATCGCTCGGAGCCGAGGAGCAGCGCGCGCTCGGCGCCCGCATCGCTGCCAGTGAAGCCGATCTGCAGCAGCTGCTGATCCCGAAGGATCCGCACGATGACGGCAACATTTTTCTCGAGATCCGCGCCGGCGCCGGCGGCGATGAGGCGGCGATTTTCGCCGGCGACCTGTTCCGCATGTACTCCCGTTACGCCGACGCCCGTGGCTGGACCGTCGAGGTGCTGTCGGAGAGCCGCGGCGAGCACGGCGGCTACCGGGAGATCATCAGCCGCATCGTCGGCCAGGGAGCCTATTCGCGCCTCAAGTTCGAGTCCGGCACGCACCGGGTCCAGCGCGTGCCGGCCACCGAGGCGCAGGGGCGGATTCACACCTCCACCTGCACCGTGGCGATCCTGCCCGAGCTTGCCGCCGTCGAAGATGTGCCGATCGCCGATGCCGATCTGCGTATCGACACATATCGCTCCTCGGGCGCCGGCGGCCAGCATGTGAACAAGACCGACTCGGCGGTGCGCATCACGCACCTGCCGACCGGCATCGTCGTCGAGTGCCAGGACGAGCGCTCGCAGCACAAGAATCGCTCGCGGGCGATGGCGCTGCTCAAGGCGAGGCTGCTGCAGGCCGAGCGCGACAAGCAGAACTCCGAACAGGCGGCGAGCCGCAAGCTGCAGGTCGGGACCGGCGATCGCTCGGAGCGCATCCGCACCTATAACTTCCCGCAGGGCCGGCTCACCGACCATCGCGTCGACCTGACACTGTACCGGCTCGAGGACATCGTCAACGGCGATCTCGACGAGGTGCTGCTGCCGCTCGCGCGCGAATACGAGGCGGAGCAGCTCGCGGCACTCGAATGATCGGCGCCGCACTCGATGCGGCCGCGGCGCGTCTCGCCGCCGCCTCCACGAGCCCCCGCCTCGACGCCGAGCTGCTCCTCGCCGACCTGCTCGGCGCCGGGCGTGGCAGTTTGCTTGCACGGTCCGAGCGCGCGCTTAGCACCGATGAGGCGGCGCGCTTT
>DATNHZ010000197.1:0-8936 GCA_035604655.1 Steroidobacteraceae bacterium | reverse complement strand
CCGCGTGGTACTCGGCATTCTCGGCGAGGTCGCCGTGGCCGCGTGCTTCCGCGATCGCCTTGATCACCGCTGGCCGGTCCTCCGACTTCAGCCGTTTGAGCTCGGCGCGCATCCGCTCCGCTCCGCGGACCGTGATGGGTGAACGTCTCACGCGCGCAACTCCTTGTGCAGGTCCTGTAGCCGGTTCACCTCGACCTCGGCGAGATGGTCGAGCGCATCGCAGGTCGCGCGCGCGGCGGGCAGCGTCGTGTAGTAGGTGACTTTCCGGGCGACCGCTTCCTTGCGGATCGAGCGCGACTCTCGGACCGCCTGCTTGCCTTCCGTGGTGTTCACGATCAGGTCGATCTCGTCGTTCTTGATCATGTCGACGATGTGCGGCCGGCCTTCGCGCACCTTGAGGGCACGCCGGCATTCGATTCCGGCCTGCTCCAGCGCCCGTGCCGTGCCCTCGGTCGCGACGATCTCGAAGCCGCGCGTCATCAGCTCGCGCGCCAGTGCGACGGCTGCCGGCTTGTCGCGGTCGCGCACCGACAGCAGGCACACGCCGCGCTGCGGCAGCACGACGCCCGAGCCGCTCTGCGCCTTGGCGTAGGCCTCGCCGAACGTGCGGCCAGTGCCCATGACCTCGCCGGTGGACTTCATCTCGGGACCCAGGATCGGGTCCGCCTCCGGAAATTTCGCGAACGGGAACACCGCCTCTTTGACGGAGTAATACTCGGGCACCCGTTCCACCAGTGTCCGCTGCTCGGCGAGCGTGCGTCCGACCATCACCCGCGCGGCAATCTTCGCAAGCTGCACACCGGTGGCCTTCGACACGAACGGCACGGTCCGCGAGGCGCGCGGGTTCACCTCGAGCACGTAGACGACGCCGTTCTGGATCGCGAATTGCACGTTCATCAGTCCGACCACGTTGAGCGCGTGCGCCATCCGCCGCGTCTGGTCGCGCAGCTCGTCCTGCAGCGCCGCCGTCAGCGCGTACGGCGGCAGCGAGCACGAGGAATCGCCGGAGTGGACGCCAGCCTGCTCGATGTGCTCCATGATGCCCCCGATCAGCACATCGGTTCCGTCGCAGACCGCGTCGACGTCGACCTCGGTTGCAAGGTCCAGGAAGCGGTCGAGCAGCACCGGGCTGTCGTTCGACACCTTGACCGCCTCGGTCATGTAGTTGCGCAGGTCGTCCTCGGTGAACACGACTTCCATCGCCCGGCCGCCGAGCACGTACGATGGACGCACGACCAGCGGATAGCCGACCTCGCGGGCGAGCTGCACGGCCTGCTCCTCGGTGCGTGCGGTCGCGTTCGCGGGTTGCTTGAGTCCGAGCTTGTGGATCAGCTGCTGGAACCGCTCCCGGTCCTCGGCGACGTCGATCGAGTCGGGCGAGGTGCCGATGATCGGCGCTCCGGCCGCAGCCAGAGACCTCGAGAGCTTCAGCGGCGTCTGGCCGCCGAACTGCACGATCACGCCGACGGGCTTCTCCTTGGCGATGATCTCCATCACGTCCTCAAAGGTCAGCGGCTCGAAGTAGAGCCGGTCCGAGGTGTCGTAGTCGGTCGAGACCGTCTCGGGGTTGCAGTTGACCATGATGGTCTCGAACCCGTCCTCGCGCAGCGCAAGCGCCGCGTGTACGCAGCAGTAGTCGAATTCGATTCCCTGGCCGATGCGGTTCGGGCCGCCGCCGAGGATCATGATCTTCTTCCGGTCGCTGGGCTCGGCTTCGCACTCCTCCTCGTAGGTCGAGTACAGGTACGCGGTCGAGGTGGCGAACTCGGCGGCGCAGGTGTCGACACGCTTGTAGACCGGCAGCAGCCCGTAGGCGTGGCGGCGCTTGCTGATCACGATCTCCTCGACGCCGAGCAGGCGCGCGAGCCGCGCATCCGAGAAGCCCTTGCGCTTTAGCGCCCTGAGTCTCGCGTGCTCGAGATCGGCGAGCCCGCCTTCTCGCACCTGCGCCTCCTCGCGGACCAGGTCCTCGAGCTGGGCGAGGAACCACGGGTCGATCGAAGTCAGTTCGTTGAGTCGCGCGAGGCTCCAGCCGGCGCGAAAAGCATCGGCCGCATACAGCAGCCGGTTTGCACCGGGATGTCGCAGCTCCTGGCTGAGCGCGGATCCGCCCTCGTCGCTGAGCGGAAGGCTCACCTGCTCATCGAGGCCGCTGAGGCCGGTCTCGAGGCTGCGCAGCGCCTTCTGCAGCGACTCCTGAAAGGTCCGACCAATCGCCATCGCCTCGCCGACCGATTTCATCTGCGTCGTCAGGCGCGTGTTCGCACCGGGAAACTTCTCGAAGGTGAAGCGCGGGATCTTGGTCACCACGTAGTCGATCGAGGGCTCGAACGAAGCCGGCGTCGCCCCGCCGGTGATCTCGTTCCTCAGTTCGTCGAGTGTGTAGCCGACGGCGAGCTTGGCGGCGACCTTGGCGATCGGGAAGCCAGTGGCCTTCGAAGCGAGCGCCGAGGAGCGCGACACGCGCGGGTTCATCTCGATCACCAGCACCCGGCCGTCCTTCGGGTCGATCGCGAACTGCACGTTCGAGCCACCGGTGTCGACGCCGATCTTGCGGAGCACCGCGATCGAGGCATCGCGCAGCCGCTGGTACTCCTTGTCGGTCAGGGTCTGGGCCGGCGCTACCGTGATCGAGTCGCCGGTGTGCACCCCCATCGGGTCGAGGTTCTCGATCGAGCAGATGATGATGCAGTTGTCCGCCGAGTCGCGGACCACCTCCATCTCGAACTCCTTCCAGCCGAGTACCGACTCCTCGAGCAGCACCTCGCTGGTCGGCGAGGCGTCAAGGCCGCGCGCGACGATCACCTCGAACTCCTCGCGATTGTAGGCGATGCCCCCGCCGCTGCCGCCGAGCGTGAACGATGGCCGGATCACCGTCGGAAAGCCGATTTCGGCCTGAACGGCGAGGGCCTCCTCCAGGCTGTGGGCGAGGCGCGCTCTTGGCGTCTCGAGCCCGATCTCGTGCATCGCATTGCGGAACAGTTCACGATCCTCGGCCATGTCGATCGCCTCGCGCGAGGCGCCGATCAGCTTGACGCCGTAGCCCGCGAGCACGCCCTCCCGCACCAGGTCGAGCGCGCAGTTGAGCGCCGTCTGGCCGCCCATCGTCGGGAGCAGCGCGTCCGGCCGCTCCTTCTCGATGATCCGGGCGACCGTCCGCCAGTGCACCGGCTCGATGTAGACGGCATCCGCCATCTCGGGGTCGGTCATGATGGTCGCCGGGTTCGAGTTAACAAGCACCACCCGGTAACCCTCCTCGCGCAGCGACTTGCAGGCCTGCGCGCCGGAGTAGTCGAACTCGCAGGCCTGGCCGATCACGATCGGGCCGGCTCCGATGATCAGGATGGTCTTGAGGTCAGTGCGCTTGGGCATGGCGGTCGCGCGAGCCTCAGGCCCCCGCCACGCCCGGCCGCGAATTCGCGACGCGCGGCTCGCGCGCTCTGTGCCGCGTGTGGATGTACCGCCCCATCAGCTGCACGAAGCGGTCGAATAGGCCCGCGATGTCGTGCGGCCCCGGGCTCGCCTCGGGATGCCCCTGGAAGCTGAACGCGGCGCGGTCAGTGAGCTCGAGCCCCTGGAGCGAGCCGTCGAACAGCGAGCGGTGCGTCGCGCGGACGTTCGCGGGTAGCGTTGCCTCGTCGACTGCAAAGCCGTGGTTTTGGCTGGTGATCAGCACCCGGCCGGTGACCAGATCCTGCACCGGGTGGTTGGCGCCGTGGTGGCCGAACTTCATCTTGACGGTACGCGCGCCGGTGGCAAGCGCGAGCAGCTGGTGGCCGAGGCAGATGCCGAACACCGGGATGTCGGTCTTCAAGAACTCCTGGATTGCCTCGATGGCGTAGTCGCAGGGCTCCGGATCGCCAGGCCCGTTCGAGAGGAAGATGCCGTCCGGCTCCAGTGCGAGCACCGTGTCGGCCGGCGTCCGCGCCGGCACGACCGTGGCGCAGCAGCCGTGATCCGCGAGCAGTCGTAGGATGTTGCGCTTGATGCCGAAGTCGTAGGCGACGACCTGCAGGCGGTGCGAAGGGTGCGCGGCGCGGACCGCCTCCCCGTTCCAGCTGCTGCCGTCGTTCCACCGATACTGGCGCTTGGTGGTGACGACCTTGGCGAGGTCCATGCCCTTCAGGCCCGGGAACTTCTTCGCCGCGCGCACCGCCGCGGAGGCCGTGACCGTGTCTCCGGTCATGATGCAGCCGGACTGCGCTCCCTTCTCGCGCAAGATCCGCGTCAGCTTGCGGGTGTCGATGCCGGCGATCGCCACAAGCTTTCCGCGCTGCAGGAAGGTTTGCAGCGAGTCTGTCGCCCGCCAGCTGCTGTAGAGGAGCGGCAGATCGCGGATCACCAGTCCCGCGGCGTGAATCGCGCCGGACTCGAGGTCCTCGGGCGTCGTGCCGTAGTTGCCGACGTGCGGGTAGGTCAGCGTGACGATCTGACGGCTGTAGGACGGATCCGTCAGGATCTCCTGGTAACCGGTCATCGCGGTATTGAAGACAACCTCGCCGGTGGAATTGCCCTTGGCCCCGATCGAAATGCCCTGGAAGACCGTTCCGTCTTCCAGGGCGAGTACTGCGGGCGTCGTCAAGCGGCTCTCTCCCGTGGCGGCTCGGCGCTGGGCGCCGCCGTCATCGGCATCCGGGCCCTACATGCGCAAAGCGGGTGGAGCCTGACAAGACTCCGCCCGCTTCAGTCAGTAGAACGATTATTTCGATCCGGAGGGTTATTTTACGGCAGCCGCCGCGCCCGCACCAGCCCAGACCGTCCGTCAGCGCAGCCCGAGCACGTCCGCCATCGAGTACTGGCCGGCGGCCCGCCCCCGCAGCCAGTTGGCGGCCCGGAGCGCGCCGTAGGCGAAGGTCATCCGGTCGTGCGCCCGGTGCGTGAGCTCGAGTCGCTCGCCAAGGCCAGCATAGAGGACGGTGTGCTCGCCAACGATGTCCCCGCCGCGGACGACCGCGAAGCCGATCGAGCCTTCGCGACGCGGCCCGGTCTGATGACGACGGTGCTCGGCGGCAAGGTCGCGCAGGTCGCTGCCGCGCCCGGCAGCGGCGGCCTCGCCTAAGCGCAGGGCGGTTCCCGACGGCGCGTCGACCTTATAGCGGTGGTGCGCCTCGAGGATCTCGATGTCGTACTCGGCGGGCAGCGCGGCCGCGGCCTGCTCGACCAGCCGGGCAAGCAGATTGATGCCGAGGCTGGTGTTGGGGGCCTTGAGCACGGCGATCCGCTGAGCGGCGGCCTCGAGCGCAGCGTGCGCCTCCGGGCCAAGCCCGGTCGTTCCCACTACCAGCGCGGCGCCACGGTCGAGGCAGGCTGCGGCGTTGGCGAGCGTCGCGAGCGGCAGCGTGAAGTCGAGCACGACCTCGGCGCGCTCGAGCGCGAGCGCCCGGTCAGCCGTGACCCGGGTCCCGAAGCGCCGGTTGAGGCCGGCGACGTCGCCGGCGTCCTGGCCGAGCGCGGGGCTGTCCGCGGACGCGAGTGCGCCGACGAGCTCGAACTCGGTACTGTCGTGGATCGCGTGAATGAGGCTCCGGCCCATCCGGCCCGTCGCCCCAAAGAGCGCCACCCGGACGGGGCCGGCGGTCGTATGGGAGGGGTCGACGGGGCGCGTGTCGGTCACTGGCGGCTGGTCTCGAAGAACCTCTTGACGCCCGCGAGCCAGGAGTCCTCGCGCGGATTATGCCGCTTCGGATCCTTGCCGAGCGCCTCGCCGAGCTTGCGGAGCAGGTCCTTCTGGTCGGCCGACAGGTTCACTGGCGTCTCAACGACGACCCGGCAGAAGAGGTCGCCCGTCGACCCGCCACGGACCGGGCGGACGCCCTTGTCGCGAAGGCGAAAAACTTTTCCGGACTGGGTCCCGCCGGGGATCCTCAACGCCGCGTGGGCACCGAGCGTCGGAACTTCGATCTCGCCCCCCAGCGCCGCGGTCGTGAACGGGATCGGCACCTCGCACGACAGGTCCGCGCCCTCGCGCTGGAAGATCGCATGGCTGTGGACGGCGATCTCGACGTACAGATCGCCCGACGGACCACCATTCCGGCCGGCCTCGCCCTCGCCCGACAGGCGGATCCGGTCCCCCGAGTCCACCCCGGCGGGCACCTTGACCGACAGCGTCCGAGCCTTGCGCACCCTTCCCTGGCCGAAGCACGCATCGCACGGTGCCTCGATCAGCGTGCCGCGCCCCTTGCACCGGGGGCAGGTCTGTTGCACGGCGAAGAAGCCCTGCTGCATCCGCACCTGGCCCGCACCGCCGCAGGTGCCGCAGCGCGTCGGAGTCGTTCCCTTCGCCGCCCCGTTGCCGCCACAGCTGGCGCACTCGGCGAGCGTTGCGATTTCGATCGTGGAGGTGTGGCCGAATACCGCCTGCTCGAGCTCGAGCTCGAGCTCGTAGCGCAGGTCTGCGCCGCGAAATACCTGCCGCCCGCCCCGCCGTGCACCCCCGAAGATGTCGCCGAACACCTCCCCGAAGATGTCGCCGAACACCGCACTCGGGTCGACGCCCGGTCCGCCGCGGCCAGACTCGATGCCGGCATGGCCGAACTGGTCATAGGCGGCGCGCTTCTGGGGGTCCGTCAGGACCTCGTAGGCCTCTTTGGCTTCCTTGAAGGACTCCTCGGCCGCGGCGTCCCCTGGATTGCGGTCGGGGTGGTGCTTCATCGCGAGACGGCGATAAGCCTTCTTGATCTCGACGTCAGAGGCCGTCCGCTCGACCTCGAGCACCACGTAGTAGTCGCGTTTGGCCATGCACCCCGCCCCGGAATCCAACGTGCGAACCGCAGCGGGCCTTCAGGCCCGCGGCGGCTGCCGTTTCATTCGCTCCGACCGCGGGCCGTCAGGCTTTGCGGTCCTTGTCCTTCACTTCCTCGAACTCGGCGTCGAGCACGTCCTCGCTTTTGGCCTTCGCCTGGCCGCCGGCGGCGGCCGCTTCGGCACCGGCCGCGGCGGCTTTCTGCAGTACCGTGCCCGCGGCGGCCGACAGTGCTTCCGCCTTGCGATCGATGATGTCCTTGTCATCGGCGCTCATGGCCTTCTTCAGGTCGCCGAGCGCCGACTCGATCTTCGCACGGTCCTCGCCCGCGACCTTCTCGCCGAGATCCTTCAGCGACTTGTCGATCTGGTGGACGAGCGCATCGGCCTTGTTGCGGCTGTCGACCAGCTCGCGGAACTTCTTGTCCTCGGCCGCGTGCGCCTCGGCGTCCTTGACCATCCGCTTGATCTCGTCCTCGGTCAGACCCGACGAGGCCTTGATGACGATCTTCTGCTCCTTGCCCGTGCCCTTGTCCTTGGCGGACACGTGCAGGATGCCGTTGGCGTCGATGTCGAAAGTGACCTCGACCTGCGGCACGCCGCGCGGCGCCGGCGGAATATCCGACAGGTCGAAGCGTCCGAGCGACTTGTTGTCTTGCGCGCGGTCGCGCTCGCCCTGCAGCACGTGAATCGTGACCGCCGGCTGGTTGTCGTCGGCCGTCGAGAACACCTGGGTTGCCTTGGTCGGGATCGTGGTGTTCTTGTCGATGAGCTTCGTCAGCACGCCGCCCAGGGTCTCTATACCGAGCGACAGCGGCGTCACATCGAGCAGCAGCACGTCCTTGACTTCACCCGACAGCACGCCCGCCTGGATCGCGGCGCCTACTGCGACCGCCTCGTCGGGATTGACGTCTTTGCGCGGCTCCTTGCCGAAGAAGTCCTTGACCGCCTTCTGCACCAGCGGCATGCGGGTCTGGCCGCCGACCAGGATCACCTCGGCGATCTCGCTGAGCGCGAGCCCGGCGTCCTTGACCGCGATCCGGCACGGCCCGATCGTCCGGGTCACCAGATCCTCGACCAGCGACTCGAGCTTGGCGCGCGTCAGCTTCACGTTGAGGTGCTTCGGCCCCGCGGCATCGGCCGTGATGTACGGCAGGTTGATGTCGGTCTGCTGGCTTGAGGACAACTCGATCTTGGTCTTCTCGGCCGCCTCCTTGAGGCGCTGCATCGCAAGCGGATCCTTGCGCACGTCGACGCCCGACTCCTTGCGGAACTCGTCGGCGATGAAGTCGATCACCCGGTGGTCGAAGTCCTCGCCGCCGAGGAACGTATCGCCATTGGTCGACAGCACCTCGAACTGACGTTCGCCGTCGACCTCGGCAATCTCGATGATCGAGATGTCGAAGGTGCCGCCACCCAGATCGTAGACGGCGATCTTGCGGTCGCCGCCCGCCTTGTCGAGGCCATAGGCGAGCGCCGCTGCGGTCGGCTCGTTGATGATGCGCTTGACGGACAGTCCCGCAATGCGTCCGGCGTCCTTGGTCGCCTGCCGCTGCGAGTCGTTGAAGTAGGCGGGGACCGTGATCACTGCCTCGGTGACTGTCTCGCCGAGGTAGTCCTCGGCCGTCTTCTTCATCTTCATCAGCACCCGGGCGGAGACCTCGGGCGGCGCCATCGACTTGCCCTGCGTCTGGACCCAGGCATCGCCGTTCTCGGCCTTGATGATCTTGAACGGGACGAGATTCAGGTCCTTCTGAACGACCTCGTCGGCGAACTTGCGGCCGATCAGCCGCTTGACCGCATACAGCGTGTTCTGCGGGTTCGTGACCGCCTGACGCTTGGCGGACTGGCCGACCAGTACTTCGTCGTCCTTGGTGAACGCGACGATGGACGGAGTGGTCCGGTCACCCTCGCTGTTTTCGATGACCTTGGGCTTGCCGCCCTCCATGATCGCCACGCACGAGTTGGTCGTGCCGAGGTCGATGCCGATGACTTTCGCCATGTGAATGCTCCTCGATGCGGATCGGAATTCTCTGCCGGCTTAGATGAGGCCCCGGGGCGCGGTTCTCAAGCGTCGCGGGCCCGGGAAACGATGACCCGAGCCGGGCGCAGCACTCGGCCGTTCAGCAGGTAGCCCTTCTGGACGGTCTGCAGGACGGTGTTCGGCGGGTGCGCGGCACTCGGCTGGGCCACCA
>DATNHZ010000196.1:0-2437 GCA_035604655.1 Steroidobacteraceae bacterium | reverse complement strand
GCCAGCACCAGGTCGGTTTCCTCGAACAGCTCGTCGGCAATGCGCTTGAACTCGTCGACCGTCGACACCTTGTGGACTCCACGCGAGAACGAGCCGTCGGGGATCTTCACCACCAGGGGCAGGCCGAGCTGGTCCATGGCGCGCGGCAGGTCGCTCTCGTCGGCCAGCATGACGGTCGGCGGCGTCGGTATCTGGTTGGAGCCCATCAGCTCCATCAGGAACACCTTGTTCATGCAGCGGATCATCGAGATCGGGTCGTCGATCACCGGCATGCCTTCCTGCCAGGCTCGGCGGGCGAAGCGGTAGGTGTGGTTGTCGATCGAGGTGGTCTCGCGGATGAACAGCCCGTCATACTCGGCAAGTTCGGCGAGTTGGCGGCGGGTGATCGGTTCGACGTCGAAGGAAAGCTTTTCGGCGATGCGGGCAAAGTGCTTGATGGTCGACGGCGAGGACGGCGACAGCTTCTCGTTGGGATCGTAGAGCACCGCCAGGTCGTATTTCGGCACCGAGCGCGCCTTGGGGTCGCGCCATTCCCGCGCGGTGTGACGGTGCAGCGACTCGCGCAGGAACGCGCCTTCGCCGTTCGCGAGCCTTGTCAGCGTGCGCATGCGGATGCGGTCGATGGTGTACCAGGCGGAGCCGGTGTCGACGCTCACCTCCAGGGCCGGGCAGCGGAACCAGTCGAACAACAGCCGGCCGAAGGCCTCGAAGCGGGGGTCGCGGGCGATGCCGAAGCACACCAGCAGCTTGAACTCGCCTTCCGGCTGGAAGTCGGTGCGCCGGGCGCAGCGGTTGAGCAGGTCTTCGAGCTCCGGCAGGGCGTGCTCGTAGAGCTTGGCCTCGCGCAGCTCCAGCATGGTCTCCACGGTCGGGACGATGCGATGGCCGCGCGCTTCGGCGAGCAGCGAGGCATAGTAGCCCTTGGACTGGTAGGCATAGGAGCGCGACAGGTTGATGAGCTTCGGCCGCCCGCTCTCGAACAGGCGGGGCCGCGCCAGATACTCGCTCGTCGTGATCACCTTGTGCGGGGTTTCCGCGTTGGGGAAATCCTTGGGCTGGTCAACCACGATGACCCAGCCGGTCATGGCCGGACTCCTTCCTGGGCGGGGGATTGGTTTGGGCCCGGAAAACGGGAGATCACTCATACAGAATACCGATTCGGCCCGTTGGCGCTAAGTGATTCTCGTATTCGCACACAGGCGTGGCCCGGACCCTCATGACCGCATGAGCTCTTTCTGGAACCGCAGCGCATGGCCGCGGTCCTGATAGTATTGATGGTGCCGGCCGAATTCATGGTAGCCGGCCTTGCGGTACACCTTGATGGCGCCGTGGTTCCGCTCATGGACCTCGAGCCGCAGCACACAACACTTGCGCGACCGGGCGGCCTTTTCCGCCGCCGCGAGCAGGGCGGAGGCGATGCCGCGGCCAGTGTGCTTCGGGGCGACCGCGAGGGAATAGAGCCGCGCGATCCGGCTGTTGGCGCGAAAGAGCACCACCGCGACGCCCGCAATCTCGCCGTTCGATTGCGCCACCACGGTGGCGGCGCTCGGCGAGACCACGAGCCGTCGCAGGCTGCGGCGCGACATCCGGTCGGTCTCGAACACCCGGTTCTCGAGGTCGCACAGCGCGTCGAGGTCCGCCGGTCTGCTGCGGCGGACCTGAATATTGTGTGACGACTTTGCCGGCTGACCTGTGCGCATCCGCGGCAAATATCCGCCCAGATGCGGGTGCCATGCAAGTGCGGAAGAGTCCGGGTTTCATGCTGATTCTTAAGAAAATTCGAACAACCGTGCCGGATTGTCGGCGAGTATGCGCTGCCGCATCGCGGCGTCGGGCGCCCATTCGGCGAGCTTGTTGAAAAGCCCGATGGTGCCGACCTTGTCGGCAAACGACAGATGGGGGAAGTCGCTGCCCCAGATCAGCTGATCGGGCGCCGTCGCGATCAGCGCCTGGGCAAACGGCTTGACGTCCGCGAAGGCCGGCTCCTGCGAGAACCGGTAGATGCCGGTGAGCTTGACGAAGCAGCGCCGCGATCCATCGCCTAGGAGCGACAGGAACTCCCGAAAGCCCGGCTGCGCTGCGCCGTCGCGTGCCGGGAACAACCCCATATGGGCGACCGTGAACGCGACCGGCAGCGCGCGCAGCGTCGGCATCAGTTCGGTGACGAGCCAGCCCGGCAGCAGCAGGTCGATGTGCCATCGAAGGCCGCGGCAGATGTCCGCGGTGCGCACGATCTTAGGTCCCAGCGCGTCGGCAAGTCCGGCCTCCGGCTTGCGGATCGGCGAGATGTTGATCCGCACGCCGCGCACGCCGCGCTCGTGCCAGCGCCCAAGTTCCGCGTCCTTTGCGTTGGTCTCGTCGAGGTGCACGATGCCGCGTCGCATAGCGGGGTCGAGCTGCGCCATGGCGTCGAACATGCAGGAATTGTCGAGGCCGT
>DATNHZ010000195.1:0-2926 GCA_035604655.1 Steroidobacteraceae bacterium | reverse complement strand
GCCGGTCATTGACAGTCACTCGACCGGCGCGGATCCAGCTTTCAACCTCGCGTCGCGAGCCAACGCCGGCCGCGGCCAGCACTTTCTGCAGCCGCTCCGCCACGCTCAGTCGCCGGGGGCACGGGCCGCCACCGGGGCAGCCGCGTCGCCGCCGGCTTCGCCCGCCGCGCCCGCGTCGTCCGCCGGCGGCTTGGAGGCGCTCGCCTCGAACGATTCCGTCGCGTCCGCCGCATCGGCCTCCCCCGACGCCGCGGCGCCAGCCGCGGCCGCGTTCGCATCCTCGAACTCGAGCTGCACGCCGAGCGTCTCGAAGTCCCGCAGCTGCGCGAGCGTCGGCAGGTCGTCAAGGCTCTTGAGCCCGAAATAGTCGAGAAACTCGCGCGTGGTCGCGAGCAGCTCGGGCCGCCCCGGCACGTCGCGATGGCCGATGACCCGCACCCAGCCGCGCTCGAGCAGCGTGCGGATGATGTTCGGGTTCACCTGCACGCCACGAATGTCCTCGATCTCACCGCGCGTCACGGGCTGGCGGTAGGCAATCAGCGCGAGCGTCTCGAGCAGCGCCCGCGAATACTTCTGCGGTCGCTCCTGCCACAGGCGCGAGACGCTCGGCGCGACCGAGTCGCGCACCTGGATCCGAAAGCCGCTCGCGACCTCCTTGAGCTCGATGCCGCGGTCCGCGTACTCCACGGCCAGCGCCTCGAGCGCGGCGCCGACCGCAGCCGCCGCCGGCCGCTCGAACTCGTCGAACAGCTCGCGCAGCTGCTCCACGTCGAGCGGTCGCCCGGCGGCCAGCAGCGCCGCCTCGATCAGGTTCTTCACAATCGCATCGCGCATCGTCGTCTCCGAAGCACTCAGGACGCGGCCTCGACCGCATCGTCATTGGCCGCGGGCCCCGCCGGCCGCGGTACTATCGCGCGCACGTGCAGCGGCGCGAACATGTCGGCCTGGGTCACCTCGAGCAGGCCCTCGCGCAGCAGCTCGAGCAGCGCCACGAAGGTCACCGTGACTCCCATCCGGCCCTCCTCGGCCGCGAACAGCTGCCCGAACTCCATGAGCGTCGCGCCCTGCAGCCGCTCGATGATCTCGCTCATTCGCTGCCGCACGGACAGGCGCTCGCGCTGCACGTGGTGGTGCGCAAACATGGCCGCCCGCTGGATCACGTCCTTGAACGCCAGCAGCATCTCCTGCAGCGTGACGTCCGGCAGCATCGTGGCGATCTTGCGTTCGACGAGTTCGGCGCCCGCGACAAAGGTGTCGCGCTCCAGGCGGTCGAGCCGGTCGATGTCCTCGGCAGCACGCTTGTAGCGCTCGTACTCCTGCAGACGCCGCACCAGCTCGGCGCGCGGGTCTTCCTCCTCAGCGCCTTCGGCTGCCTGCCGCGGCAGCAGCATGCGCGACTTGATCTCGGCGAGCATCGCCGCCATCAGCAGGTACTCGCCCGCGAGCTCGAGCTCGAGCTCGCGCATCAGGTCGATGTACTGCAGGTACTGCCGGGTGATCTCCGCGATCGGGATGTTGAGCACGTCGAGGTTCTGGCGGCGGATCAGGTAGAGCAGCAGGTCGAGCGGTCCTTCGAACGCCTCGAGGAACACCTGCAGCGCCTGCGGCGGGATGTAGAGGTCCCTCGGCGGCTCGGTGACCGGCTCGCCGTCGACCATCGCGAACGGCATCTCTTCCTGGCGCGGCTGCAGCAGGCTCGCTTGCGCCTCGGGCTGCGCGGGGCCCTCCGAGTCGACCAGCTTCAGGTCCGGCTTCATGACACCTCCGGCCTCAGCGGTACCCGAGGCCCATGGCCGCGCGTACCTCGTGCATCGTCGCCCGGGCCGCCTCGCGGGCCTTCTCGCAACCGTCGGCGATGATGCCTCGAACCACGTCACGATTGTCCTCGTATTCCTTGGCGCGTGCGCGGATTCCCTCGATCTCGGCGACCACGGCGTCGATCAGCGGTTTCTTGCAGTCGAGGCAGCCGATGCCGGCCGAGCGGCAGCCCTCGGCCGCCCACGCGCGGGTCTGCTCGGAGGAGTAGATCCGGTGCAGATCGAACACCGGGCATTTCTCGGGGTCGCCCGGGTCGGAGCGCCGCACCCGCGCCGGGTCGGTCTGCATGGCCTTCAGCTTCTTGGCGACCTCCGCCGGGTCCTCGCGGATGCCGATCGTATTGCCGTAGGACTTCGACATCTTGCGGCCGTCGAGCCCCGGCACCTTTGGGGTCGCGGTCAGCAGCACATCGGGCTCGAGCAGGATCGACCGGCCGGTACCTTCGAGGAATCCCTGCAGCCGCTCGCGGTCGGCGAGCGTCAGGCGCGCGTGCCCCTCGAGGAGTGCGCGGGCCTTGCCGAGCGCATCGGCATCGCCGGTCTCCTGGTAGGCCTTGCGCAGCGTCCGGTACATCGCCGCATTCTTGCTGCCGAGGTTCCTGATGGCCTTCTCGGCCTTGGCCTCGAAGTCCGACTCGCGACCGTACACGTGGTTGAAGCGGCGGGCGAGCTCGCGCGTAATCTCCACATGTGCCACCTGGTCCTCGCCGACCGGCACGAATTTCGGGCGGTAGATCAGGATGTCGGCGCTCTGCAGCAGCGGGTAGCCCAGGAAGCCGTAGGTTGCCAGATCCTTGGTGTTGAGCTGCTCCTGCTGGTCCTTGTACGTCGGTACGCGCTCCAGCCAGCCGAGCGGCGTGATCATTGACAACAGCAGGTGGAGCTCCGCGTGCTCGGGGATTTTCGACTGGATAAACATCGTGCAAGCCGACGGATTCAGGCCCGCCCCGAGCCAGTCGACCACCATTTGCCAGGTGTTCTCCCCGAGCTGCGAGGTGTCCTGGTAGTCGGTGGTCAGCGCGTGCCAGTCGGCCACAAAGAAGAAGCACTCGTACTGATACTGGAGGTCAATCCAGTTCCGCAGCGCACCGTGGTAGTTGCCAAGGTGC
>DATNHZ010000194.1:0-5732 GCA_035604655.1 Steroidobacteraceae bacterium | reverse complement strand
ACCGGGATGGACATCGCCGCGGCCGCCGGCACACCTGTTCAGGCACCCGCTGCGGGCACGGTGATCGGGACGGGAAGCTACTTCTTCAACGGCAACACCGTCATCCTCGACCACGGCGAGGGCTTCATCACCCTCTATTGCCACCTGAGCCGCATCGACGTGCGGGCAGGCCAAGCGCTGGTGGCCGGCGAGACGCTCGGGCGCGTGGGCGCGACCGGCCGAACGACCGGTCCGCACCTGCATTTCGCAGTGATGCTGAACGGCGCCTGGGTCGACCCGGAGTTGTTCCTTGGCCCGACGCCCGTAGCGGACCCGTAGGGTCGCCCCGGGCGGACGTTCACTCGCGCTCACCGAATGCGCGGTGCACGAGCCCGGCAACCACCGCGCCCGCGATCGGCGCCACCCAGAACAACCACAGCTGTGACAGCGCCCACCCGCCGACGATGAGCGCGGGTCCGGTGCTGCGCGCCGGGTTCACCGAGGTATTGGTCACCGGAATGCTGACCAGGTGAATCAGTGTGAGTGCAAGGCCAATCGCGAGCGGCGCGAAGCCCGCCGGCGCACGGCGGCCGGTTGCTCCCAGAATGATCAGCAGAAAAAAGAAAGTCATCGCGAATTCCGTGACGACTGCGGCACCCAGCGAATAATGCCCCGGCGAGTGCTCCCCGTAGCCGTTGCTCGCCAGACCGCTGGCCACGACGTCGAAGCCGGGCTTGCCGCTCGCGACGTAGGCGAGCACCACTGCCGCGGCGATCGCCCCGAGCACCTGTACGACAATGTAGCCGGCCGCATCGCCGATCTTGAAGCGCCCTGCCGATACGAGGCCAACCGTGATGGCGGGATTGAAATGGGCGCCGGAGATGTGGCCGACTGCATAGGCCATCGTGACGACCGTCAGGCCGAAGGCCAGCGCGACGCCCAGTAGTCCAATTCCGACGCCGGGAAATGTCGCCGCAAGCACGGCGCTGCCGCAGCCGCCGAACACCAGCCAGAAGGTACCGAGAAACTCCGCCGCCAGCCGGCTTTTCATGTTCGCCCCCCTGTAGTTGTCATTATTTGAATCCGCGGACGCTACCGCATCCACGCGCCCCGCCGCGCTGCACCCGCTCGGCTACCACGGCAGTTCCTTGCCGTCGTACTGCCAGAATCGCCCGGATTTTTCTTTGGTGAGTCCGGCGATGACCTGGCGCATGCCGGCCACGCTGTGCTGAGGCCGCATCGGCGCATCGGCACCACCCATCGCGGTTGCCGTCCAGCCCGGATGCAACGGTACCGCGATGATTCCGCGCCGCGCGAGATCGAGCGCCATCGACCGCATGATTGCGTTCACGCCCGTCTTGGTGCTGCGGTAGGCGTACAGACCGCCGAGATTGTTGCTGCCGATCGAGGCAATCACGCTCGACAGCGTGACGATCTTCTTCTGCGCGCTGGCGGCGACATGATCGGCAAATGCCTCGGCCATCTTCATCGGCCCGAGCGTGTTGACCCGAAATGTATGCGTCCAGTCCTCGTAGTCGGATTTGCCCAGGCGCTGCGCCTGCATACCCTGTCCGGCGAAGCTCTGCGCGCCCATCGTGCCGGCATTGTTGATCAGCACGTCGACCGGGGTCCCGGCGAGCCGCTCGGCGAGCGCGTCGATCGCCGCGTGATCGACAACGTCGAGTGCGAATACCTTGATCCGGCCCGCCGCGGCCTTGGTGAGAGCCTCGAGCTCGGCTGACTTGGCGGGGTCGCGCGCCGTGGCGAGCACGGTCCAGCCGTCCGCCCCGTACTGCCGCACGAACTCGAGCCCGAGGCCACGACCGGCGCCGGTAATCAGCACTGTGGGCATCGAGGATCCCCGCATGGCGCCGCGCCGCCGCCCGCGGCCTCGCACGCAACGCGCCGATGGTAGCAGGGTGGCGGCGCACTAGAGTGTGGCCCGTAGTACTGCGGCGAGCCGTATTCCGGCGCGCGCCAGCCGCTCACCGACGATGCCGGCGGCGCCGTCCGAGTACTCGGCCGGGAGCCGCAGCACCGATCGAGGCGGCTCACCACAGCTGAACTCGGGCAGGCGGCCGTACACATAATCGCGGGCCAGCAGATAGGACTCCTGCATCCAGTCCGCGAGATCGCCCGACTCGATCTGCGCCCGCACGGCCTGGTGGTCGGCCGCGAGCCGCGCCGCGAACTCGCGCTCTGGCGCGCCCCGCATCGCCCGTTTGACGAAATCGACGTCCCAGGCTGCGTGCAGCGGTTTTGCGTGGCTGTGCCTGCCGACCTGTACGAGAACCCGGTTGGCGCCGCGGTCACTGTTGTCCGCGGCGTGCAGCGGCTGGTGGGCATCGGCGAGCACGTGTACGACGACCCGGAGCGCAAACAGCCGTGACTCATCGGGCGCAGCGTGGTCGCGCAGCACTGCGAGGTACTCGTGGTAGGCGTGCGAGGCGCAGTTGCCGTCCGCGCAGTAGCTGTCGACCGTGGCCTCTGGCCGACAGACCGGCCGATCATCGTAATGCCAGCGCTCGGATCCGGGCTCTGCGGCACTCAGCCGGACCTTCTCCTCGTCCAGCCACAGGCCCAGCTCCGCCAGGCTCGCATCGCCCGCGAGCCGCTGGATCTCGGCACGGGTGCGTGCATCCAGGAATGCCTCGGCCACGTAGCCGACGATGCGGTGCCCCTGCGCCCCCCAGCCGAACACCGGTGCGGACGGCAGCAACGCGAGGATGAGCCCAGTGACGAGCCAGCGCCTCGCCGATGGGCGTCGGGCGATCCGGTGCAAGGCGGGAGTGTCTCCTTCGCGGCTCGCAGGCACGGCGTGCCCGGCGCCGGTACTGTACCGGAGGGGCGACCGGCAGATCGGCGACGATGGACGGCGACGAATATCCCCTGCGCTGTCGCCGCTGAGCCGCGCACCGGTGCCCTCCCGGCCGACCAGCCGCGAGTCCTCCTCAGCCGGGTCCGACCGGTGCCCTCGGCAAAGCGCAATCGCCCTTCGGTTTGCACGGTTGCGGGCCGTGCACGTACTGCCGTTTCATGTTCCTATACCGACACACCTCGCGGCAGAAGGGGCGACCGCCATGAATGCAAGGCTCACCGGAACGATGGTCATCGGACTCGCCTGGGGGATCGCTGCGTACGGCCAGGCGCCGCCCGCGGGAGATCCGGTCCGCGGTGCCGAAGTGTTCAAGGTGCAGTGCGCCGCCTGCCACCTCGCGAAGCAGGGCCAGCCACCGCCGATCGGACCGCAGCTGTATGGCGTGCTCGGCCGCAAGGCCGGCTCATGGGACGGCTTCCCTTACACGGACTCAATGCGCAAGGCCAACATCACCTGGACTCGCGCACTCCTCGATCAGTACCTCGAGAACCCCTACTCGCTCGTGCCGGGCGCGGCGATGGGTTTGCTGGTGCCGTTGGAGCTGAACCGCAGCGACGTGATCGCCTACCTTGCCTCGCAGCCCGAGGCGCTGAAACAGCCGGAGCGCGCGCACTAGGGCGCAGACGAGCCGGCGCCGCTGCGCGCGTGCGTGCGGCTGGCATGCGCGCATCGCGCGATGCGACTCGTGATGCGCCGCTCAGGCCGCGGTCCCGGAACAGCCGGTGTGCACGCAGCCCGGTGGCCGCGCGCTGCCAGCCCCGTCTTTGGCGATGATCACCACTGCCCGCTATTGGGCATCGACTTCCATGGCTCCGCGGCGGGCTGTGCAGCGCCCTTCTGCAGCAGCTCGATCGAAATATTGTCGGGCGAGCGAACGAAGGCCATGCGACCGTCGCGTGGTGGGCGGTTGATGGTCACGCCCGCGTTCATCAGCCGAGCGCAGGTCGCATAGATATCGTCGACCTGGTAGGCGAGGTGCCCGAAGGCGCGCCCGATCGTGTAGTTCTCGGGATCCCAGTTGAAGGTCAGCTCGACCTGGGCGTCGTGATCGCCTGGCGCGGCGAGAAACACCAGCGTATAGCGGCCAGCCTGGTTGACGCTGCGCCCGGCCTCCTCGAGACCTAGCTTGTTGCAATAGAAGTCGAGCGATGCCTCGAGGTTCGTGACGCGGACCATCGTGTGCAGGTATTTCATGTATAGCCTCCTCGAACCCCGCCATGATGCCGCGGTCCACCGCTCCGGTCACGCGGCCACGAGGACCACTGTGATAGTCTCGCCGCCCTCGTGGCCTTCCCCCACCGCCTCCGAGGTATCCTCGTGACCACCATTCAGCTTCTCGCGTCCATCCTTCTGCGGCTACGGCCCTGGGCCACCGTTGCGGCCAGCGTGGCGCTCGCCGGCTGCAGCGTCCAGGGGCCCGCGAACGGACTGACGCATGATCAGGGCGATGCGATCATCGCCGAGCTCAAGGAGATCCACCGCACGCTGCTCGAGCAGCAGCGCGACAAGCCTGCCGACCCGGACCCGGCCCAACCGGCGAAGGTACAGCTCGACGACAGCGCCCTGCACACGCTCGGCGCGGCGAGTGCCAAGGTGATCCTGGTCGAATTCACAGACTACCAGTGCCCGTTCTGCAAGCGCTTCCACGATCGGACCTGGCCCGATCTCAAGCGTGATTACGTCGATACCGGAAAAGTGCGTTACGTCGTGCGTGACATGCCGCTGTCGTTCCATGCCGCGGCGTTGCCGGCGGCTGAGGCCGCCCGCTGCGCCGGCGAGCAGGGCAAGTTCTGGGAACTACACGATGCGCTGTTCGCGCTCCAGGAGAAGCTGTCGGCGGCGACGATCCGCAAGGCCGCGCTCGACCTCGGCGTCGCGGCCACCCTCTTCGACCAGTGCCTCAAGAACCCCGCCACCCACCAGGCGATCGAGGCGGACACTGCCGAGGGCGATCGCATCGGCGTCAACGGCACGCCGGGATTCGTGCTTGCCGAGAAGCGCAACGGCAAGCTCGAGGGCGCGCTGGTGCTGGGCGCCCAGCCGACTGCGGTATTCACCTCGCGGCTGGATGCCTTGCTCGGCGCCGCCACCCCGCCTCGCTGACGCCGGCCGGCCCGTCGCACGGGCTGCAGCCAAGCCGCGGCCGATCGCGGACGGCCGCGGCGCCCGCCCCGACACTCAAAACATTTCGTTGGCGCCGGGCGGGCGCGTCGGTCCCTTGCCGCGCGAGACGATGTGCTCGCCGGTGATCATCTCGTCGTACGCCTGGCCGGGCCCGACCATCGGATAGACGCCGGCGTCCGGATCGATCAGCACCTCGAGGAACGCCGGGCCCTTGAAACCGATGAACTCGGCCACGACGCGGCGGACCTCGGCCTTGCGCTCCAGGCGCTGCGCCCAGCGGAACCCGTCGGCCTGCGCGGCCTTGACGAAGTCCTTCTTGTGCAGCGACTTGTCGCTCGCCGACAGCCGTCCCTTGAAGAACAGCTTCTGCCACTGCTTGACCATGCCGTCGCCGAAGTTGTTGAGCACCACCACCTTGATCGGCAGGTCGTAGGTCGTCACCGTCTCGAGTTCGCCGACGTTCATGCGGATGCTCGCATCGCCGTCGATATCAATGACCAGCCGGTCCGGCTGCGCAAACTGCGCGCCGATGGCGGCCGGCAGCCCGAAGCCCATCGTGCCCATGCTGCCGGAAGTCAGCCACAGGCGCGGGCTCTTGAAGTCGAAGTACTGTGCCGCCCACATCTGGTGCTGG
Source organism: Steroidobacteraceae bacterium (assembly GCA_035604655.1). Taxonomy (GTDB): domain Bacteria; phylum Pseudomonadota; class Gammaproteobacteria; order Steroidobacterales; family Steroidobacteraceae; genus CAIKZZ01. The sequence continues at coordinate 117 of DATNHZ010000194.1, read as the reverse complement.
CCAACGCCGGTGGTGATGACCGCCTCGCCGCGCGTCAGCCGGTTGAGCTCCTCGATCACGTAGTACGGCTGGATCAGCTCGCTATCTCGGTCGTAGTTCATCCGGTGCACGCTCGCA
>DATNHZ010000193.1:0-7654 GCA_035604655.1 Steroidobacteraceae bacterium | reverse complement strand
GACGCGGCCGATCGCCAGGCCCTGCGTGCGCAGCTGCCGGACCAGCGACTCGCGCCAGCTGAGTTCCTTCTCGCGAAAGCTCGTGGCGTACTTTCCGGGGCGCAGTTTGGCGCGCTTCGCGGCCGATTCGACCGCCTTGTCGAGGTCGCCGAGGCGGTCGATGAGGCCGAGCTCGCGCGCCTCGCTGCCGATCCACACGCGACCCTCGGCGATCTTCTCGATCTCGGCGGGCTGGCGCACGCGCGTGCGGGCGACATGATCGACGAACTCGCGGTAAGCGTGCTCAACTCCGAGCTGCAGCGCCTCGCTGACCGAGGGATCGAGGCTCCGTTCCAGATGCATCGCGCCCGCGAGCGGAGAGGTTTCGACCCCGTCGGCCGCGACGCCGAGCTTGCCGAGCGTCTTCTGGAACGTCGGGATGATGCCGAATACGCCGATCGAGCCCGTGATCGTCGTCGGCTCGGCCCAGATCTCGTCGGCGTCCATCGCGATGTAGTAGCCGCCCGAGGCCGCGACGCTGGAGAAGGAGGCGACCACCGGCTTACCGGCGGCCTTGATGGCCTCGACCTCCTGACGGATGACCTCCGAGGCGAGCATGCTGCCGCCGCCGCTGTCGATCCGCAGCACCACCGCCTTGACGTCCGGATCGACGCGCACCTTGTGGAGGACCTCGGCGAGGCTGTCGCCGCCAATCTCGCCCGCTGGGGCCTCGCCATCGACGATGCTGCCGGAGGCGACGACCACGGCGACCTGCCCGTCCGGATGGCGGCTCAGCGCCGACTCGGGGCGGGCCGCGGCGAGGTACTCGGCGTGGCCGATCGCATTGAAGGAGTGCGAGGCGCTGTCTTCCCCGACGAGTCCGATCAGCTGCTTGTCGAACTCAAGCCGGGTCTTGCGGCCGGTCACGAGCCCGCGCTGTTGGGCAAGGAGCGCCGCATCCCCGCCCACCTCGCGCAGCCCCGGGACCGCATCGCGCACGTAGGCGGCGACGCTCCCGGCCGGTAGGTGGCGCGCCTTCTCGACCCCCTCGGCGTAGGAGTGCCACAGCGGCGTGAGCCAGGCAACCGTCTGCTCGCGGTCCTCGGGCGACATGTCCTGCCGCGTGAAGGGCTCGGGGAATGACTTGTGGGTGCCGACCTTGAACACGTGGACGTCGACGCCGAGCTTGTCGAGCGCGTCGTGGAAATACAGGTGGTAGGCAGCGTAGCCGAGCACACCGACCGCCCCCTGCGGATCGATGTACGCCTCGTCCGCCTGGGCCATCAGGTAGTACTGCTCCTGCGTCGCGTAGCGACTGAACGCCAGCACCTTCTTGCCGCTGGCGCGAAATACCTGGATCGCCGCCGCGATCGCCTGCAGCTTGGTGAGACCGCCGCCGGCGAGATCCTCCGTGTCGAGCACCAGGACCTTGATGCGGTCGTCGCTCGCGGCGGCGCGGATTGCATCGACGACGTCGCGAACCAGCGTCTCGGGCTCGTGGTCAGCGGTCAGGGCGCCGATCGAGCGCTCCCAGGGACCGCCCGAGAGCTGTTCGACGAGGCGGCCCTCGGGATGCACGATGAGCGCCGCCTTCGACGGCACGAGCGGCAGCGGCTGGCGAACGGCAACGAGCACCACGATGAAGATCGCAAGCAGCAGCAGCAGGTGCAGGAACCTGCGCAGGCCGTCGAGCACCCGCCACAGCATCCCGAACACCCGAGCCAGCATGGACATACAAACCCCGACGCCCGACGCCCGCCCGGGCGATCGTCACGAACCAGTGTATCCGGCCGCACCGCCCGCCGATATCACGCGGGCAGGCCCGCGAATCAGCGAGTGGCGGCGCGCCCCGCAGGCACCACCCCGACCGGCGCGCTCAGACCTTCTCTTCGATGCGCGCCGACTTGCCGGAGCGGTCGCGAAGAAAGTACAGCTTGGCGCGGCGCACGTTGCCGCGGCGCTTGATCGTGATGCCGCCGAGCGCCGGACTGTAAGTCTGGAAGACGCGCTCGACTCCCTCGCCGTGGGAGATCTTGCGGACCGTGAACGAGGAGTTGAGCCCGCGGTTGCGGCGCGCGATCACCACGCCCTCGTAGGCCTGGACGCGCTCGCGGTCGCCTTCCTTGACCTTGACCTCGACGACGACCGTGTCGCCGGGCCCGAAATCAGGGATCTTGCGCTGCGTCTGGCGCTTCTCGATGTCGGCAATGATCTTGTTCATGACTTCCGTTCCTCTCGATACTCATCGAGGAGCGCGCGCTCCTCGCTCGTCAGTTCCCGGCCGACCATCAGGTCCGGCCGCCGTTCGAACGTCCGGCCGAGCGCCTGCTTGAGCCGCCAGCGGCGGATCGCCGCGTGATCGCCGCTCGTCAGTACGTCCGGCACCTGCCGCTCGCGCCACACCTCTGGCCGCGTGTAGTGCGGCCAGTCGAGCAGCCCGCCGGACGCGGCTCCGAAGGACTCCTGCTCGGCCGACTCGGAGGCGCCGAGCACCCCGGGCACGAGCCGTACGGTCGCATCGATCACCACGAGCGCGGCAAGTTCCCCGCCCGATAGCACGTAGTCCCCGATCGACAGCTGCTCGTCGATCGCCTCGTCCAGCACCCGCTCGTCGATGCCCTCGTAGCGCCCGGCGAGCAACACAAACCCCGGCAACGCTGCCAGCCGCCGCGCCGCCGCCTGATCGAACCGCCGGCCCTGGGCCGACAGGTAGATCCGCGGACTTCCCGGCGGCAGCCGCCCCGCGGCGCGCTCGAGCGCCTGCGCCAGCGGCTCGACCTTGAGCACCATGCCCGGGCCGCCGCCGTAGGGCCGGTCATCGACCGTCCGGTGGACGTCGGTCGCGAGACTGCGTGGGTCTTCGATCCCGACCCTCACCAGCCCGCGCTCGAGCGCCCGTCCGACCACCCCCATCGCGACCGCGGCCCGGACCGCGTCGGGAAACAGCGTCACGACTTCCACCGCGAGCCGCGGCTGCGCCGCGTTCACGGCCCTACTGCTCCGCGTCCCAGGCGACGAGCAGCTCGCGCGCCTCAAGGTCCACGCGCTTCAGATGGCGCGGCGCGAGCGGTATCCAGTGCTCCTGCCCGCCCCCGCTGACCACCATCACGGGATTGGCGGGGAAGTCGTGGAAATGGCTCACCACACCCAGCTCCACCCCGCCGGCCGTGACCACCCGGCAGCCGACCAGGTCATCCCAGTAGTACTCACCCGGTCCGGGCTGCGGCAGCTGCGAGCGCCTCAGGCCCACATCCCGCGACACGTAGCGCCGCGCGTCCTCCGGGTTCGCGATCCCGTCGAGCTGCACCACGAGCCTGCGGCCCGTCCCGTGCACCCGGCCCGTCCGGACCTTCACGCTCTGCCAGCTTCCATCCGGACTCGCGACCTGCCAGATCGGATAGTCGAGGAGTGCAGCCGGCGGGTCGGTGTACGAGTTGACCTTGATCCAGCCCTTGACACCCCACGGGGCACCGAGCCGCCCGAGGATCACCATCCGATCGCCGCCCTCGCCCGGCGTCGCTGCGGCGTCCGTCATGCGCCGCTCCGCGTCCCTCAGGCGGCAGCCGGCGTCCCGGCCTCTTTGCGGTACCGCTCGAGCAGGGCCGCGACCCGCACGCTCGCCTTGGCGCCCTGCTTGAGCCAGGCGTCGATCTTGGCGACCTCGAGCCGCAGCTTGGTCTCCTTGCCGCGGGCGATGGGATTGAAGATGCCGACGAGCTCCAGGGTCGTGCCCCCCTGACGCTTGCGGCTGTCGGCAACGACCACGTGGTAGAAGGGTTCCTTCTTGCCGCCGCGCCGCGTCAGGCGAATTGTGACCATCGGCTCAGATCCTCGGGTATGCAGTGTCCGGCGGCAGGGCGCTGGCCCGCCGCCAAAGAGCCGCGCATTCTACTCAAATCGACTGATCGCGGCTAGGGGCCGAGGCCAGGCGGCAGGCGGCCCCCGAGCGTGCGCATCAGGCCGCGCAGGCCACCTTTCGAGAACTGTTTCATGACCTTCTGCATCTGCAGGAACTGCCGCAGCAGCCGGTTGACGTCCTGCACCTGGACGCCCGCGCCGTTCGCGATGCGGCGCTTGCGAGAACCGTCGATGACCATCGGCTTGCGGCGCTCTTCGCGGGTCATCGAGTTGATCATCGCGATCTGACGCTTGACCTGCCGGGTCTCGAACTGGCCGGACGCCTGGGCGGCGGCCTGCGACAGCTTGCCCGGGAGCTTGTCGAGCAACGCACCGACGCCGCCCATCTTCTCGAGCTGCAGCATCTGCTCGCGCAGGTCGTTGAAGTCGAAGCTCTTGCCCTTGGCGAGCTTCTGGGCGAGCCCGGCCGCCTTGTCGCGGTCGACGTCCCGCTGCACCTGCTCGACCAGCGAGAGCACATCGCCCATGCCGAGAATGCGTGAGGCGACCCGCTCGGGGTGGAAGAGCTCCAGCGCCTCGACCTTCTCGCCGACGCCGAGGTAGAGAATCGGCTTGCCGGTGACCTGGCGCACCGAGAGCGCGGCGCCGCCACGCGCATCGCCGTCGGCCTTGGTCAGGATGATGCCGGTCAGGTCGAGCGCGGCGTTGAAGGCGCGGGCGGCGTTCACCGCATCCTGGCCCGCCATGCTGTCGACGATGAACAACCGCTCGTGCGGCTTCAGCAGCGCATCGATGGCCTGCACCTCGGCCATCATCTGCGCATCGACGTGCAGTCGCCCGGCTGTATCGACGATCAGCACGTCGTAGACGCCGCGCCGCGCCTCGGCGAGCGAGCGTGCCGCGATCGCGAGCGGCGCCTCGCCGGCGGCGACCGTCACGAAGCCGGCGCCGATCTGAGCGCTGAGCCGCTCGAGCTGGGTGATCGCCGCCGGCCGGTAGATGTCGGTGCTCGCGAGCAGCACGCGCTTTTTCCGTTCACCCATCAACAGCCGGGCGAGCTTGGCGGCGGTGGTCGTCTTGCCCGATCCTTGCAGTCCCGCGAGCAGCACGACGACCGGCGGCTCGGCTCTGAGGCCGAGGCCCTGGGCGGGCTCGCCCATCACCGTGACGAGCTCATCGTGCAGGATCTTGATGAACACCTGCCCGGGCGTGAGGCTCTTCTGGACCTCGGCGCCGAGCGCGCGCACCTTGACCGCATCGACGAGGGCCTTGACGACCGGGACGGCGACGTCCGCCTCGATCAGGGCCATGCGCACCTGCCGCAGCGTGTCGGCGATGTTGTCCTCGGTCACGCGGCCGCGACCGCGCAGCGCCTCGACGGCCGCGGCCAGCCGCTCGGTGAGTTTGTCGAACATCAGCGCGCTCCGTGGATGGCGGCATTATAAGGATTCCCGCGCGGCGCGCGCTTCCCGAGCCTGCGCCGCTGTGCAATCATCTGGCGGCCTTGGCGACCTTCCACATCGCGTTGTCCGTGCTGACGCTCGCGCTGTATCTGCTCGCGGCGGCGCTCGTCGCCCGGGCCGTGCGCGCGCGACCGGGCGCGCGCCCGACAGCGGGGCTTGCGGTCGGTGCGCTCGGCGTGCTGGTGCACGGCTACATCCTGTTCGGCGCGATCCGCACGCCCACCGGAGTCGTGCTCGCGATCACCGACAGCGCCTCTCTGGTCGGCTGGGTGGTTGCGGCGACCGCGGTGGTCGCAATGGCCGTGCTGCCGCTCGCCGCCCTGCCGGCGGCACTGCTGGCGCTCGCCGGCGTGCTCGCCACGGGCACCGGGCTCTTGTCGGGCTTCAGCGAGATCCACACGCCGCAGTGGGAAGTGAGCGCGCATATCGTGCTCGCTGCGCTCGCCGCGGGCTGGCTGTCGATCGCGGCGGTCGTCGTGCTGCTGCTCGGCTGGCAGGACTCGCGCATCCGGACCCGCCAGCCGCTCGGCATGCTGGCGCTGCTGCCGCCGATGGAGACGATGGAGACCACGCTGTTCCGGGCGCTCGGGGGCGGCTTCGTGGTGCTGACGCTCGCGCTGCTGACGGGTCTGTTCTTCGTCCACAACGCGCTCACCCAGCACCTGGTCCACAAGATCTCGCTTGCGATCACCGCCTGGCTGGTGTTCGGCGTGCTGCTGTGGGGCCGCTTCAAGTTCGGCTGGCGTGGCCGGCAGGCGCTGTGGTTTACAGTCGCCGGCTTCCTGATCCTGGCGCTCGCGTACTTTGGAACCAAATTCGTGCTCGAGAACCTGCTCGGGCGCCACTGGGGCTGAATGAACGACTTCCCTGTGGGCCTTGCGGCCGCCGGCCTCGCGGTCAGCGTCGTGCTGTCGGCGTTCTTCGCGGGTTCCGAGACTGCGCTGATGAGCGTCAACCGTTACCGGCTGCGCCACCTCGCGCAGCAGGGCCACGCCGGCGCCCGCCTCGCCGAGCGCCTGCTCGCCCGTCCCGACCGGCTGATCGGCGTGATGCTGCTCGGCAATACGCTCGCCAATGTCGCCGCCGCCTCGATCGTGACGCTGCTGACGCTCGAGTTTGCCGGCCAGAAATGGCTCGCCCTCGCCAATGGCGGGCTGACGCTGCTGCTGCTGCTGTTCTGCGAGGTCGGGCCCAAGACCTATGGGGCGCTGCATGCCGAGCGCCTGGCGCTGCCCGCCTCGTTTGTCTACCGGCCGCTGCTGTGGATCACCTACCCGCTGATCTGGCTGATCATCGGCATCACCAACGCGCTACTCAGACTCGTGGGCGTGTCGGCCGCGCGGGTCGCCTCGCACTCGTTGTCAGCCGATGAGCTGAGGACCGTGGTCGGCGAGGCCGGGGCGCTGATCCCGCTCAAGCACCAGCAGATGCTGGTCAGCATTCTTGACCTCGAGAAGATCAGCGTCGATGAGATCATGGTGCCGCGGAGCGAGGTGACCGGCATCGATCTCAACGAGGACTGGGACCGGATCCGGGCGGGGCTGCGCGAGGCGCAGCACACGCGGGTGCCGGTCTTCGAGGGCGACCTCGACCACATCGTCGGCGTGCTGCACATGAAACGGGTGGCGCGCGAGCTGGCACGCGGCTCCTTCGACCGCGCCGGTCTCGAGCGCATCGCCCGGCAGCGCGAGCCCTACTACGTGCCGGAAGGCACGACGCTCAACCAGCAGCTGGTCGCGTTCCAGCAGAACCACCGGCGCCATGCCTACGTCGTCGACGAATACGGCGACGTGCAGGGCCTCGTGACGATCGAGGACATCCTCGAGGAGATCGTCGGGGAGTTCACGACGCTGCCGCACGGCCTCAGGCGCGACGTGCGGGCCGAGGACGACGGCAGTTACGTCGTGTCCGGCAGCACGACGGTGCGCTCGCTCAACCGCGCGCTCAGCTGGACGCTGCCGACCGCGGGGCCAAAGACGCTGAACGGGCTGATCCTCGAGTACCTCGAGACCATCCCGGAGCCGGGCACCGCGCTCAAGCTCCAGGGCCATGCGGTCGAAGTTCTGCAGATCGCCGACAACGCGATCAAGACGGTGCGCATCTGGCCGGCAAAGGGCGTCTGATGCCGCTCAGCGCGCGGCAGCCAGAGCCTCCTCGAGCCGCGCTACGACCGTGACGGTCAGTCCCTCGATCGGCTTTCGCGGCGCGTTGCCGGCGGGCACGATCGCGCGGTGGAAGCCGTGTTTGGCCGCCTCGCGCAGCCGCTCCTCCCCGAACGGTACCGGCCGGATCTCGCCGGCGAGCCCGAGCTCGCCGAACACAATGAGATCCTGTGGCAGCGGCCGGCTCTCGAG
>DATNHZ010000192.1:0-18781 GCA_035604655.1 Steroidobacteraceae bacterium | reverse complement strand
GCCGAGCTCCTTGGCCACCTGCGCGACCACCGGCGCCGCGCCGGTGCCGGTGCCGCCGCCCATGCCGGCGGTGATGAACAGCATGTCGCAGCCCTCGATCAGCTCGATCACGCGATCGCGGTCTTCCATTGCGGCCTGGCGGCCCACTTCGGGGTCGGCGCCGGCTCCGAGACCCTTGGTGATATTGGTGCCGATCTGCAGCGTGGTCTTGGCCTTGGACCTCTTGAGGACCTGCGCGTCAGTGTTGAGGCAGACGAAGTCCACCCCCTCGATGCCGACCAGCAGCATGTGATCGACGGCGTTGCAGCCGGCGCCACCGACGCCCAGCACTTTGATGACCGCGCTTTGGCTGTATGCATCCATCAGTTCGAACATGTGAGTCTCCTTCGAGTGAATCAAAAAGAACCCTGGAACCAGGACTTCATCCGATCAAGGACGTTGCGGACATTGGCGCCGATCGGCTTGGTGTCGCCGGCCAGCACGGATTGCGCACGGGCGTACTGCAGGAGGCCAACGCCGGTCGCGTGGATTGGATTTCTGACGACGTCGGCGAGCCCGGTCACGCCGTGCGGGATCCCGAGGCGCACCGGGACGTGGAACACCTCCTCGGCGAGCTCGACGGCCCCTTCCATCTTGGCGCTGCCGCCGGTGATGACGATGCCGGCCGCGATCGCTTCCTCGAAGCCCGAGCGCCTGAGCTCGTCGCGGATCAGGTTGTACAGCTCCTCGTAGCGCGGCTCGACGATTTCCGCGAGCGTCTGGCGTGCGAGGCGTCGCGGCGGACGGTCGCCGACGCTCGGCACCTCGATCGTCTCGTCGGGATTCGCGAGCTGGCTGAGCGCGCAGGCGTAGCGGATCTTGATGTCCTCCGCGTACTGCGTCGGCGTGCGCATCGACACCGCGATGTCATTGGTCACCTGGTCGCCGGCGATCGGGATCACGGCCGTGTGCCTGAGCGCGCCACCCGAGAACACCGCGAGATCGGTCGTGCCGCCGCCGATATCGACGAGGCATACGCCCAGATCCTTCTCGTCATCGGTCAACACCGCGTAGCTCGAGGCCCATTGCTCGAGCACGATGTCCTCGACCTCGAGGCCGCAGCGCTGCACGCACTTCACGATGTTCTGCGCGGCGCTCTCGGCGCCGGTGACGATGTGCACCCGGGCCTCGAGCCGGATGCCCGACATTCCGATCGGATCGCGGATCCCTTCCTGGTTGTCGATGATGAATTCCTGCGGGATCACGTGCAGGATCCGCTGGTCGGCGGGCAGCGCCACCGCCTGCGCGGCGTCCATCACGCGCGCGACGTCGCCCTGGGTCACTTCCTTGTCCTTGATCGCGACGATGCCGTGCGAGTTGAGGCTACGGACGTGACTGCCGGCGATTCCGGTGTAGACCGCGTTGATTTCGACGCCGGCCATGAGCTCGGCCTGCTCGACTGCGCGCTGGATCGACTGCACGGTCGAGTCGATGTTGACCACCACGCCGCGCTTCAGTCCGCGCGACGGATGCGAGCCGATGCCGATCACCTCGAGCTCGCCGTCGGGCTTGAGCTCGCCGACCAGCGACACCACCTTGGAGGTGCCGATGTCGAGTCCAACGATCAGATTTCGATCGATACGCTTAGGCATCTTGGTCCCGTTTCAGCTTGGTCGGCGCCTCGTCGAGCGCTGCGGGCCGCGCCTGCACCCCACCCTGTGTGCGCCAGCCGACGGCAAAGCCGTTCGAGTAGCGCATGTCGAGAAACGCAATGTCGTTGGAGCGGCTCGCGACGACCGGCGCGCCGACCTTGAAGAATCGCTCGATTCGCTCCTCGAACTGGCGCCGACCGAGGCGCACCGTCACCCCGTTCGCCAGATCGAGTTCCCAGGCACCGCGCGCGTCGAGGCGCAGCGCGCTGACGCGCAGCCCGGCCTCGAGCAGGCGCGGCTGCACGCGGAAGAAGACGTCGGCCACCTGGTGCTCGGCGCCGTCCGGCCCGTCGAGCCGCGGCAGCTCCGGCGGCACGCGGCGCACGTCTTTGAGGAACAGCTCGCCCCGCGCGTTCAGAAGTCCGGTGGCTCCCCAGCGCGCCACCGCCATCTGCTCGGTCACCTGGACGACGAGGCCATCCGGCCAGCGTCGCTGCACGCGAGCATGGTCGACCCACGGCAGCGTCTCGATCGCACGCTGCAGCTGGTCGAGGTTGGCGGTCACGAAGCCGCCGCGGATCCGCTGGCGCACCACTTCCTCGACCTCGAGCGGCGACACCCGCTGGAAGCTGCCGGCGACGTCGACCCGCCGCACGGGCCGGTCGAGGGCGAAGCCGAGCACCCCGGTGAGCGCGGCGACTGCAGCAGCACCGAGCGCGATCGAGCCGACGCGCGCCCAGTTGACCACCGGCAGCCGGAAGCGGTGCGTGGTCTCGGCGCGCGTGCGGTTCTTCGCGCGGCGCGGCAGGATGGCGGCGAGGACCGTCATGGGCGCCCGCCACGGCTCGCGCCGCAGCTGGTCTTGAGAATCCGCCACACGAGCTCGTCGAACTCGATGCCGGCGACCCGCGCGGCCTTCGGCACCAGCGAGTGGCTGGTCATTCCTGGGGTCGTGTTGACCTCAAGCAGCCAGTCCCGCCCCGCCTCGTCCCGCATCAGGTCAACCCGGCCCCAGCCGGCGGCACCGGCGGCGTTGAAGGCCGCGAGCGCGAGCGCCCGCATCTTGGCGTCCGCCGCCGGCTCGAGCCCAGGACACAGATATTGCGTGTCCTCGGCCACGTACTTGGCGTGGTAGTCGTAGTACTCGCCGGCCGGCACGATGCGGATCGTCGGCAGCGCGACGCCGTCGAGTACGCCAACCGTGTATTCCCCGCCGACGATCAGCGTCTCGATCAGCAGCTCCCCCGCGTAGCGGGCTGCGAGTGCCACCGCGGCCGGCAGCTGGCTCGCGTCGAACACCCGGCTCACGCCGACGCTCGAGCCTTCGAGCGAGGGCTTGACGATCAGCGGAAAACCGACGCTGCGTGCGGCACTGGCCACCTCCCCGGCCGGTGCCAGCCGCTCGTAGCGCGGCGTCGGCAGCCCGAGCGACAGCCACACCTGCTTGGTGCGGACCTTGTCGAGAGTCAGCGCGGCCCCGAGCACTCGCGAGCCCGTGTAGGGGACGCCGACGGCCTCGAGCAGTCCCTGCACCACGCCGTTCTCGCCGGCGCCGCCGTGCATGATGTTGAACACGCGGTCGAACCGTTTGGCGGCGATGCCGGCAATCAGTGCGTCGACTCCGTCCACTCCCTCGGCATCGACGCCGCGCCTTCTGAGCGCCTCCAGCACGTTGCGCCCGGAGTCGAGTGACACCTCCCGCTCCGAGCTCGCACCCCCGTACAGCACGGCGACCCGGCCGAAGTCCGCGGCAGCGGTGGCGGCGCCGGACCGGGTGGGCCCGCGGCTGCTCATGCGCGCTCTCCCACCACCCGAACCTCCGGCGTCAGCCGCACGCCGTGCCGGCGCTCGACCTCCGCCTGCACGTGGCCCATCAGCCGCTCGATGTCGTCCGCCGTCGCAGTACCCTCGTTGACCAGGAAATTGGCGTGCTTGGTCGACACGACCGCGCCGCCGATGCGAAAGCCCTTGAGCCCGGCGGTCTCGATCAGCCGTGCGGCGTGCTGGCCGGGAGGATTGGTGAACGTCGACCCACCACTCCACTCGCCGATCGGCTGCGTCTCGCGGCGCTTGAGCAGCAGCGCGCGGATGAGGTCGGTGCTCGCCTGTGGCTGCGGCACGAACTCAAAGCGCGCCGCCAGGAACCACTCGCCGGCCACTGGTGCCTGAAGCTGCCGGTAACCCCAGCGGTACTCCCCGGCCGCGCGCGTGCGCCGGTTCCCGCTGCGGTCGATGACGTCGGCCTCGGCGACGTGCGGCCAGGTCTCGCCGCCCCAGGCACCGGCATTCATCGCCAGCGCTCCGCCGACGGTGCCGGGGATGCCGGCGAGGAACTCCGCCGGTCCGAGCAGCCACTCGACGCACTGGCGCGCGACCCGCGCGCAAGGGACTCCGGCGTCGGCATGCACGCGCGTGGCGCCGACGCGCTCGAGCCGGTCGAGGCCAAGGTGCAGCGAGATCACCACGCCGCGTAACCCGCCGTCGCGTACCAGCAGGTTGGACCCGAGCCCGAGCAGGTGGCACGGCACGTTCGCCGGCAGCTCCCCCAGGAAGCGCGCCAGTTCGTCCGCGCTCCGCGGCACGTAGTACACGTCCGCCGGCCCGCCGACGTGCCACGAGGTATGCCGGGACAGGGGCTCGCCAAAGCGCACGCGCGGCAGGAACTCCGCGGGGATCGCGACCTCGCGCACGGCGCTCATCGCCGCCCTCCAGCCGCGAGCCGCGCCGGCAACTCGTGGGCGACCGCGCCGATGTTGCCGGCACCCATCGTTACGAGCACGTCGCCGTCGTGCAGCAGCGGCGCGAGCGCCGCTGCCAGGTCCTCCGGGCGCGCGCAGTACACGGGCTCGATGCGACCGCGGGTGCGCACGGCGCGGCAGATCGCCCGCCCGTCCGCATCGGCGATCGGCGCCTCGCCGGCCGGATAGACGTCGGTGACCAGCAGCACGTCGGCGGTCGACAGCACCTCGCCGAAGTCGTCGAGCAGGTCGCGCGTCCGCGTGTAGCGATGCGGCTGGAACGCCAGCACGATGCGCCGCCCCGCCCAGCCCTGGTGCAGCGCCTCGAGCGTCGCTGCGACTTCGGTCGGGTGGTGGCCGTAGTCGTCGATCAGCGTCACGTGGCCGGAGGGCGAGTCGATTTCAGCGACCACCTGCAGGCGCCGGTCGATTCCCTGGAACTGCGCGAGGGCGCGCTGGATCGCCGCGTCGGGGATGCCGAACTCGCTGGCGACGCTGACCGCGGCGAGCGCGTTCAGGACGTTGTGGCGCCCCGGGAGTTTGAGCGTGATCCCGAGCGGGTTGGCATGATCGCGCCTGACCACCTCGAACCGCGACGTCCGGCCGCGGCGCTCGAAGCCGGTTGCGTGCACATCCGCGGCCGTGTCAAATCCGTAGGTCACGACCGGCCGCGCGATGCCCGGCAGGATTGAGCGCACCTGCGGGTCGTCGAGGCAGAGTACCGCGAAGCCGTAGAACGGCAGGTTGTGCAGAAAGTCGACGAAGCTTGCTTTCAGTTTCTCGAAATCGCCGCCGTGCGTGATCAGGTGGTCGTTGTCGATGTTGGTGATGACTGCTGCCATCGGTTGCAGGTGCAGGAACGAGGCATCACTCTCATCGGCCTCGGCAACCAGGTAGCGGCCGGTGCCAAGTCGCGCGTTGCTCGCGGCGCTCTTCAGGCGTCCGCCGATCACGAAGGTCGGATCCTCGCCGCCCTCAGCGAGGATGCTCGCCACCAGGCTCGTGGTCGTGGTCTTGCCGTGCGTACCGGCGATCGCGATCCCGATCCGGAACCGCATCAGCTCAGCGAGCATCTCGGCGCGCTGGACGACCGGGATCCGCGCCGTGACCGCTGCTACGACTTCGGGGTTGTCCGCGCCCACTGCGCTCGAGACGACGACCACGTTGGCGCCGGCGATGTGCTGCGGCGAATGGCCGATCGTCACCTGCACGCCGAGCGAGGCGAGCCGGCGCGTGACGGCGTTCGGCTTCAGGTCCGTGCCCTGAACGGTGTAGCCGAGATTGAGCAGCACTTCGGCGATGCCGCCCATGCCGCTGCCGCCGATGCCGACGAAGTGAATCCGCTGAATCCGGTGCATGCGGGCGCTCATGGGCCCGCCCCGGCTGCTGCGAGGCACAGATCTGCGAGCCGGTCGGCGGCGCCCGGCATCGCGGCGCGGCGTGCCGCGTCGGCCATCGCCTCGCGCCGCCGCGGATCGGGCCCGGTCAGTGTGCGCAGTTCAGCGGCCAGGCGCTCGGGCGTCAGCGTCGCCTCCGGCAGCAGCACCGCGGCACCCCGGGTGGTCAAAAACATCGCATTGGCGGTCTGGTGGTCGTCGACCGCGGCCGGGAACGGCACCAGCAGCCCGGGGACGCCGGCCGCGGCGAGTTCCGCAACCGTCAGCGCGCCGCTGCGGCACACCGCAAGGTCCGCCCATGCATAGGCCTCGGCCATGTCGTCGATGAACTCGCACACCTCCGCCGCGACCCGGGCGGCGGCGTAGGCTGCCTCGACCTGGTCGCGCCGCTCGCGACCCGTCTGGTGCAGCACCTGCGGGCGATCGGCGGGCCCGAGCAGCGCGAGCGCCGCCGGCACGATGCGATTGAGAGCGGCCGCCCCCTGGCTGCCGCCGAACACGAGCAGGTGCGTGTGCGGTCGCGGCGCGGTGCTTTTGGCGGGCAGCATCTCGATCGCGGCGCGCACCGGGTTGCCGATTGCGACCGCGCCGACGGCGGGTGCGAAGCTGCCGGGGAAAGCCTCGGCCACCGTCTGGGCGATGCGCGCGAGCAGGCGATTGGTGAATCCCGCGACCGCGTTCTGTTCGTGAATCACCAGTGGCCGCCCGAGCAGGCGCGCTGCCAGGCCGCCGGGGCCCGTGACGAAGCCGCCGAGGCCCAGCACCACGTCGGGCCGGCACTTGCGCACGACGCGCAGCGCATCCCCGAGCGCGCGGCCGAGGCGGAACGGCGCACCGAGCCAGCTCGCCAATCCCTTGCCGCGCAGCCCCGCAACCCGGATCCACTCGATCGGAATCCCGGCCTGCGGCACGAGGCGCGCCTCAATGCCGCGGCGCGTGCCGAGCCATACCACCTGGCACGCGCGCGCGCGCAGCACCTCGGCGACCGTCAGCGCGGGGAACACGTGCCCGCCGGTGCCGCCTGCCATGATCAGCACGGTCGTCATCGGGCGGTTCCCCGCAGCGCAACCGATTTCGTGTTCACCGTCTCGTGATGAACGCGCAGCAGGATGCCGATCCAGCCGAGGGTCACGACCAGGCTCGAGCGACCGTAGGACAGCAGCGGCAGCGTCAGCCCCTTGGTCGGCAGCAGGCCCATGTTGACGCCCATGTTGATGAACGCCTGCAGGCCGAACCAGATGCCGAACGCCGCGGCGAGATACGCCTGGAACTTGAGGCCCGCTTCGGCGGCCGCGCGCGCGATCATCAGCGAGCGGTAGACGAGCGCGATCACCAGCGCCACGATCAGCGCGATGCCGGCGAATCCGAGCTCCTCGGCGAGCACCGCGAACACGAAATCAGTGTGGGCCTCTGGCAGGTACAGAAGCTTCAGGATGCTCGCGCCGAGACCGACACCGAACCACTCTCCGCGGCCGATCGCGATCAGCGACTGCGTCAGCTGGAAACCGGTATCGAATGGATCCGCCCATGGGTCGAGGAATGCCGTCAGACGTTTGACGCGATAGGCGCTCGACACTGCGATGGCGCCGAAGGCGAGCAGCGCGACCCCGCACAGTGCGAGGAAGTGGCGGAGCCGGACGCCCGCGAGGAACAGCACGCCAATACCGGTCGTCAGCAGCACCACCCCCGAGCCAAAGTCGGGCTCGACCAGCAGCAGCAGCGCCGCGACAGCCAGCACACCGAGTGGCTTGAGGAAGCCGATCACGCTGTCACGCACTTCCTGTTCGCGGCGCACCAGGTAGCTGCACAGGTAGATCAGCAGCAACACGCGCGCGCCCTCGGAGGCCTGGAAGTTCAGCCCCGCAAGTCGCAGCCAGCGCCGGCTGCCGTTGACCGAGTGACCGATGCCGGGCACGAGCACCAGCACCAGCAGCACAATCGATACGACCAGCAGCAGGAAGCTGAGCCGCTCCCACGTCGCCGTCGGGATTCTGACGACGACCGCGGCGCAGCCGGTGCCGACCAGCGCGAACAGCAACTGGCGCTCGAGGAAGAAGAACGGATCCCCGTCGCGCGCCGCGACCGTGATCGAGGCGGATGTGACCATCACGAGCCCCAGCAGCACGAGCGCGGCGGTCAAGCCGATCACCTGCCAGTCGAGCGTCAGGCGCGAACGCGCAGCGGTACGGATCGCTGGGGCGAACGCGCTCATGCCTCGAGGTTCCTCGCTGCGGCCGCGAATGCCT
Organism: Steroidobacteraceae bacterium; assembly: GCA_035604655.1. GTDB lineage: Bacteria > Pseudomonadota > Gammaproteobacteria > Steroidobacterales > Steroidobacteraceae > CAIKZZ01. Next base: position 10,769 of record DATNHZ010000192.1, on the reverse strand, counting down.
CGCCGCGATGAGCGTAGTCGCGGAACATGTCGAGGCTGGCGCAGGCCGGCGACAGCAGCACGAGATCGCCCGGCTGGGCGACGCGCCCCGCGGCCCCGACCGCCGCGTCCATGTCGTGCGCGAACTCCGTGCTGCAGGTCCCGGCGAGCGCCCGGGCAAGCTGCTCGCGGTCGCGGCCGATCAGGATCGCGTGGCGCACCTTGCCGCGAAACGCCGCGGCGAGCGGCGTGAAGTCCTGGCCCTTGCCGTCGCCGCCGGCGATCACGATCAGCGGCCCGCCGAGACCCTCGACCGCTGCGACCGTGGCACCGACGTTGGTGCCCTTCGAGTCATCTATGAAGCGCACTCCGCGCCGCTCGGCGACCCACTGGCTGCGATGCGGCAGCCCAGCGAAGCTGCGGAGCGTCGCTAGCATCGGCGCGACGGGCAGTCCCGCTGCCGCGCCCACCGCAAGCGCGGCGAGCGCGTTGGCGGCATTGTGGCGGCCCGGGAGCCGGAGCTCGCGCAGCGCCATCAGCGGCTCGCCGGCGCGGGCCAGAAACGCCTCGCTGCCGCCGCCCGTCAGCGCCCAGTCGGCGTGCGCGCGCGTCAGGCTGAATCCGACCCGTCGCTGGCCGGCACGCGGCAGCGCGGCGACGCGCGGATCGTCGAGGTTGACGATTGCTGTCGCGGCATGCGCGAAAATGCGGGCCTTCGCTGCGCCGTACTCGGCCAGGGACCCGTAGCGATCCAGGTGGTCCGGCGTCAGGTTCAGCACTGCGGCGGCCACCAGCTCGAGCGAGTCGGTGGACTCGAGCTGGAAGCTCGACAGCTCGAGCACATACAGTTCGGGCACGGGCTCGGACAGCAAGTCGAGTGCCGGCTCGCCCAGGTTGCCGCCGGCCAGCACGCGTCGCCCGGCGGCGCGCGCCATTTCGGCGACCAGCGTCGTCACCGTGCTCTTGCCGTTGGTGCCCGTGATGGCGACCGCGGGTGCCTGCTTGGCGCCCGCAAATAGCTCGATGTCGCCGAGCACCGCAATGCCGCGGGCGAGCGCCTCGCGCACCAGCGGCTCGTTACGCGACACGCCCGGCGACAGCACGATCCGGTCGGTCGAATTCAGCAGCGCGAGGTCGAAGCCGCCGAGGTGCAGCGGAAAGTACCCGCCGAGCGTACCGAGTGCGTCGAGCCCGGGGGGCGCGACGCGGGAGTCGGTGACCGCCACGCCCTCGCCGCGCGCGTGCAGCCAGCGGACCGCGGCGACGCCGGTCTTGCCGAGCCCGACCACGAGATTGCGGCGCGGCGCCATCAGCGAACCTTCAGGGTCGCGAGCCCGGCCAGCACCAGCACCACGGTGATGATCCAGAAGCGCACGATCACCTTTGGTTCGGCCCAGCCCTGCAGCTCGAAGTGGTGATGGATCGGGGCCATGCGGAAGATCCGCTTGCCGGTCAGCTTGAAGGACGCGACCTGCAGCATCACCGACACCGTCTCGAGCACGAACACGCCACCCATGACGAACAGCACGATTTCCTGGCGCACGACGACCGCCAGCGTTCCCAGCGCGGCACCGAGCGCCAGTGCGCCGACATCGCCCATGAAGACCTGGGCCGGGTAGGTGTTGAACCACAGGAAGCCGAGGCCGGCGCCGACCAGCGTCGCGCAGAAGATCAGCACCTCGCCGACACCGGGGACGTGGGGTATTAGCAGGTAGTTGGCGAAAATCGCGTTACCAGAGGCATAGGCGAACACGCCGAGCGCGCCCGCGATCATCACGGCGGGCATGATCGCCAGGCCGTCGAGGCCGTCGGTGAGATTCACCGCATTGCTGGTGCCGACGATGACGAAGTAGCTGAGCACGATGAATCCCGGCGCACCCAGCGGCACGACGACGTCCTTGAAGAACGGCACGTGCAGCGCGGTGGCGGCCGGGACCGCTGCGGTATGAAACAGCGCGGTCGCACCCGCGAGTCCGGCGACTGACTGCCACAGGTACTTCCAGCGGGCCGGCAGTCCCTTCGAGTTGCCGACGACCAGCTTCAGATAGTCGTCGTAGAAGCCGATCAGGCCGAAAGCCAGCGTGACACCAGCGACGATCCACACGTAGTGGTTGCCGAGATCCGCCCACAGCAGCGTCGAGGCAAGCATCGCCACGAGGATCAGCGCGCCGCCCATCGTCGGCGTGCCCTGCTTGGTCAGGTGCGACTTGGGGCCGAGGTTGCGCACGTTCTGGCCAATCTGGCGATCACTGAGGCGGCGGATCACGAACGGACCGACCAGCAGCGCGATCAGCAGCGCGGTGATGGCAGCGAGGATCCCGCGCAGCGTCAGGTAGGCGAACACCCGGAATCCGGAGTAGTGCTGGGCAAGCAGTTCGGCGAGGCGGTACAGCATGCGGACTCGCTATTTGCCGGCGGCGGCGCGCGACTGCGGGCCGGAGTCGGGCCCGCGCAGCAGCTCGACCACACGCTCCAGATGGTTCATGCGTGATCCCTTGATCAGCACGGTGACGCCGGGCGCGAGCAGCGTGCTGACGCGGGCGGCGAGCGCGGCGCTGTCGGCGAACCACTCGCCGCCGGTCCCGAAGGCTCCCACCGCGTCCGGCGTGCACGCGCCGACCGCGAACAGCCGCGCGACGCCCCGTGCCCGCGCCTCGCGGCCCGCGGTCACGTGCGCGTCCCGGCTGTGGCTGCCGAGCTCGGCCATGTCGCCGAGCACCAGCCAGCGCTCGCCGCCGAGGCCCGCCAGCACGTCGAGTCCCGCGCTCAGGCTGCTCGGGTTGGCGTTGTACGAATCATCGATCAGCTGCGCACCGTTGAGCGCCGGGTGCGGCTGCAGACGGCCCTTGACCGCACGCATGCGCTCGAGCCCGGCGGCGATGTCGGCGAGCTGCGCACCGGCCGCGTGCGCCGCCGCGGCGGCACCGAGGGCATTGACGACATTGTGCCGGCCGGCGAGCGCGAGCCGCACGCGCGCCCGGCCGACCGGCGTGACCAGCTCGAACTCCTGCAGCACCTCGCCCGGGCCGCTGCGGCGGAACGCGCCGACCGCCCGAAAATCCGCGAGCGGCGAGAACCCGAACGTCAGGCGCCGCGCCGCGCGGCTCATCTGGGTCCACAGCGTTGCGTACGGGTCGTCGAGATTGATGACGGCGGTGGTGCCCGCCTCGAGGCCGGCAAACAGTTCGCCCTCGGCACGCGCCACGCCGTCGAGGTCGCCGAAGCCCTCCAGATGCTCGGCACCCGCATTGGTGACGAGTCCGACGGTCGGCCGCACGAGCGGCAGCAGCGCGCCCACCTCGCCCGGATGATTCGCGCCGATCTCGACGACCGCGGCCGCATGGCGCGGTTCGAGCCCCAGCAAGGTCAGCGGCACGCCGATGTGGTTGTTGAGCGTGCCGCGCGTCGAGTGGCACGGGCCCTGGCCCGCCATCACCATGGCGATCAGCTCCTTGGCCGTGGTCTTGCCGTTGCTGCCCGCGACGGCGATCACCGGGATGTGAAATTGCGCGCGCCACGACTCGGCCGCCCGCTGCAGCGCGCGCAATGTGTCGGGGACAAGGATCTGCGGCAGCGCCCCGGGGACTCGCCGGTCCACCACGGCGCCGACCGCGCCGCGCTCGGCCGCGGCCGCGACGAACGTGTGCGCGTCGAAATTGGGGCCGACCAGCGCGACGAACAGTTCGCCGGCGGCGAGCGTGCGCGAGTCGGTGGACACGGCACTGAATCCGGCATCGGCGCCGACCAGCGTGCCGCCCATCGCTCCGGCGAAGTGTGCGAGCGAGCGCTTCATGCGGTGCCCGCCGCCAGCGCGCGCGCGACCTCACGGTCGCTGTAGTGCCGCCGCTCGGTGCCATAGAGCTGGTAGTCCTCGTGGCCTTTGCCCGCGATCAGCACGACATCGCCCGGTCGCGCCTCCGCGGTCGCAGCGGCGATCGCCTTGGCCCGGTCGTGCTCGATGTGAACCGGCACGCGCCCGGTCAGCGCGCCGCTCAGCATCGCCACGATCCGTTCCGGGTCCTCGCTGCGCGGGTTGTCGTCGGTGATCACGATGCGGTCCGCCGCAGCCTCGACCGCTGCGGCCATCAGCGGTCGCTTGCCGGGATCGCGATCGCCGCCGCAGCCGAACACGCACCACAGCCGGCCAGTGGTGTGCGCGCGCAGTGCCGCGAGCGCCTTCGTCAGGGCGTCCGGCGAATGTGCGTAATCGACGACCAGCGTGGGGCCTTCGGACCCGCGCGTGAAGGCTTCCATCCGCCCTGGCGGGGCGACCGCGGTCGAGAGCGCAGCAGTCGCCTGCGGCAGCGGCATGTCCGCCGCGAGCAGCAGCCCGAGGACCAGAAGCTCGTTATCGGCGTTGAATGCACCGATTAGCGGCGAGCGGAGCTCGAAGCGACCCGCGTGCGTAGTGCCGGTGACCGCGAGCCCGCGGGTGTCGCAGTCGACGCGCTGCGCGACGACGTGGCGCCCGCCGGCCGGCACGACGCCGTCCGCCCGCACCGTCGTCAGCGTCACTCCCGCCGGCAGGCGCGCGGCGAGCTCGCGACCGAAGCGATCGCCGACGTTGATCACCGCATGCCGGACGCCGCGCCGGTGGAACAGCCGCTCCTTGGCGGCACCATAGGCGGCCATCGTTCCGTGGTAATCGAGGTGGTCGCGCGTCAGGTTGGTAAATCCCGTGATCGGCAGCTGCGCGCCGGCGAGGCGCTCCTGGTCGAGCGCGTGCGAGGAGGCTTCCAACGCCACGTGCTGCGCCCCGTCATCCACCAGCGCGCGCAGCGTGCGATGCAGCGTCACGACGTCCGGCGTCGTGTGGCTGGCCGGCGTCAGCCGCGCAGGGCGACCGGAGCCGAGCGTGCCGAGGTACGCGCCGCCCGATCCATGGCACTGGGCAAGCAGCCACGCGCAGGTGGTCTTGCCATTGGTGCCGGTGATCGCTGTCAGCACGGCCTGCGTCGATGGCCGGCGGTAGAAGCGATCAGCGACGTCGCCGAGTTCGGGGCGCAAGCCCGGTACCGATACCGCCGTCACGGCAGGCGGCAGCGACGGCAGCCCGCGGCCCTCCGCCGGGTCCCACAGAATTGCGACCGCGCCGTGCGCGACGGCTTCCTCCGCATGATCGAGCCCGTGGGTCGTGCGTCCTGCGAGCGCCACGAATGCATCGCCCGGCTGGACGCTGCGGCTATCGAGCGTCAGGTCGCGGACCAGGATGCGCGGCGCGGCGGCGAGACCGGCCAGCAGCCAGGCGAGCTCGACGCCGTGGTCGACGAGCGAGGCGGCACTCATCCTGGCGCCACCGCCTGGACGAGGGTCGCGGACGGCACGTTGCTGAGGTCATCCGGCGGTACCGCGAGCAGCCGGAGCGCACCGGCCACGACCGACGAGAACACGGGCGCCGCAACGTCGCCGCCGTAGTACTTCCCGCCGCTCGGCTCGTCGATGACGACGACGGCTGCGAGCCGCGGCGCCGCCGCCGGCACCAGGCCGCCGAACACCGCCATGTACTTGTCAGTGGAGTAGCCGCCGGCGATGGACTTCCACGCCGTGCCGGTCTTGCCCGCGACCCGGTAGCCGCGGACCGCGGCGTGGATTCCGGTGCCGGCCGGCGTCACGACGCTTTCGAGCAGGTGAATCAGGTCGCGGCACACCTGCGCATCGAGCACGCGCTCGCCCGCAACCGGGCCGTCCTGGCGGCGGAACGTGATCGGGCGCCGCACCCCGAGCGCGCCGAGCGTGGCGTAGGCCTGCGCGAGCTGCAGCGGTGTGACCGACACGCCGTAGCCGTGCGCGATCGTCGCCACGCTGATATCGCGCCAGTGCGAGTAGTGGGTCAGCAGGCCGGCCGACTCGCCCGGAAATCCGGATGCCGACACCTGGCCGAATCCGAGCGCGTTCAGCGTCCCCCAGATCGCGGCCCGGTCGAGCGACAAGGCGATGTGCGCCATGCCGACGTTGGAGGACTTGGCGAGGATCGTCGCGATGTCGACCGCGCCGAGGTTGTGCTCGTCCTCGATCACTTTGGTGCCGACCTTGATGAACCCCGGGCTCGTGTCGATGATCGTGCTCGACGTCAGTTGTCCCGACGCGAGCCCGGTCGCCACGATGAACGGCTTGATCGACGAGCCGGGCTCGAAGATGTCGGTCGCTGCCCGGTTGCGGTAGCGCGCGACCTCGAACTGCGCGCGGTCGTTGGGATTGAAGGACGGCTGATTGACCATCGCGAGTACTTCGCCGGTCCACACATCGATGACGATCACCGAGCCGGCGCGTGCCTGGAAGTCGCGGATCGCGCTTTTCAGTTCGCGGTAGGCGAGGTACTGGATCCGCAGGTCGACACTGGTGACCAGCTCCTCGCCCGGTCGCGGCGCGCGTACGCTGTCGACGTTCTCGACCACGCGGCCGAGCCGGTCCTGGATCACGCGCTTGATGCCGTCCTCGCCCGCGAGCTTCTGCTCGTAGGCCAGCTCGAGGCCTTCCTGCCCCTGGTCTTCCGCGCCGGTGAAGCCCAGCAGGTGCCCGGTGACCTCGCCGGCCGGATAGAAGCGCCGGTACTCGCGCTGCAGGTACACGCCAGGCACGCCCAACGACTTGAGGTGTGCGGCCTCGTCCGGCTGCAGCTGCTTCGCGAGCACCAGGAACTGGGACTCGAGGTTCGAGGTGACGCGGCGGATCAGCCACTCGCGGTCGCGCGACAGCGCCTTGGCGAGGCGCGGCAGCTGATCGGGTGCGGCGGCGAGCTCGGACGGAATGGCCCACACGGTGTCGACGGGTGTCGATACGGCGAGCGGCTCGCCGAAGCGGTCGACGATCGCCCCGCGGTGCGCAGGAATCTTCGCGTTGCGCATGAATCGCTCGGCGCCCTGTTCCGCCAGGAAGCCGTGTTTCAGCACCTGCAGGTCGACCGCCCGCAGCACGATCGCCACGGCGCCGAGCGCCAGCGCAGCCAGCACCCACCAGCCGCGCAGTCGGAACTGGCGCGCCGCGCTCTGGGCTTCGGTGCGCTTCCACTTCATGGCTGGACGATCTTCACTTCCGTGGCGCTCGGCAGCGTCATCCTCAGCTGCCGGTTGGCGACCTGCTCGACGAAGCCGTGAGCGCTCCATGCGCTCTGCTCGAGCTGCAGGCGCCCCCACTCGATGTTCAGGCGATCCCGTTCGCTCGACAGCTTCTCGAGCTCGACGAACAGCGTGCGGGCCTCGTGCTTGACGTACACGACAGCGGCGGCGGAGGCGAGCACTGCGGTCCACAACGCCGCGACCGCGAGTGCAAGCAGCCGCGCGCTCACGCCTGCACCTTCTCGGCGACGCGCAGTACGGCGCTGCGCGCGCGGGGATTGCGCGCGATCTCGCTCGGTCCGGGGTGCTGCGCCTTGCCCACGAGCGCGAGCCGCGGCCGCGCGGTGAGCGGCGCGTCCGGAAGCCCGCGCCACATCGGGTCGCCCAGCGCGTGGCGGCGCATGAAACGCTTCACCGGCCGGTCCTCAAGCGAATGGAAGCTGATCACGGCGAGTCGGCCGCCGACGGCGAGCACCTCGAGCGCTGCCTCGAGCCCGGCATCGAGCAGCTCGAGTTCGCGATTGACCTTGATGCGCAGCGCCTGGAAGGTACGCGTCGCGGGATGCTTGCCCGGCTCGCGCATCCGGGCCGGAACCGCGCCGGCCACCACGGCGGCGAGCGCGCCGGTGGTGATGAGCGGCCGGGCGTCGCGCGCCGCGACCACGGCGCGGGCGATGCGCCGTGCAAAACGATCCTCGCCGAACGCCGCGATCACTGCTGCAATCTCCCGTTCCGAGGCCTGCGCGATGAACTCGGCCGCGCTCGAACCGGTCGCCGGATCCATCCGCATGTCGAGCGGCCCTTCGCGCACGATGCTGAAGCCGCGCGCCGGATCATCGAGCTGCGGCGAGGACACGCCGAGGTCGAACAGCACGCCGTCGGCCGCTGCGGAACCCACGAGTTCCAGCAGCCGGTCGAAGGTCGCCTGATGGATGCGGACGCGCGGATCGCCGCCGAATTTCCGCCGGGCGTCCGCAACCGCCTCTGGATCACGATCGACGACAACCAGTCTCCCCTCGCGCCCTACACCCGCCAGCAAGGCCTCTGCATGTCCACCGCGCCCGTACGTGGCGTCGACGTACGTGCCCTCGGGCCGCACCGCCAGCGCCGCGACCGCTTCGTCGAGGAGCACCGGCGCGTGCGCCGGCACTGCAACCTCCTCCACGCGGGCGTCCGCCTCAACGACCACTGCGCACGGCATGCAGCCGCTGCAGGCGTGCGGCCATCGCTACAGCGACAGCGATTCGAGGTCGGCCGGCAGCTCGGCGGGCAGCTCTTCGTCTTTGAGCCACTCGTCGCGCAGCGCAGTCCACCGCGCCTCGTCCCATAATTCGAAGCGGTTTCCCTGACCGAGGAGAACTCCGTCGCGCACCAGTCCCGCGAACGTGCGCAGCTCCGCCGGCAGCAGCACGCGCCCGTGGCCATCGAGCTCGAGGTCCGTCGCATGGCCGACCATCAGGCGCTGCATGCGTCGCGCCTGCGCGTTAAGCGTCGGCAACCGCATCAGCTTGCGTTCGATCTCTTCCCAGTCGGGCAGCGGGTACAGCAGCAGGCACTGATCCCGGTCGATCGTGACGACGAGCCGTCCGTTGGAACGCTCGAGCAGCCGGTCCCGGTAGCGGGTGGGCATGACCATCCGGCCTTTGGCATCGAGCGTGACTTGATTGGCGCCGCGGAACACGATCGGTACGGGGTATTACCCCCATTCCTCCCCACTTTTTCCCACTCGCGGGCACTATAGGGGCATCGGATCAGCAGGTCAACGCTGCAGGAGCGGATTTTTCCTGCGACGACAAACACTTACCGGCTGTCCCGTAGAACCCTCTCAAGGATCGAACGGCGCCAGAATCAGAGAGTTACGCGAGGGAGTTGTGGCTCCGTATCAGGAGCAAGCAAGAATCGTGCCAAGTTATGTCCACTCGGAACTGTGACGCATCGCACAGGACGCGCTTCGCGGGCCCGGGGATGAGGAAGTGGGAGTCGGCCGGTAAGCCGGGTTCTGTCGTGGGCAATCATTCCTCTGGGATGCACGTCGCCGTACACCTCGAGCGACCTACCCGGGAACACGCGCGGGCCGCGCGTTGCCGCCGGGAGCAAGCTCCCGGCAACACGTTCCCCTATTTGGCCTTGCTCCGGACGGGGTTTGCCGTGCCGTGCCTGTTGCCAGGCACGCGGTGCGCTCTTACCGCACCCTTTCACCCTTGCCAGCACCGGGCGAACCCGGCGCTTCGGCGGTTTGCTTTCTGTTGCACTTTCCGTGGGCTCGCGCCCCCCAGGCGTTACCTGGCGTCCTGCCCTTTGGAGCCCGGACTTTCCTCCCCAGGACGGCCGCACCGCCGAGGCGGCACGACCGGTGATCTGGAGCGATTGCCTGGCCGACTCCCGCGCGCACGATAGGCGCGCGCGCGACGAAGCTCAAGAGCTCGAGCCGGAGTCACCCGGCGTCGCCGGCTCCGCCCGTTTGAGGCTGAGCGCCCGCTCGTAGACCCGGTTGCGCCGCTCGCCGGTCGCGGTCGCAACGACATCGACCGCGCGCGACAGTGGCAGGTCGGACAGCAGCGCCGCGAGCAGGCGATCCGCGAGACCCGGTGCCACCGCATCCGGATCCGCCGCCGGTGCCCCGGCAACCGCGATCACCGCTTCGCCGCGAGTCATGTTGGCATCGGCACGCGCCGCCGCCGCCAGCGCGCCGAGCGGATTGCGGTAGATGCTCTCGTGCAGCTTCGTCAGTTCGCGGGCGAGCACCGCCGGGCGTTCCTCGCCGAACGCAGCGGCGAGGTCGGCAAGCGTGTCGGCGAGGCGATGGGGCGACTCGTACAAGACAAGGGTGCGCAGTTCCGTCGCGAGCTCCGCAAGCCGTGCACGCCGTTTCGGCCCGCGGGCCGGCAGGAAGCCCTCGAACGCGAACCGATCGGTCGGCAGTCCAGCGACGGACAGGGCAGCGATCGCCGCACACGCCCCCGGGATCGGCACGACCGCGACGCCCGCCGCGCCCGCCGCCACGACGAGCCGGTATCCGGGGTCGCTCACCAGTGGCGTGCCGGCATCGGAGACGAGCGCGATACGCGCACCCCCGATCAGGCGTTCGACGAGTTCCGGGACCCGTTGCGCCTCGTTGTGCTCGTGCAGCGAGAGTAGCGGCCGCGCGATGCCGAGCTGGGCGAGGAACGATCCGGTGTGTCGCGTATCCTCGGCGGCCACGAGGTCGACGCCGGCGAGTACCTCCCGCGCACGCGCCGACAGGTCGCCGCGATTGCCGATCGGGGTCGCGACAACGAACAGGGTGCCGGAGGCTGACACTATACTTGGCGGGCCGCGCGCGGAACTCGCGCGGGGGCATCCTGCACGGAGGCAACGACGCATGCAACGTCTCGAGCACTGCCGCCGCTTCCCCGCGCCGGTCCTGATGCATCTGCTGAGCGCACTCGCGGGCGCGGCGCTGCTGGCCGGCTGCCCGGGCCCCGAGGCCGTCAGGCCCTTTGCCGACAATGCGCCGAGCGCGCAACGCGCCGAGCAGCTCGCGCGTCGCGGCGATCACGCTGGCAGCGCCCGGGCCTTCGAGGCAGTCGCGGCGAATACCGCGGGCGAGGCACGCGCGGCCCAGCTCGCGCACTCGCTGCACGAGTGGCTGCTGGTGCCCGCGATCGGCGAGGCGACGCGCGTGGAGGCCGAGCTCGCTGCGGTGCCGGGAATCGATCCGCACAGCGCGGCGGGTGTGGCCCGCGAGCTGGCGAGC
>DATNHZ010000191.1:0-4679 GCA_035604655.1 Steroidobacteraceae bacterium | reverse complement strand
TTCGGGCTCACTCGCCGCTGCCAGTACCGGCGTCGGTGGCAGCGGACCCGCCTCGCCCGTGAACAGCTGCAGATCGACCGGAATCTCGACGTAGACCGGCCCCGGCTCGCCGCTGGTTGCGATCCGATAGGCTTCGAAAATTGTTGAAATGATCTCGCGGTGGGAGCGCACGAGCCAGGTACCCTTGGTGAGCGGCTTCATTAGTGCGTGCTGGTCGATGTCGTGCAGCTGATAGCGCCGCCCCGTGTCGCGGCGAATGCCGCCCGAGATGACGAGCAGGGCGATACCGTCGAGAAAGGCCTCGCCAATTCCACTCGCCGCGTGCGTCAGCCCCGCCGCGGGTACGACGACGAGCGTCCCGATGCTCCCGCCCACCCGGCTGACGGCGTCGGCCATGAACGCGCCGCCACCCTCGTGGGCGACCAGGACCGGTTCGATCAGCGACGAGGCCGCTAGCTGATCGTAAATTTCCGTGTTGTGGACGCCCGGAATGCCAAAGGCGAACCGCACGCCGAGCGCTTCTAGCGCCTGGCGGACGAGTTCGGCCCCGGTGGATCGGCTCACGGCGTCTCCTGGGCAGTGGCGTCCAGGGTCGGGCGAGCGGCACCGTGGCCGCACGCCTGCCCCGCTCGGTGGTGGCCATGCGGCCGGGGGGCTCCGCGTGCCGTCTGCGAAGATCCCCCGGGTCGCAGGCAGTCGCTCATTGTCGCACGCCGTCCGCGGCAGGCTCACCGTGCGGATTGTCCATGGACTTTCCGTTGGTCGTCCTTCCGCGCCATGCTGGAGCCCGGCGCCGGGTGTGAATACCGGGACCCCCTTTCGCGAGACACGCGTTCAGCCGCATCATTCCCGATGCGAGTGCCGTCAACGGGCCGGCGGTTCGCCCAAATTCAAGGATGCCGGATGCAGTTGCGCGATGCAGCAGAGGCGGATGTGCCGGGAATCCTCGCCATTTACAATGACGTGCTTGCGAGTTCAACCGCGATCTACGCGCTCGAGCCCGCCTCGCTCGATGAGCGCCGGGCGTGGCTGCATTCCCGGCACGCGCGCGGCTTCCCGGTGCTGGTGGCGGTCGAGAACGGTGCCGTCGTCGGATTCGCCTCGTTCGGCGACTGGCGCGGGGCATGGGGCGGCTACCGCTATACGGTCGAGCACTCGGTCCACGTTCGCGCCGACGCGCGCGGCCGCGGCATCGGTCGCAATCTCATCCTGGCGCTTGTTCCGCGTGCCCTGGCTCTTCGCAAGCACGTCATGATTGGCGGCATCGACGCTGCCAATCAGGCATCGATCCGGTTCCACGCAAATCTAGGCTTCGAGCAGGTCGCGCATTTCAGGGAGGTCGGCCACAAGTTCGGCCGCTGGCTCGACCTCGTGTTCATGCAGCGGATCCTGGACGCGCCCGGCGCGGTGCGCCCGGACGGGCCGGAGCCACATAGCGGGAGGGCTTGAGCATGCCGACGCGGATTACATTCGTCGAGTTACCGGCGCGCGCCACCGGGCCAATGAAGACGTTCTACGCCGACGCCTTCGGCTTCGGAATGACCGACTTCGGGCCGACCTATGCGTGCACAGTCACCGCAGATGTCGATCTGGGCGTACAGGCCGACGCTTCCGAGGCCACACGCGCGCCGTTACCGGTGATCCAGGTCGACAACCTGGAGGCGACCCTCGAGTCGGTCCGACGTGCAGGCGGGGTGGTCGTGAAACCCGTCTTCTCGTTCCCCGGAGGGCGCCGCTTTCATTTCAGGGACCCGGGCGGCAACGAACTCGCGGCGATGCAGGCGGACTAGGGGACGCGCGGCCCGTTTCAGAACCAGGAGTCGTCGATCTCGAGCGTCGTCGTATCGACGGGATCGAGTACTGCAAGCCACGCGCTGACTTTGGGTAGCTCCCAGCGTGCGAACCAGCGGCACGCTTGGATCTTCCCCTGGTAGAACGAGCCGTCCGTCTCGGCCGGCGGCGGACGTGCCCCGAGAGCACGGCTGGCGACGAGCGATTGCGCGAGCCACAGCCAGCCGACGACCGCGTGCCCGAAGGCCTCAAGGTACGGGGACGAGTTCGCGAGGCGGATCGTCGCGTCCGGGACGGCCGCGAGCCGCTGCGTGACCGTCAGCACCTGCTGCCAGGCGCCCGCGACCCGATCAGCCTCGCCGTTCAACCCGGGCAGTGTCCGCGCCTCAGCCAGGGTCGCCCCAATCTGCTCGTCGAGCGCGCGCAGGGCGGCGCCGCCTTCCATTCCGACCTTGCGCCCCAGCAGATCCGCCGCCTGGATACCGTGCGTGCCCTCGTGAATCGGGTTCAGACGATTGTCGCGCCAGAACTGCTCCACCGGAAAATCCCGCGTGTAGCCGTAGCCGCCGTACACCTGGATTGCGAGGTCGTTGGCGGCAAGGCACCACTCTGACGGCCAGCTCTTCGCCACCGGCGTCAGCAGCTCGAGTAGCAGCTTTGCGCGGTCGCGGGCGGCTGACTCGACGCTCGTGGTGAGGTCGTCCACGAGGCGGGCACAGTACAGGACGAGGCCGAGGCCGCCCTCGACGTAGCTCTTCTGGGCGAGCAGCATCCGGCGCACGTCGGCATGCCGGATGATGGGCACCGGCGGCTCCTCGCTCGCTCGCTTGCCCGAGGCCGATGGAACCCGCCCCTGCCGGCGCGTGCGGGCATAGTCGAGTGCGTGCAGGTAGCCCGTGTAGCCGAGCGCCACGGCACCCATTCCAACGCCTATCCGTGCCTCGTTCATCATGTGGAACATGCATGCGAGACCCTGTCCCTCCTCGCCGACTCGCGTGCCGAGCGCGCCGGGCAGGCCTTCGGGCCGGAATCGCCCTTCACCGAAGTTGAGCACGCAGTTGCTGGTGCCGCGATAGCCGAGTTTGTGATTGAGGCCCGCGGCTACAACATCGTTGCGTTCACCCGCTCCACCGGCGGTACTAACCAGGAACTTTGGTACCGCGAATAGCGATATGCCCTTGACCCCCGGCGGCAGCCGCCCGTCGGCACCGGCAACCTTGGCGAGTACCAGGTGGAGGATGTTGGTCGTCAGATCGTGCTCGCCGGCCGAGATCCACATCTTGTTGCCGTAGAGCCGATACCGGCCGTCGGCCTGGCGCACGGCCCGGGTCGAAATGTCGGCGAGCGAGGAGCCGGCCTGCGGTTCGGACAGGCACATGGTGCCATGCATCCGCCCCGCCAGCAGCTCCGGGACGTAGCGGTCCACGAGCGCGCGATCCGCGTGTGCCAGCAGCAGGTTCGCGTTCGCAACTGACAGCATCGGGTAGGCCGTCGTCGACACGTTGGCCGCAAACAGCATCGCCATGCCGGCTCGCTCGACCGTGTACGGCAGCTGCATGCCGCCGAGCGCGTAGTCATGGGCCGCTGCCCCGAGCCCGGCAGCACTGAACGCGGCGAGCGCCGCATGGATCGGAGAATTGACGGTCACCGATCCGTCGGTGAATGTCGGCTCGTTGACGTCATTGCTGCGATTGTGTGGCGCGAAGTAGTCCGCCGCGACTCGGGCAAATGTATCGAGCGCACCGTCGAAGGTCTCGCGCGAGTGCTCGGCGAAGCGGGGTCGCGCCGCGAGCTCAGTCAGGCGAAGCCACTCGTAGAGCAGAAAGTCAAGGTCCCGCCGCGACAGACCCTCCTCGGTCACGGTCAACGGTCGCGCGCCATCACGCCTGAGGGCTGGTGGCGATCTGCGCGCGAATCTCGCGGAGCTTCGCCTTGACCTGCGCGGCATTGGCTCGGCCGATCCGGATCAGTGCCTTCTGACCCGCGGAGCGTGCCTCGATCCTCGGGTCGGCAAACTTGTACATTACATTCGGGTGTACCAGCGGGATTGGATCGTCGACGTCGGGCGTTGCCAGCAGGTGGTCGATCACGACGACCACGCGGTCGTTGAAATAGTGCCCGGGGTAACCCAGGTCCTCATAGGCCTGCTGCGCAAGCGGGTAGAACTTGCGGTAGACAGCGACCGCCTGCGTGACGTCCAGGCTGGCAAGGAGCGCAAGGTAGCGCGAATAGCGGGCAGAGTTGTCCGGTGCGATCGCAAGCGACGGCTCCTGCCCGCTGACCGCGAGCGTCCCGCCAGGCGGGCGCAGCATCCGCACGTCTGCAGCCACTTGTTCCCGCGGCAGGTTGTCGACGGTCGCTACAAACCGGTGTATGAGGCCCGTCGGGTAGAACAGCTCCGGCAGCGCCGGCGCGCGGAAGACGGGAGCGAGTTCGGCGGCGAGGGGTGCGTCGCTGTCGGCGAGCGCAGGCAGCGATGCACCTGGTGTGGCCGGCAGAGGGTTGTCGATCCTCGGCCCCTGCGCGCCTGCCGGCGCCGCCACCGGCACGGGCGCCGGCCGATGGTTCTGCCACAGGTAGTAGCCGCCACCCGCCGCGGCGAGCACCGCAGCCCCAACCAGCCCGATCATCGTGTGACGTGTCATCGCGACTCCCTATGGCCGGCGAGTGCCCGGCCCACTGCCCTATAGATCCGGTGCCGGCGTCAGCCGGCGGCGCGGCGGGTCATAGAATGCACCTTTGACGACCCGGCAGCGCGCATTGACCCGGCTCCACTTGAGCTCTTTCTGGTAGTAGATCTCGGCCCACAGCTCCTCGTCCGGGGAACCCCACGGCATCCGGACGCTCGCAAGAGCGATGCTGGCCTTGGCCATCGGCGACCACATCGC
>DATNHZ010000190.1:0-5473 GCA_035604655.1 Steroidobacteraceae bacterium | reverse complement strand
CATCGGGCGAATGGTCCGTGACCGCGAACCGCGGCAGCATTCGCGCGCAGAGCGTGATCAACGCGGCCGGATACCGGGGCGCCGAAGTGGCGGCAATGGTCGGCGAGTACCTGCCGATCGTGACGCTGGCGCATCAGTACTTGGTGACCGAAGACATCCCGGAGCTCGTGGCGCGCGGCCCGGCGCGCCTGCCGCTGCTGCGTGACCCTGACGTGAGCTATTACCTGCGCCAGGAGCGCCAGGGCTTGCTGCTCGGACCCTACGAGTGGCAGGCGACCGCGCACTGGCTCAACGGAATACCCGAGGAATTCGCCAATCAGCTGTTCGCTGACGACGTCGGGCGCCTCGAGAGGTACATCGAGGCGGCCTGCGCGCGGGTCCCGATCCTGGGCTCGGTCGGCGTCAAGTCCGTGATCAACGGTCCGATCCCGTACGCGCCGGATGGCAATCCGCTGATCGGGCCCGCGCCCGGGCTGCCGGGCTTGTTTCATTGCTGCGCATTTACCTTCGGCATCGCCCAGGCGGGCGGCGCCGGCAAGACCATCGCCGAGTGGGTCGCCAACGGTCAGCCGGAGTGGGACATGTGGCCGCTCGATTCGCGGCGCTACCTCGAGTATGCGAATCGCCGCTATTCCCTCGCCAAGGCCGTCGAGACCTACCAGCATGAGTACGGGGTCGGCTACCCCGCCGAGGAGCGCCCGGCGGGGCGGCCGGCCAAGTCCTCGCCCTGCTACCAGCGGCTCAAAGACAAGGGCGCGAGCTTCGGCGCCCGCGGCGGCTGGGAGCGGGCCGTGTACTTTCCGCAGTCCGGCGATCCGACGGAGCCGGCCGTGTCGTTCCGCCGTCCTGCATGGCATGCGGCGGTCGCGCGCGAATGCCGGGCGGTCGCCGAGCGGGTCGCGGTGCTCGATCTGCCGGGCTTCACGAAATTCGAGGTGACGGGCGCTGGGAGTGCGGCCTGGATTGATTCGATGGTCGCGGGAACGGTGCCGCGCGCGGGCCGGACCGCGCTAAACTACTTCTGCGCGCCGAGCGGCGGCATCGTCAGCGAGATGACGGTGACGAACCTGGGCGCCGATCGCTACTGGCTGATCAGCGCCGCGGCCGGTGAGCGCCACGACGAGCACTGGCTGCGCGAGCATCTGCCGGCGGATACGCGAACGCTGCGGATCGAGAACCTGTCGGCGCGTTTCGGCACGCTGATCGTCGTCGGCCCGCGGTCGCGCGAATTGCTCGCGCCGCTAACACCCGCGCGGCTCGACCATGAGTCTTTTCCGTGGCTCGCCGTCAGGACGATCGAGATCGGCTACACCCGGGCAATCGCGCTCAGGGTCAACTATGTCGGCGAGCTCGGCTGGGAACTGCACATCCCCGTTGAGCACCTGCTGTCGGTCTACGACCAGCTGTGGGAGGCGGGAGAACGGTTGGGCATCAGCGACTTCGGGCTCTACGCGATGGACAGCCTGCGGCTTGAGAAGTGCTACCGCGGCTGGAAGGGCGACCTGACCACCGAGTACACACCGTTCATGGCCTCGCTCGACCGTTTCGTCAATCTCGACAAGCCCGGCGGATTCATCGGGCAGGAAGCGCTGAGGCGCGAAGCCGCGGCGGGGCCCCGCGAGCGGTTAGTGCCGCTCGTCGTCGATGCCGGTGATGCGGACGCCTCACCCGTCTCGATCGTCTACTCCAGGGATGCGGTTGTGGGCCTCGCGACGTCCGGCGGCTATGGCTACCGGCTGCGGGCGAGCATCGCGCTCGCGTACGTACGCTCGGACCTCGCGGTGCCGGGAACGGAGCTCGAGGTCGAGATTCTCGGCAACCGGCACCGCGCGGTCGTCGGGCGCGAGCCGCTGTACGACCCGGACAACGCACGGTTGCGCGGCTGACGGCGGAGAGTCGCACTGCGCGGGCGCATTCGGGCCGCGGCCGGACAGCGTCAGTGCGCCGTCTTGATGCGCGTCCAGGTCCGCGTACGGATCCGCTCGGTCGCGGCGCTCACTTCCTTCGTCAGATACAGCCGCCGCATGATCTCGGGCGTCGGATACAGCGTCGGGTCTTTCAGAATCTCCGGATTGACAAAGCGGTTGGCGGCGAGGTTGTCGTTGCCGTAGTGAGTGTCATTGGTGACCGCGGCGATCACGTCGGGGCGCAGCAGGAAGTTCAGGAACTCGTGGGCCGCGGCGACGTGCGGCGCGTCGTACGGAATCAGAAACCCGTTGTAGGTGACGTTGGCCCCTTCCTTCGGCACCGTGAAGGCGAGCTTGACGTCAATGCCGGCGGCGCGCGCGCGCGCCTTCGCGATGGCGTAGTCGCTTGACCAGCTCATCGCGATGCACGATTCGCGATTGGCGAGAGCGTTCAGGTATTCGGCCGAGTCAAACGTCTTGATGTACGGGCGCACTTTCAGTATCAGCTGCTCGGCGGCCTTGAAGTCCTCGGGCCGCGAGGAATTCGGGTCGAGGTGCAGGTAGACCATCGCCAGCTCGAGCACGTCCTCGGCCGAGTCGAGAAAGGTCACGCCGCAGTCCGCGAAGCGCGCGAGAACCTCCGGGTTGAAGATCAGGTCGAGGCTATCCACCGGCGCATCCGCCATCCGGGCGCGAATTATCTCGACGTTGTACGCGTACCCGTTGATCGCGTGCAGGTATGGGACTGCGTACTGGTTGCCAGGATCCGATTCGGCCATCAGCTCGAGCACTTTCGGATCGAGGTTGCCCCAGTTCGTGAGCCGTCGCCGGTCGAGCTTCCGGTATGCACCGGCCTTGATCTGCCGGCTGAAGTAATTGGTCGTCGTGCTGACGAGGTCGTAGCCTGAACCGCCAGCCAGCATCTTGGCCTCGAGCGTCGAGTCGGCGTCGAAGGTGTCGTAGTCGACCCGGATGCCGGTCGTGGCCTGGAAGTCGGCAATCGTATGCTTGCCGATGTAGTCGGCCCAGTTGTAGATGCTGACCTGTTTCTCATCGGCCCCGGGGGTCTGCCCGCAACCGCCGGATGCGAGGCCCGCTGACGATACGATCAGCAGCGCGGCTAGGCGTACCGCGAGCCTCATCCAGGCAGCTCGCGGGCGATTTCGCGCAGCATGCCGACCAGGTAGTCGGTGAACGAGCGTCCGATCTCGACGTGAAACACGTCGGCGGCGGTGCGCCACAGCACGATCTCGGTCTTTGCGAACACGCTGCGCGTGCACATGCCGGGCGTGAAGGTCCGCACGTCGAGGTCGAGCGGGCAGCCGCCGTTCAACAGCCACGCCGCGTTCGGACCGCGAAGCTCGAGTGCGCCCTGGCGGTGGCTCACATCGACCAGCGAATGCGGCAGATCCACCAGCGCCGCGTCGAGCACGCTGCGGGCCGCCGGCCCCTCGGCCACCGGCGCGAGCAGCAGCTGCTCGTCGGGTCCGAGCCAGAGCGCGGCGCGACTGCCGTTGGTCGCCGCATGACACGCGACCGTCGGGAACGTGACGCCGAACGCTGGGCCGGCTGCGCCCTGCGCGGCCGCAGCGCCGCGGAAGCTGAACCGCGCCAGAGGTGGCAGCAGCCGCAGCCAAGGAGTCGCCGCGACGCGCGGCGGACGGGTGACGGCGACGTCAACCATTGAGGCGCGCTCCCTCGGGATCGTAGAACACCGGGGCTGATATGCGCACCGGAACATCGCCGCCGGGCATCGGTATGTACAGCGTTTCGCCGATGCGCCGGCGCCCGTCGGCAACCATCGCGAGAGCTATCGAGTGCCCCAGCGCTGCGCTCATGTACGCCGAGGTGACATGACCGATCAGCTGCATCGGCGGCGCCTGGCCGGACGTCGCGACGACCTGCGCCCCCTCCTCGAGGACGACCGTGCGATCCGCGGTCAGCAGACCGACCAGCTGCTTGCGGCCCGGCGCCTGCATCGCCGGGCGGGCGAGTGCGCGCTTGCCGACGAAGTCCGGTTTCGCCCGGCCAATCGCCCAGCTCAGGCCCACGTCGTCTGGCGTAGCCGTGCCGTCCGTCTCCTGACCGACGATGATGTAACCCTTTTCGGCGCGCAGCACGTGCATTGCCTCGGTACCGTACGGCGTCATCCGATACCGCTGGCCGGCGCGGTGCACCGACTCCCACACGGCCTGCCCGTAGTCAGCCGGCACATTGATCTCATACCCGAGTTCACCGGTGAAGCTGACGCGGAACAGCATCATCGGCACCCCACAGATGCGCCCCCGCGCCACGCTCATGTGCGGCATGGCGGCGGCGGACACGTCGACGTCGGTGACGAGGTCACGGATCGCCTCCCGTGCGCGCGGACCCTGCACTGCGATGACCGCCCACTGCTCCGTCGTCGATGTCAGCCAGACCTCGAGCTGCGGCCACTCCGTCTGCAGGTAGTCCTCCATCATGCCGAGTACGCGGGCCGCGCCACCGGTCGTCGTCGTCACATGGAAGCGGTCGTCGGCGAGCCGTGCCACGACGCCATCGTCGTAGACGAAGCCGTCGTCGCGAAGCAGGATGCCATAGCGGGAGCGGCCGACCGCGAGGCCCGACCAGTTGTTCACGTACAACCGATTCATGAACGTCGCCGCATCTGCACCGACTACCTCGATCTTGCCGAGCGTCGATGCGTCGAAGATCCCGCAGTCTCTGCGCACCGCGCGGCATTCGCGCGCGACCGCCGCGTGCATACCCTCGCCAGGCCTGGGGAAGTAACGGGCACGCTTCCACAGCCCGACATCCTCGAATACGGCCCCGTGCTCGCGTGCCCAGTCGTGGGTCGGGGTGGTGCGCACCGGGTCAAACAGATCGCCGCGCGCGTAGCCGGCGAAGGCGCCGAACGTCACCGGCGTATAGGGCATTCGGAAGGTCGTCAGCCCGACGTCGGGGATCGGTCGCTGGAAACCGGCCGCGACGATGCCGAGTGCGTTCATGCCGGCGGTCTTGCCTTGATCGGACGCCATGCCGGTCGTGGTGTAGCGCTTGATATGCTCGATCGACTCGAAACCCTCACGGGTGGCGAGCGCAAGGTCCTTCGTCGTCACGTCGTTCTGGAAATCCACGAAAGCCTTGTGCGGCCGGCCGTGCCCGGCGTGCGCTAGCGCGCCGGGCGCGCCGCGCTGGCTGGCGTCCCGCGCCACGGCCGCGAAGCGCAGCGGCATGGCCGCATGCCCTGCGGCGGACGCCGCGGCACTGCCGGCCTCGCCGCCGTCGTTGAGCGCCGCGGCGAGGCCCTCGATGCCGCGGCAGGCACCGGCGGAGCGTTCGCGCTGGGCGGACGTGTGCGGCACGAACACCTGCTGCCCCGCATCGAAGGAGAGCTTGCCAAGCGACTGCGAGAACAGGTGGACGGTCGGCGTATAACCACCCGACATCAGCACGGCATCGCAGGCGATGGTCGCATCCGGTCGAATCGTGCCGTCGGCGGTGACCCGGCCGAGCGACACGCTGCGGACCCGTCGCCGGCCGCGCGTGCCGAGCACGGTCGTCTGTGTCGTGATCGGCAGGCCCGC
>DATNHZ010000189.1:0-5007 GCA_035604655.1 Steroidobacteraceae bacterium | reverse complement strand
CACCTGTATAGGCATACAGCCTGCTGTGATTATATCCAGCTCCTGGGTCCTGGCAAGTCGCTTGGGCTGCCTCCCGGGTCCTCCTCCCCCACGATCGCCTGCCACACGACCGTCTCACCCGTCCCCCGGCCGGCGGGCTTGCGACCTCCGCCCAACCCTGACCGCATCGGACATGACCTGTGCTGCGACACCCCGCACAGGCGCCCGACCTGGCCGCCTCGCGCACGAGGCCTTGCACCACACCCGCCTCGCGCATGCCGCGTCTCGTCGCTGTCACGCACTCACTCGCGCGCGCCCTCCCTTGCGCACGTGGCTCTGCATTCTCACCGCGCTTCGCGCGCGAACTGTCTGTACGCTGCGACACCTAATAAATCAGGGTGGCTCAACCGCGGCCAATAAGGTAAATTTCGGCCCCGAAGTGATACGCGATGCGCGTGCCCGCCCGGTCGGTTGACCGGCCCGGCGTTTTCCAGGTGTCTGTCTTTTTAAGAATGAAGGGAGTTAGTCATGACAAAAATGCTCACGATTTGCGCGGCAGCGCTCTGCGTGATGTTCGCGGCTGGTTGCACAGACCTCAAGCCGATCCAGGCGCAGATCGACGATCTGAAGTCGCAGGTCAGCAAGCTGGCGTCGCAGCAGGACGGCGTCAAGGCGGCCGCTGACAGCGCCGCGCGCGCTGCCCAGTCCGCGGCAACCGCGGCTCAGCAGGCGCAGAGCAAGGCCGACGCGGCCGCCTCCGCGGCGCAGGCCAGCCAGCAGTGCTGTGATGCGACCAACGAGAAGATCGACCGCCTGTTCAAGAAGGCTGTGTCGAAGTAAGCCACCGGCCGCCGTCACCGCGGCGCGATGTGCACACGACGCCGCGGTTCACCGCGGCGTCGTCGTTTCTAGGGTCCGGTGCGGCGTTCGATCGCAGCTCGTGTCCCGCTTTGCGGGATATGATCGGCGCATGCGCAGAAGACAGCTGCTGAAGGGCGCGCTGGCGCTGTCGATGTTGCCGTCCCTGTATGCGTTGTCGGCTCGCGCCGGCAGCGATGCGTTCCGGCGGGTGCGCCCGGGCGACCCGCAGTGGCCATCGCCCGGGCAGTGGGACGCGTTGGCAAGACAAGTCGACGGCCATCTGATCGTGCCGCCGCCGCTGCTCGGCGAGTGCGAGCGCTCGCCCGAGGCTGCTACCTGCCTCGATACACTCCGGCATCTGCACAACCCCTATTTTCTCGGCGACCAGCCGTCGGGCACGCAGGTGTCTGGCTGGTTCGGTGCCTGGACGCCGGCACCGAGCGCGTACGCGCTGTCCTGCCATTCGTCCTCCGACGTGGTCGCGGGCGTCAACTTTGCGCGCGAGCACCGGCTGCGCCTCGTCGTCAAAGGCGGCGGACACAGCTACCAGGGCACGTCCAATGCAGCCGATTCGCTGCTGATCTGGACGCGCCCGATGCACGGCATCGCGCTTCACGAGCGCTTCGTCGGCGCCGGCTGTACCGGAATGATGCGGCCGTGCCCGGCGGTGACGGTCGAAGCGGGAGCCATGTGGATGGACGTATACGATGCGGTCACGACGCAAGCGAACCGTTACGTCCAGGGAGGTGGCTGCGCCACGGTCGGGGTCGCAGGCCTCGTCCAGAGCGGCGGCTTCGGATCCTTCTCGAAACGCTACGGCACGGCCGCCGGCGGGCTGCTCGAGGCCGAGGTCGTGACCGCCGACGGAGTGCTTCGGACCGTCAACGCCTGCCGCGATCCGGAGCTCTTCTGGGCCCTGAAAGGCGGCGGCGGTGGAAGCCTCGGCGCCGTGACCAGGCTGACGCTAAGGACCCATGAGTTGCCGGCGTTCTTCGGCAGCGTCGAGTGCACGATCAAGGCTGCCTCGGATGGCGCGTTCCGGCGGCTGGTCGAGCGCTTCGTCAGCTTCTATGCCGAGAGCCTCTGCAACCCGAACTGGGGCGAGAGCGTATTGGTCCGGGGCGACAACTCGCTGAAGGTCTCGATGGTGTCGCAGGGCCTCAGTTCGGCGGAGGCGACCCGGGTCTGGCAGCCATTCTTCGACTGGCTCGCCGGCGATGCGCAGGAGTTCGCGCTCGGCGAGGAGAGTATCGGCAGCCGGCCCGCCCGCGAGTGGTGGGACGTGCGCGCCCGACGGCAGCGAGGTTCGACGTCGGTCACATTCGATCAGCGGCCGGATGCACCACCGACGCACGCCTGGTGGAGCGGCGACCAGGAGCAGGTCGGCGCATTCCTTCATGGTTATGACTCGCTGTGGCTCCCGGCATCGCTGCTAAGACCGCCCGAGCGCGCGCGGCTCGCCGATGCGCTGGTGGCCGGCAGCCGGCACGCGGACGTCGGACTGCACTTCAACAAGGGACTCGCCGGCGCTCCGGCCGAGGCGATCGCCGCTTCGCGGGAGACGGCGACGAATCCCGCCGTTCTGAGCTCTTTCGCTTTGGCGATCGTCGCGACCGGCGAGGCGCCTCGCTACCCGGGACTTCCCGGGCTCGGGCCGAACGACGAGCGAGCGCGGCACAACGCGCAGGCCGTCGAGCAGGCCACGCGGGAGCTGCGCGCGGTCGCGCCGGCCGCCGGGTCGTACGTCTCGGAAAGCGATTTTTTCAATCGCGCCTGGCAGCGCGCGTTCTGGGGCAGTCACTACGCGCGACTGCTCGCGGTCAAGAAGCGGTACGACCCCGAGGGCCTGTTCTTCGTTCATCACGGCGTCGGGAGCGAAGACTGGAGCGCGGATGGCTTCGTGCGCGAGGCCGAAGCGTGAACGGAGCGGACAGATCAGCGGGTGTGAGTCACGCCCATGAGCGGCCACATCGACGGCCGCCGCGTAGACTCCGGAGGGCCCCTAGCGCACGCCTGCGACGCTGACGGCTCCGGAACCCGGTTCGGTCACGGCCATTGGAATTCCCCGGGCCTCCTCGAAGGCCGTTTCGGCGCGCACCCACAGCACGCCGCCGGCGGCCGGCCGGCCACGGACCGCGTTGGCAATCAGGCGCGCGAGCGCCGTCCGATCGGGCTCGTACACTCCGCTGTCCGTCGCCTCGAGTGGCGGGTGCACCTCGACGTAGAGCTGGCCGCCGGCCCAGCCGACTTTGTGCGGCTGATTGATGATCCGGACGGGGGTGTCGACTGCTACGCGCTTGAACAGCTCCTCGATGTCCTCGGGGTACAGGCGCATGCAGCCGTGCGTCACCTGCATGCCGACGCCCGCGGGCTTGTTGGTCCCGTGGATCAGGTAGCCGCCGCCGGGGATCGCGAGGCGCATCGCGAACTGGCCGAGCGGATTGTCGGGGCCCGGCGGCACCATCTTCGGCAGGATGTCGCCGCGCTGGGCGTGCTCGGTACGCACCGACTCGGGCGGATACCACGGCGGATCCTTGATCTTGGCGGCGATGTGCGTGAGCCCGAGAGGCGTCGCCCAGTCCATCTTCCCGACGCTGACCGGGTAGGTCACGACGGTACGCGGCTCGCCGGGCTTCGCGGCCGGGAAGTAGTAGAGACGGTGTTCCGGAAGGTTGACGACGATTCCCTCGCGCGGCGCATCGGGCAACACCCGCCGCAGTGGCAGGCGGATCGTCGTCCCGGCGCCCGGCAGCCACGGATCGACCCCGGGGTTTGCGTTGACGACCTCCTCGTAGCCAAGGCCGAAGCGCCGAGCGATGTCGATCAAGGTATCGTCGTGCGCCGCAGTGACCTCGGCCGCCTCACCGATCAGGTCACCGCTGGCCGGCAGCTGCAGCACCGCAGCCCAGCCGGCCGCCGGCATGAGCAGCACGGCGAGGCCGCCGATAGCGAGGCATTTATTCAGACGCAACAAGGTCGTAGAGAACATTTATAGAACCACTCTCACCTCGGACCGCCCGGAGTATAGGCCCCACCCATTGGAACGATAAGCACGGGGTCGTTCAGGACGGATCGGGTCAATGCCCCCGGGGTAGCGTACGCCACTGCGCGCGAAGCACCGGCACCGGGGTCGGACGCGCATGAAATCTCGCGCGGGCGGGTCGATGGGCCGCCGCGGCTGGGTTCACGGGCGAGGCACCTTCGATCACTGGGTCCGGCACCGCCGTCGGCTCGGAGCCACTCGAGACCCGGCGATTGCGCCTGACGCGCGCGCGGCGCGCAACCAAGCAGCGTCTGCCGGGCACGCCGGGGCGTCCGGCGTCGCTCAGAACCGGATCAGCGCCGAACCCCACGTAAACCCGCCGCCGAAGGTCTCGAGCAGCAGCAGCTGTCCGCGCTTGATGCGCCCATCCCGGACCGCCGTATCGAGCGCGAGCGGAATCGAGGCGGCCGAAGTATTGCCCTGGTCTGTGACCGTCACGACGACGCGCTCCATCGGCATCTCGAGCTTGCGGGCGGCTGCCTTGATGATCCGCAGGTTCGCCTGGTGCGGCAAAAGCCAGTCGATGTCCGCCTTGCCCACGCCGCCCTTGGCGAGTGTCTGGTCGACGAGCTTTGAGAGCGTGTTGACCGCGACCTTGAAAACTTCATTGCCCTTCATCGTGATGAAGGCAGGTGCCCCGGCGCGCAGCTTCTCCCAGCCACACGACACGCCGTACGGATAGTAGAGCAGGTCCCGGTACTGCCCGTCGGCCGACAGCAGCGTCGTCACGATCCCGGGCTCGGCGGCAGGCTCGAGGATTACCGCGCCCGCGCCGTCCCCAAACAGCACGCAGGTCGTGCGGTCCGTCCAGTCGACCACGCGGGTCAGGCACTCGGCGCCAATCACCAGCGCGCATTTTGACTCGCCGAGCCGCACGAACTTGTCGGCGATCGACAGCGCGTACACGAAGCCGCTGCAGGCGGTCTCGACACTGAACGCGGGCGTATCGTGAATGCCGAGGTTGTGCTGCACGAGCGTGCCGACGTTCGGGAACACGTAGTCCGGGGTCGTCGTGCCGACCGCGATGAAGTCGATGTCGGACGGCCCGACGCCGGCCATCTGCATCGCGCGCCGGGCCGCCTCGGTCGACAGCGTCGAGGTGGTCTCGTCCGCCGCCGCGATGT
>DATNHZ010000188.1:0-7229 GCA_035604655.1 Steroidobacteraceae bacterium | reverse complement strand
GCTGTTGCTGTACCAGCCGTACCCGTATGTCAACGCGAGCCAGGACAAGACCAGCGGCGTCGACGTCGACATGAAGGCTCGCCTCTGGGACACGGCTGAGGCCGGGCGCCTGACGGCGGAGCTGAACTACACGCATGTGATCCAGTTCGATCTGCTCGCGTACGGCGTCACCTATGATCTTGCTGGTACGCACGGGCCGAGCGGCGTGTCGGGCGACACCGGCAATCCGAAGGACCGCGCGTCGCTGTCCCTCACGTGGGATCGTGGACCGGCATCCGTCACCGGAACGCTGAACTACATCGGCAGCTTCAGCATCACGGACCCGTCGGCCACGAACCAAGGCACGTGCGCAGGCGCGCTCGTCAGTAACCTCACGCTCGAGTACTTCGTGAAGTTCGTCTCTTCCGCCAACGTGCCGACTCAATACTGTACGGTCGCCAGCTTCACCGACGTCGATCTGTACGGGCGGTACATTATTGGCAACAATCTTCAGCTGCACGCCTCGGTGCTGAATGTCTTCAATACGCCGCCGCCGCTCGACGTCGTAACTTACGGCGGTGGTGGCGGTGCGGCCTATGACGCCGCGATGCACCAGGCTGGCGCGGTCGGGCGGTTCTACACGGTCGGCCTGACCTACAAGTTCCAGTGAGTCGCATCGCACGCGGTGCGCGACCAGAGCAGGGGGGCAATCGCCCCCTTTGCTCCGTCGACCGTGAGGGATTCACCCTGGCCTGACGCGCTTCGACATGGGGCGCAGGGTCCGACCGCCGGTCAACCCATTGATACGAGGCTGACGCATTCCAGCCCCGCTGGTCCAACGGACCGCGGGGCTTCGTTTTGCGCCGGCGGCCACCGGACGGTTCCCGGGTCCGCCTCGAGCAGGAGCTTATACTTCCGGTATAGCGCCTCGGCCGGGGAGGAATCGCAATGCGCAGACGCGAGTTCGTGGCAACGCTCGGCGCGGCGACGGCACTCGCTCCGGGCGTGATCGCCGCCGCACTCGACCGCGCTCCGGAATCAACGGCAGAGAAAGGCGAGATCGAGCGCGCAGCGTCATTCGGCGTCGAGGAGCAATCGCTCGGGGAGCTGCAGGCCGCGCTGACGCGTGGCGAGGTCACCTCCGCCAGCCTGACCCTTGCCTACCTCGCGCGCATCGAATTGCTGGACCGCCGCGGCCCGGCGCTGTGCGCGGTGCTCGCCCGGAACCCCGAGGCTCTGACGGCCGCGCGTGCGCTCGACGCCGAACGTCGCGCCGGCCGCACTCGAGGGCCCCTGCACGGCATACCGCTGCTGCTCAAGGACAACATCGAGTCGAAAGACCCGATTGCAACCACGGCGGGGTCGCTGGCGCTCGCCGGAGCCCGGCATGCAACCGATGCGCCGCTGGTCGCCCGGCTGCGCGCCGCCGGGGCGATCGTGCTCGGCAAGGCCAACCTGAGTGAATGGGCCAATTTCCGGTCGAGCCACTCGATCAGCGGCTGGAGTGCCGTCGGCGGCCAGACGCGCAATGCCTATGCGGTGGATCGCAATCCGTCGGGTTCCAGCTCGGGCTCGGCGGTCGCGACCGCGGCGAGCCTGTGCGCCGCAGCGATCGGCAGCGAGACCGACGGCTCGATCCTCGCGCCCTCCTCTGTCAACGGCCTCGTGGGTCTTAAGCCGACGGTGGGCCTGGTGAGCGGCCGCGGAATCGTGCCGCAGTCACCGCGCCAGGACACCGCCGGCCCGATCGCACGCTCGGTCACCGATGCCGCCCTGCTGCTCGCGGTGCTCGCCGAGCGGCCGCTGGATTCGGCCGTCGCGCCACGCGATCTCGACGCTTTCAGCGCACGCGGCCTGCGCGTCGGGGTCGTGACCGCAACCAATGCCCATCCGCTGGTCGTCCGCGAGAGCGCCGCGTGGCCGAAGGCGCTCGGGGATGCCGGCGCAACTCTGGTTCCGGTCGAACTGCCGAAAGGGCTGGCCGACTTCGGCGATCGTGAATCCGAGGTTCTGCTCTATGACTTCAAGGCCGCCATCACTGCCTACCTGCAGGGCTTGCACGGGCTCGTGCCGCACCGATCGCTCCGCGATCTGATTGAATTCAACGCGGCGCACGCATCCGAGGAGCTGGTGTTCTTCGGCCAGGAGCTCTTTGAGGATGCCGACAGGCGCGGCGGACTCGACACGCCGGCCTACGTCAAGGCGCTCGAGGAGCTCAACAGGTTGACCGATACTGCGGGGCTGGCCGCACTGTTTCGCGACCACGCGGTCGATGTACTGATGACGCCGTGCAACGGCCCGGCCGAGATGCTCGATCCGATCTGGGGCGATCGCTCGGACGCGAACGACGGCTGGCCGTCGATCGCCTCCGCAGCCGCGGTCGCGGGATATCCGAGCATGACGGTCCCGGCGACCCGCGTCGGCGGCCTGCCGGTTGGCGTCGCCTTCGTCGCCCCGCGCTGGCGCGAGGCGCTGCTGCTCAAGATTGGCCGCGTGTTCGAGCGCACACTGTCCGCCCGGCGCGCGCCCAGCTATCCCGCATAGGGTTCACGAGCGCGCGGCGCGAAGAAGAATCCGCAGGCGGCCCCTGCTCTACGGCTCACCGGGCCGCTCAGCGGTGCGCGTAGTCGACGATGCGGCGGACGATGGACGCGTAGTCGCCATCGAAATGGTGCCCGCCGCTGAGCGCGACCGCCGCGACAGTCGCATTCGCGAGGCGCGGGCATGGGGAGTCGGTCTCGTCGGCTCCGTAGAGGCAGAGCACGCTCACCGCGCCCATGCGCGCTACCTCAGGAGCGACCGGCCGGTCACCGTCGTCGCTGCCCGGGATCCAGTCCGATACGTGGAACTCGAAGCTCGCCGAGTCGCTGAGCCCGAGCAGGCTCACCGTACGCACCTTCGCACGCACGTCCTCGGGCAGACGCGTGTAGAGAAACGGAAGGACGTCCGCCCCGAACGAATATCCAACGAGCAGCACGCTCGGTTGCTGCCACGCGGCCCCGTAGCGCCGGATCAGGCGCTCGAGGTCCTTCGCCGCCGCAGCAGGCGTGCGTCCGTTCCAGAAGTACTTCAGGGTATTGAGGCCGACGACCGGGATGCCGCGCGCCGCAAGTGCCGCCGATACATCCTGGTCGAGCCCGGCCCAGCCTCCGTCGCCTGTCAGCAGCACCGCAAACAACCCGCGGTCCGCCGCGAGCGGCTGTAAGGTGGCCGGGACCTCGACGATCGGCAGGTCCCGCACGTCGGGGAGCGTCGCCGGTGGCGGCAGCGCGCGGGCGGTCAGCGTCGCGTACGCGCTCCTGAACTGCGGCAGCCAGTTGCGCTCCACCGAGAATCCGTGCCCGACTCTTGGCAGCCACACGAGCTCGGCATTGCCGACGGAGGCCACGAACTTGCGGGTCCCGGGAGGATCGCACACCTGGTCCATGTCGCCCTGGAAGGCGGCCCAGGGTGTCGCGTTGCGGCCGGCCGCTGCGAACAACACGCCCCGCGCCTCGCGCGGGGCAGGCGATTTCCCGTAGTCGACCTCGAAGCCAAGCCCGCTGCCTTTGCAGATCGGCTGCGTCACGGCAAGGTCCGGGCAGAACCCCAAGCTCATCGCACCGCCAAACGTGCCCTTCGGCGACTGCACGACCGTCGCGTAGACCAGCGTCGCCCCCGAGGAGTATCCGACCAGCACCGGTGGCAGGTAGTCCGGGAGCTTCGCGCGCCGCTCGACCTCGTGCGCGAGGCCCTCGAAGTCGACCGCGAAGTTCCGGCAGGCGCTCGCCGGCGTGTTGACGGCCTTCAGGTAGCTGCGAATGTCGATGCCGACGACGAGCGCGTCCATGTCCGTCAGGTGGCGCGCCATGTCGACGACGCCGAGATTCCAGCCGCCATCACCAGATACGAACAGCGCGACGCTCCTTGGATTGGCGTGCGGCCGGTAGACGGTCACCTCGCCGAAGGGCCCGTAGCGCAGCTTTTGCTCCCCCGGGACGACTGGTGCCGGGGCATCGCCACCGGTGCCAGGTTTCGGAATGCGCTCCGGCGCCGCCGCCGCTGCGGGCCCGAGAGTCCACCAGGCGACGACGGTGGGAATCGCCATCGCAATCAGTCGCAACCAGCGTGTGGCAGCGCTCATTTTGCTATCAGCTCCTTGATGCCGCCCGATATCAGCGTCGAGACGTCGAGCAGCACGCGCGGCAGGTGCAGGCCTCCGGGTGAGGCCAAGTAGCGCGGCTCCCAGGCCGGGTCGAACTTGGCCTTGAAGCGCCTGAGGCCCTCGAAGTTGTAGAACGATTCGCCATGGCGGTAGAGGAAACTGCCGAGCCGGTGCCAGAGCGGCGCGAGCGCGCGGTTCTCGAGGCCCGCGAGCGGCGCCATGCCGAGATTGAAAGTCCGATAGCCCTGGCCGCGACCCCACAGCATCAGCTCGATGAACAGGAAGTCCATCGAGCTGCGCGGCGCATCCGGCAAGAAGCGCATCAGGTCGACCGACAGCTCTTCGTGCGTGTCGGTGCCCCAGAGATTGGCAAAGGCGACGATGTCGCCCTCGCTCTTGACGATCGCGACAGGGAACTCGCTCAGGTACCGCTCGCTGAACGCTCCCAGCGAAAAGCCCTTCTCCGCGGTGACCCGGTCCGCAAGCCACGCATCCGAAATTTCCTTCAGCCTCGGCAGCAGCAGCGGCACGCCCGCTGTCGGCACGACCTCGAACCTGGCGCCATCGCGCTGCGCGCGGCGCCGCGCATGGCGCAGATCCGCGCGGGTGCTGCCCTCGAGCTGGAAGTCCGCGAGCGGCACTCGGGCTTCCTCGCCAAGCTTCAGCAGCGACAATCCGAGATCGATGTATAGCGGCAGCGCCCGGTCACTCACTTGGTAGAACACCGTCCGCCCGCCCCGGCGGTCGACGAGCTCGCGAAACGCCCAGACGAGGTCCTCCTCGCGCTCGGCAGGCCCGACCGGGTCGCCAAGCGTCACCCAGCTAGCGCCGCTCACCTGGTACATCACGAACGCGTCCCCGGCGGGATGAAACAGCAGTCGCTTGTCGCCCGCGAGTGCCGCGTTCGCGAGGCTCGAATCCGACCGGGCGATGACGAGCCGCGCGCGGTCGAGATCGAGTTGCGCCGGATCGTGGGGCTCGGGGGGCGCGGGTTTCATCAGGTTGACCGCGAGGAAGGCCGCGACCGCGACGACCACGGCGAGCGAGGCCCTGAGCATCCGCGGCGCATCGCCCCTGAGCGCAAAGGTCCACCACAGGTCGTGCGAGTACGGGACGTGGCGGTGCGCCAGGACCCCGATCCACACCGACAGCGCCACCATGATCGCGACGCTGGCGATCCAGCCCGGCGTGAAGCGCTGGCTCATGATTGTCGACGGGCGGTGGAAGGCGTGCCGCGCGAGCCATGTCACGAGCAGCACGAGGCCGAGGTACGAAGCCTCCTCAACGTCGAGGCCCTTCAGGATGGAAGCCACGATTCCGGCAACCAGCAGCCAGAACGTCAGCTGGTAGGCCGCCGCGAGCCTGCGGAACAGTCCCCGCCCAAGCACCAGCAGCCCGACACCGATCACGCTGCCGGCGAGGTGCGACAGCTCCAGCAGCGGCAGCGGCACTATGTCGACGATCTTCCCCAGCCGCGCATCGACGGCGGGAGTCGCTCCGGACACCAGCAGCACGGCGCCGGCCAGGAATACGAGCACGCCGATCAGCTGCGGCACCACCGGCTTCAACAGCGGCGCTATGACCGAACCAGCGAAGCCGCCGGCGCGCATCAGGCGCAGCCGCTGGCGGTAGAACTCGTGGACCACGAACGCGAGCGCGGCGATCAGCAACGGCGCCAGATAATAGATGCCGCGATAGGCGAGCAGCGCACCGAGCAGCTGCGGTGCCGGAACGGCGGGCAGCGCGAGCGAGATCAGCGCCTCGATCACTCCGAGCCCGCCCGGCACCTGGCTCAGGATGCCAGCGACGATCGCCACGGCGTACAGCCCCGCAAACGTCACGAAGCCGGTCGTCGCGCCCGCCGGCAGCAGCACATACAGCACGCCCGCGGCAAGAGTCAGGTCGACGACCGCAACCAGCACCTGTGCGAGCGCAATGCGTATACCAGGCGGGCGCAGCGCCCACGAACCCATCGCTACCGGCGTGCGCGCGAGGGCCGCCCACAGCACGTAGCCCGCGACCCAGGCAACGAGCAACGCGCCGATCAGCTTCGACCAGAAGTGGCCGACGTGCAGCACGCCGCCACCGGGAGCCGCCGCGAGCAGCGCAACGCCGGCGAGCACGCTGATTCCGATCGCAGTCGTGAGCGCGCACATCGACACGATCGTCGCCACATCGACGGTCGTCAGACCCTGCGTCGAGTACAGCCGGTAACGGACCGCGCCGCCGGTGAATGCTGCGAGGCTGAGGTTATGGCCGAAGGCGTAGGCGATGAACGAAGTCAGCGCCGTGCGCCGATACGACACCGGCTTCTGCACGTACTGGACGCCGAGCCAGTCGTACAGCGTCAACATGCAATAGCTGGCGACGGTGAGCGCAGTGGCGGTCAGAACCGCGGAGCGCGGAATCGCTTTCAGCGCTGCGAACACATCGCGCAGGTGATAGCCGCTGAGGACGTGGTGGAGTATCCACGCGACCAGCGCAAAGACGAGGACCGAGAACAGCGGCGCCAGCCAGCGCCACCAGTGGGCGGGGTCGGCAGGGGCCATCGAGCGAGCGCGGACCTCAGTCATGCAGCTACTATGATCCCATGCGTCGCCCACGAACCGTATGGCGGATCGACCGGGCCGGCTCGCTCGACCGGCTGCGTCTGATCGACGAGGACCTCCCCCCGCCGGCGGCGGGCGAGGCACAGGTCGCGGTCCGCGCCGTGGGCCTCAATTTCGCCGATGCCTTGGCGTGCCTCGGGCTCTATTCGGCGACGCCCCGCGGCAGTTTCGTGCCGGGTCTCGAGGCCGCCGGGATCATCGAAACCCTGGGCCCGCCGCTCCCCGGGCGCGACGATCCATTCGAGGTCGGGGAGCGCGTCGTCGCCCTGACCCGCTTCGGGGGCTATGCGACCCGGCTGAACGTGGACACGCGCTACCTCCAGCCGGTCCCGGCGGACTGGTCGTTCGAGCAGGCTGCGGCGTTCCCGGTGCAGGGGTTGACTGCGTGGTGGGGCCTCGTGCGCCTCGCCGAGGTCCGCGCGGGGAGCACGGTTCTGGTCCAGTCGGCCGCCGGCGGCGTCGGCCTGCAGGCCCTCGCGATCCTCGAGCGGCTCGGC
>DATNHZ010000187.1:0-4136 GCA_035604655.1 Steroidobacteraceae bacterium | reverse complement strand
CAACGAGCCGCATTCTCCGACGAGTGGCGCAAGCGCGCCGACGCGCGAGCCGCACCCTGCGGCGCCCACCGAAATTCGCGCCGATGACCAGCACTGAGCCCGGGCGCGAGCGAGAGTCGCTCGCCGAAGGCACCCTGATCTCGCACCTGCTGGAGTTGCGCACGCGACTGCTGCACGCGGCCGTCGCCGTCGGATTGGTCGCGATCCCGTGCA
The DNA here is from genome assembly GCA_035604655.1 of Steroidobacteraceae bacterium. Lineage (GTDB taxonomy): Bacteria > Pseudomonadota > Gammaproteobacteria > Steroidobacterales > Steroidobacteraceae > CAIKZZ01. Next base: position 3,923 of record DATNHZ010000187.1, on the reverse strand, counting down.
TGATCTACGCCAATCAGCTGTTCACCTTCGTCGCCCAGCCGCTCATCAAGACGCTGCCGAAGGGCGCGACAATGATCTCGATCAGCGTCGTCGCGCCGCTGATGGCACCGTTCAAGCTCGCGTTCTACATCGCATTCGTGCTGGCGATGCCCTACGTGCTCTACGAGGCCTGGGCGTTCATCGCGCCGGGACTCTACCGGCACGAGAAACGCTTCGCGCTGCCGCTGCTCGTGTCCAGCGTCGTGCTGTTCTACGCCGGCATCGCGTTCGCTTTCTACGTGGTGTTTCCGCTGATGTTCGCGTTTTTCACTGCCACCGCCCCGCCAGGCGTGCAGATGATGACCGACATGACGCAGTATCTCGATTTCGTGCTGATGCTGTTCCTGGCCTTCGGTCTCGCCTTCGAGATCCCGGTCGCGATCGTGCTGCTCGTGTGGACGGGGATCGTCAAGCTTGAGACGCTGAGGAAGAATCGCGGCTACGTTCTGCTCGCGGTGTTCATCCAGGCCGCGGTGATCACCCCGCCGGACGTGATCTCGCAGTCCGCGATGGCTTTACCGATGTACGCGCTGTACGAGGTCGGCATCCTGATGGCACGAATCCTGGCGCGCTCGAAGCTCGAGCAGCGGGCGCGCGAAGAGCGGGAGAGCGAGGCCGGGACGTAACGCCGCCGCGCGTTGCCTCTGCGCCGCAACATCCGTCACACTTTCGCAACTTCTTCCTGCCCACGTCCGGGCTCAGGGTAAGTGCCGAATGCCCCCGACGACCTCGAGCGGAGCCACCTTCTTCGGCCATCCGCGCGGCCTCGCCACACTGTTCTTCACCGAGTTCTTCGAGCGCTTCAGCTACTACGGCATGCGGGCGCTGCTGGTGCTGTTTCTGACCGCTACGGTCGCCAACGGTGGCCTCGGTGTCGACAGCGAGACGGCCGGCGCGATCTATGGCCTGTACGCCGGCTCGGTGTACCTGTTTTCGATGCCCGGCGGCTGGGTGGCAGACCGCCTGCTCGGCCAGCGACGCAGCATCTGGTACGGCGGCATCCTGATCTCGCTCGGGAACTTCATGCTGGCGATCCCGTCGTTGCAGATGTTCTACCTCGGCCTGATCACCATCGTCCTCGGTACGGGCCTGCTGAAGCCGAACATCAGTGCAATCGTCGGCGAGCTCTACCGCCACCAGTCAGGCGCGCGGCGCGACGCCGGGTTCTCGATCTTCTACATGGGCATCAATCTCGGCGCGACGATCGCGCCGCTGGTGTCGGGGACGGTCGGCGAGACGGTGGGCTACCGCTGGGGTTTCTTCACGGCCGGTGCGGCCATGCTGATCGGCCTGCTGCAGTACCGCCTGACGGGCCACTACCTTGGCGATGCTGGCCTCACACCGCAGGGCACGACCCCCGCGGAGCGGCGCCGCAGCGCCTGGTGGCTGCTGGCCGGTCTTGCGCTGCTGGCGGTCGCGATCCTCGCGGTCGGCTCCGGCGCGGTCAGCCTCGACGCCGGGCAGCTGGCCGACGCCCTCGGCAAGTTCATGGCGCTGCTCGCCGTGGTGTTCTTTGGCAGCGTATTCCTGTTCGGCGGGCTCGATGCCACCGAGAAGAAGCGCGTCGCCGTCATCGTCGTGTTCTTCCTGTGCGCGTGCCTGTTCTGGGCCGGATTCGAGCAGGCCGCAACCACGTTGAACCTGTTCGCCCGCGACCTCACCGACCGTTCGCTGCTCGGCAGCTTCTTCGAGGCGCACGAGCACCCGGCGAGCTGGTACCAGTCGGTGAACCCCGTTTACATCATTGTGCTGTCGCCATTCTTCGCCTGGCTGTGGGTCGCGCTCGGGCGCCGCAATCTCGACCCGTCGGCGCCGCTCAAGTTCGGCGTCGGCCTCATTCTGCTCGGCCTCGGTTTCGCGGTGCTGATCCTCGCCGCCGAGCTGATCATCGCCCACGGCGGCAGGGTCGGGCCGCAGTGGCTGCTGATGACGTACTTCCTGCACACCAGCGGCGAACTGTGTCTAAGTCCGATCGGGCTCTCGAACGTGACCAAGCTCGCCCCGCCGCGCTTCGTCAGCCAGATGATGGGCACTTGGTTCCTGGGTGCCGCGGTGGGTAATTTGGCCGCCGGGCGCATCGGCGGCCACATCGGCAGCGACGCGGCCACGATGCCGACCGAGTTCCTGCACATGACGATCGTCGGCGCCGGCGCCGGCCTGCTGATGCTCATGCTGTCGCCGCTGCTGCGCCGCTGGATGGGCGGCATTCGCTGACCTGTCCCCCCAGCTGGAGAGGGTGCAATGCCCGATACCCCGCAACTGACGCTGCGCGCGGTGCTGCTGTCGATCGTGCTCACCGTCGTACTCGCAGCGGCGAATGCCTATCTCGGACTGTTCGCGGGACTGACGGTCGCCACCGCGATTCCGGCCGCGGTCGTCTCGATGGGCGTGCTGCGGCTCCTCGGCCGCAGCAGCATCCTCGAGAACAACATCGTCGCGACCGGCGCCTCGGCAGGATCCTCCATAGCGGCCGGCACGGTGTTCACGCTGCCGGCGCTCGTGATCCTCGGCCACTGGAGCCGTTTCGACTACTGGTGGGTGCTGGCGATCATCGGGCTCGGCGGTCTGCTCGGCGTGCTGTTCTCGGTGCCACTCCGGCGCACCCTGATCATCGACCAGAACCTGCAGTTCCCGGAGGGTGTCGCGACCGCGGAATTGCTGCGCGCCGGCAGCGACCCCGCGGGCGGCGCGCGCGTCCTCGGGTTCGCGGCGCTGGCCGGCGCGGTGTTCAAGCTGGTGATGTCGGGACTCAGGTTCGTGCCCGAGTCGTTCACGCTCGCGGGCTACGTCGGCCGGCGCACGATCGCGTACGTCGGTGTCAATCTGTCGCCGGCGCTGCTCGGCGTCGGTTATATCGTCGGGCTCAACATCGGACTGGTGATGATCGCCGGCGGGCTCATCGCCTGGTGGCTGTTCATCCCCGTCTACAACACGTTCCTGTTCGACCATGACCCCGGGCTCGCCGCGGCACTCGCCGGCATCGATGCGGAGTCGGCCGCCGGGCTGATCTGGACCAAGAAGGTTCGCTACATCGGAGTCGGCGCGATGCTGATCGGCGGGTTGTGGGCACTGTGGACACTGCGTGCCTCGTTGCTGTCGGGGATCCGGAGCGGCCTGAAGGTCGCCGAGCCCGGCGTTGCGGTCGCGGACACCGAACGCGACCTGCCGATGGGCGCCATTCTCGCCGGGATCGTGCTGTTCGTGATCCCGCTGTTCGTGCTTTACCACGCGGTCGTCGGCAGCTTCGGGATTGCGGCGACGATGGCCGTGATCATGATCATTGCGGGCTTCATCTTTTCTTCCGTCAGCGGCTACATGGCTGGCCTCGTCGGCTCGTCCAACAACCCGGTGTCGGGAATTACAATCTCGACGATCCTGTTCGCCTCGCTCGTGCTGCTCGCATTCCTCGGCCCCGGCAGCACCGTGGGGCCGGTCGCGGCGATCCTGATCGGTGCGGTCACCTGCAGCGCCGCAGCCGTCGCGGGCGACAACCTGCAGGACCTGAAGGCCGGCCGGCTCCTCGGCGCGACCCCCTGGCGCCAGCAGGTCATGCTGGCGATCGGCGCGGTCGCCGGCGCGGCGATCATGGCGCCGGTGCTCAACCTGCTGCTCGAGGCGTACGGCATCGGCACTCCGGCGCATGCGGGCGTCAAGGCGCTCAATGCGCCGCAGGCGACGCTGATGGCGGCGGTCGCAAAAGGGATCTTCGGCGGTGGGCTGCCGTGGGACATGATCGGGCTCGGTGCACTCGTCGGCGCGCTGGTGATTACCGTCGACCTGCTGCTCGCCCGCGGCGGCGGCCGCTGGCGCGCACCGGTGCTCGCGGTCGCGGTCGGGATCTACCTGCCGCTTGAGTACACGAGCCCGATCTTTCTCGGCGGACT
>DATNHZ010000186.1:0-12243 GCA_035604655.1 Steroidobacteraceae bacterium | reverse complement strand
CCCGCCACGGATGAGGCGGGTGTTGCATTGCTGCCCGGGATCGCCGGCACCGACGGGTTCTACTACGCGTGCCTCGAGCGGTGCGCTCGCTGATCGTCCGACGTGACGGGATTCGCTGCTCGCTCGCCATGAACCGATTCGCCGCCGTCTTCGACTGCCCGTGCGGCCCGCCGTGGAGGCTCCTCGCCGTGCTGGCGGCGTGCCTGCTGGGACCGGTCACGCTGCGGGCCGACGAGATCACCGTCGAGGACGGCGCGCGGTTCGACGTGAGGTCCGCGTTCCTCGAGTCCGCCGAGCGCGTGTACCAGCTGCGCGCGACGCTCGACCTCGCCCTGAGCCGCAGCGCCCAGCAGGCGATCCGCGAGGGCGTGCCGGTCGTCCTTGAGCTCGACATCAGGGTGGATCGCAGGCGCCGCTTCCTGCCGGACGAGGAAGTCGCGTTCCTCGTGCAACGCTGGCAGATCCACTACCACGCCCTGTCGGAACGGTATCTGGTCAACAACCTCAACAGCGGCCAGCAGGCCTCCTTCTTAAATCTGGCCAGCGCGCTCGCGGCATTGTCGGACGTCCGCGACCTGCCGGTCATCGACGAGGCCCTGATTGAGCCGGGCCAGCGCTACGAGGCCTCCCTGAAGGCGATTGCCACGATCGAGGGGGGGCTGCCGAACGCACTGCGGGTCATGATGTTCTGGATCGACTGGAAGCGGTCCACCGACTGGTACACGTGGACCGTGCGGCCATGAAAGCCCCGACGCCCACCGACGCGACCGCGCTGGCGCCGCCGACCGCAGCTACCGCCGACGAGCCGACGCCGGCCGCGGTGGTCGCCGGCCCGCGGTTCCGGCCACGGCGGATCGCGCTGACGGCGCTCGCCGCCCTGGGGGCACTCGCGAGCATCGCCTCGCTGGTGCTGCTCGCGAGCACTGCGCAGGACGCCAGGCTGTTCAACGAACTGCAGCCGTGGCTGCTGGCGGTCAACCTGGCGGGAGTGCTGGTGCTGGTCGCGCTGATCGGCCGCAAACTGTACGAACTGGCACGCGACTGGCGAGGCCAGGTCGCAGGCTCGCGCATGAAAGCGCGCGCGGTGCTGATGTTCGGCACGCTCGCGCTTGCGCCGATCCTGGTCGTCTACCTGTTCTCGGTGAACGCGATCAACCGCGGCATCGACAGCTGGTTTGACGTCAACGTCGGGCGCGGCCTCGACGATGCGCTGGCGCTGTCGCGGGCCGCATTGAGCCTGCGGATGCGCGAGTTCTCGAGCCGCACGGGCAAGCTCGCCGAGGAGCTGCGGAACTCGCGCGACTTCGAGCTGATCTCGCAGCTCGACCGCTACCGTCGCTTCGTCGGTGCGGCAGAGCTGCTGGTGGTCGGTGACCATGGCCACATCGTGGCGGCCAGCACCGACATCGGCGGCGCGGCGCTGCCGAGTGCGCCGGCCGAGGAGGTGCTGCTGGAGGCCCGCCAGGGGCGCAGCTCAGTCAGCCTCGACCCGGGCCCGACCGGCGGCTACCGGGTGCTGACCGCCACCGCGCTCGCCTCGGCCTCCGGGCACGACGCGCGCGTGCTGGTCGCGAGCTACGAGGTACCCGGGCAGCTCGGCGGCCTCGCCGACGGCGTGCAGAACGCCTACGCACAGTATGGCCAGCGGATGTACCAGCGCCCGTTCCTGAAGTCGACGTTCACGCTGACGCTGACGATCGTGCTGCTGCTGTCGGCGCTCAGCGCCGTCTACGGTGCCTTCTTCTGGGCGACCCGGCTCGTCAAGCCGATCCAGGATCTGATCGCGGGCACGCGCGCGGTCGGCAAGGGCGACCTCGACACGCGCCTGCCGCTGCCATCGCACGACGAGATGGGCTTCCTCGTGCACTCCTTCAACGACATGACCAAGCGCCTCGGCAGGGCGCGCGCAGACGCCGAGCGCAGCCGCGCGGCGGTCGAGCAGGAACGCGCCAGTCTCGCGGTGATCCTGGCGCGCCTGTCGACCGGCGTCGTCTCGCTCGAGCCGGACCTGACGCTGCGCACCGCGAACGCGGCTGCCTCGGACATTCTCGGCGTCGACCTCGAGCAGTGGGTCGGGCAGCGGGTATCAGAGGTGACGACGGGCCCGGCGCTGCTCGAGCAGTTCGTGGCGGCCTGTCGCCGCCACCTCGACGCGGGCCAGACTGAGTGGCGCCAGCAGCTCACCCTGAAGAGCGACACCGGGCGTCGCGAGCTGATGGCGGCGTGCACGGCGTTGCCCGGCGCGGACGGCGAGGGATCCGGCGTGGTGATCGTGTTCGACGACATTTCCGCGCTGCTACGGGCCCAGCGCGATGCCGCGTGGGGCGAGGTCGCGCGACGGCTGGCGCATGAGATCAAGAACCCGCTGACACCGATCCAGCTGTCGGCGGAGCGCATGCGGCGGCGCTTCCTGGGCCAGATGAACGACAAGGACGCTGAAATCCTCGAGCGAGCGACCCATACGATCATCCAGCAGGTCGAGGCGATGAAGCAGATGGTCAACGCCTTCTCGGACTACGCCCGGGCGCCGGCCATGGAGCTCGTGAGCTTCGACCTCAACCAGCTGGTCACCGAAGTCGCGGAGCTCTACCGGGCGCAGGGAAGCCACGTCAAGGTACAGCTGTTCCTGGACCGGAACCTCGGGCTGATCGAGGCCGACCGCGGCCGCGTGCGGCAGATCCTCAACAATCTGCTGACCAACGCTTTCGAGGCGCTCGAGGGTCAGGCCGACGGTTCGGTCATCGTTGAGACCCGGCGCACGGCCGTCGGCGGGCACCCGGCGCTCGACCTCGTCGTATCGGACAACGGGCCGGGATTCCAGCATGAGATCATCGGCCAGGTGTTCGACCCGTATGTAACCAGCAAGCCCAAAGGCACCGGCCTCGGGCTGGCGATCGTGAAGAAGATCGTCGAGGAGCACGGCGGCCGTATCGAGGCGGACAACGCCCGCGGAGGGGGTGCGCGTGTGCGCATCCTGCTGCCCCTTGACGATGCGGCGCGTGAGACGCTCGCGTCCGCAGTGACCCGTGACGCCCGCAGACCAGAGCCGAGGAGAGAGCGTGCATGAGCGCACCCCGAATTCTCGTCGTCGACGACGAATCCGACATCCGCAGCACCCTTAAGGAAGTGCTGACCGACGAAGGCCACGAAGTGGACGTCGCGGCCGATGCGGCGCAGGCCCGCGCCGCGCGGGCACGCCGCGAGCCGGATCTCGTGCTGCTCGACATCTGGATGCCGGACACCGACGGCATCACGCTGTTGCGCGAGTGGTCGCGGGCCGGGGCCCCCAGCTGCCCGGTCGTCATGATGTCCGGCCACGGCACTGTGGAGACCGCGGTCGAGGCGACGCGACTCGGCGCATTCGACTTCATCGAAAAGCCGCTGTCGCTCGCCAAGCTGCTGCGGGTCGTCGAGCGCGCGCTCGAGGCCGGACGCCGCAAGCGGCTCGCGACCCGTGCTCTAACGCCTCCGCTCGTCGCTCCGGTCGGCAAGAGCCGGCTGATGCAGAGTCTGCGCGAGCAGCTGCACCAGATCGCAGGCCGCGACGCCTCCGTACTGCTGCTCGGCGAGCCCGGCGCGGGGCGCGAGGCATTCGCGCGCTACCTTCACTCGCTGAGCCCGCGCTCCGAGCGGCCGTTCGTGGTCGTCGCGGGCGGCAGCCTCGACGAGCGCAACGCGCTCGAGAGGCTGCAGGGCGTCGAGCGCGACGGCCGGACCGAGCCGGGTCTGTACGAGCAGGCTGCCGGCGGCACGCTGTACCTGAGTGGACTCGAGGACTTCTCGGCCGCGGCGCAGCGCATCCTGCTCGCCGACCTGAATGCCGGCACATACACGCGCGCCGGCGGGCGCCAGCCACAACGGCTCGACGTACGCCTGGTGAGCGCGGCGCAGCCGGGATTCGATCTGCGCGCCGATTCGGATGCCTTCCGTCGCGATCTGCTGGCGCACCTGAACCTGATCGTGCTGCGCGTGCCGCCGCTGCGGGACTACGCCGAGGACGTACCGGAACTGCTGCGCTACTACGTGGACCGGTTGGTCGACGAGGAACGGCTGCGATTCCGGCGCTTCGGCGTCGCCGCCCAGAACCGCCTGCGCAACTACCCGTGGCCGGGCAACGTCCGCGAGCTCAAGAACCTCGTGCACCGATTGCTGCTCCTCGGCGGCGAGGAGGAGATCCGCCTCGAGGAGATCGAGCGCGAGCTCGCGACCCATCTGCCCCAGGACGAGCCGCTGGTGAAGCAGGACTTGCTGGCGCTGCCGCTACGCGAGGCGCGCGAGGCGTTCGAACGCGCTTACCTCCAGCAGCAGCTGCTGCTGTGCAACGGCAAGGTCGGCCAGCTCGCGAAGCGCGTCGGCATGGAACGCACTCACCTCTACCGCAAGCTGCGGTCGCTGGGAGTCGATTTCCGCCAGTCGGCCGACGAGTGACGTGACCGAAGTTCGCGCGCGGCCGGCAGCGGTCGCTTTCATTCTTGTCACGATCGTGCTTGACGTGCTGGCCTTCGGCATCGTCATCCCGGTGCTGCCGAAGCTGATCGAGGCGTTCCGTCATGGCGACACGGCGCGCGCCGCCACGACCTACAGCGGCTTTGCGACGGCCTGGGCGCTGATGCAGTTCGTGTTCTCGCCGGTACTCGGCATGCTGTCCGACCGCTACGGACGGCGGCGCGTGCTGCTCATTTCGCTGACTGGTCTCGGCTTCGACTACATCCTGATGGCGCTTGCGCCCAATCTCAGCTGGCTGTTCGTCGGGCGGGTGATCTCGGGGATCACGGCCGCAACCTACTCGACGGCCTCGGCCTACATCGCCGATGTCACGCCGGCGGAGAAACGCGCGACCGCCTTTGGCTACGTCGGCGCCGCCTGGGGAGTCGGGTTCATCATCGGGCCGGCACTCGGGGGCGTGCTCGGCAGCCTCGACATGCGCCTGCCATTCTGGGTGGCGGCCGCGCTCACGCTCGCGAATGCCGTCTACGGCTGGCTGGTCGTTCCGGAGTCACTGCCAGCGGAGCGCCGCACCGCCTTCCGGTGGCAGCGCGCCAACCCGGTCGGCGCACTCGCGCTGCTGCGCGGTCACGCCGGACTACTGGGCCTGGTCGCAATCCAGGCACTTTATATGCTCGCCCACTTCTCGCTGCCGACCGTGTTCGTGCTCTACACGAGCTATCGCTACGGCTGGGGTTCGAGCCGCGTCGGGCTCACGCTCGCCTTCGTCGGGGTCTGCACCGCGATCGTGCAGGGCGGCATGATCGGTCCGGCGGTGCGCCGGATCGGCGAGCGCGGCGCAGTGCTGCTCGGTCTGGGCTCTGGGATCGTCGGCTACATGGCCTACGGACTGGCGCCCAGCGGTGCCTGGTTCCTGGCTGGTGTCCCGTTCGGTGCGCTGATGGGCCTCTACGGTGCCGCGTGCCAGGCGCTGATGACCGGACGGGTCTCGCCCAGCGAGCAGGGCCAGCTGCAGGGGGTCAATTCGAGCGTGATGGGCCTCGCCGGCCTCGTCGGCCCGCTGTTGTTCGGATTTACATTTGCCCGCGGCATCGCGCCGCCGGCCGCTGGCGCAACCGCATTTCCCGGAGCTCCGTTCGTGCTGGCGGCACTGCTGACCACCGGCGCGTTCCTCATCGCGCTCAAGGCGGCGCGGGTGGCGCGCGTCGCCGCCGGGTAATGCGGAGCGGCGAGGTTCAGTCGCCGACGCGGATCACGAGCGCATCGACGTCTGCCTGCCGCAGACGCGTGCGGATCCGGTTGAGCTGCTCGAGGTTCGTGATCGGGCCGATTCGCACGCGATGCCAGGTGTCGGTGTCGACGGTGACCTTCTGGACCTTCGATTCGACGCCCTGCAGCGCGAGTCGTGCCCTGACCTGATCGGCCTCGGCGAAGTTCCTGTAGGAACCCGCCTGCAGCACGTAAGTGCCGGGTCGCGTCTCCGGCGCGGGCCGCAGGTCCCGGTGCACATCCTTCTCCTTCTCCGGGATCACGACCTCGAAGTTCTTGAGCCGGTCGTAGAAGGTGTAATCGGTGCCGCTCCCCGGCAGTTCCTTGTCGGGGGCTTCGTCGCTGGCCGACTGCGGTGCCGGCTTCCTGCTCTTGACCGCCGCGAGCTCCACCGGTGGGCGCGACTTGTAGTGCCAGACACCGGCCGCAACCGCGAGTCCGAAGGCGAGCCCGATCACGAGTCCGGCCCAGCCCGAGAACGCGCCGCTGCCACCCCGGGGGCGGCGCCCCGCGCCCTTGCGATAGTCGCGCGGGGTCACATCGTCTCCGGTGCTGACACGCCGAGAATCGTCAGGCCGTTGCGGATCACCTGGCGCACCGCCTGCACCAGCGTCAGGCGCGCCTCGCGCAGATCCGCGTCGTCGACTATGAAGCGGTGCGCCGGGTTCTCGTTGCCGGCGGTGTACGCGGCGTGGAATTCGGTCGCGAGCTCACGCAGGTAGTTCACCAGCGTGTGTGGCGCACGGGTCGCGGCGGCCAGCTCGACGATCTCGGGGTAGCGCGTGACGGCGACGATCAGCCGCTGCTCGTGGGGCTCCGCGAGCCGACCGAGCGCCGCACGACCGCGCGCCGCATCGTGAACAAGGCCGCGGTCGGCGAGTTGGCGGAACACGCTCGCGACGCGCGCGTGGGCGTACTGGATGTAGAAGACGGGATTCTCAGTCGTCCGGCTCTTGGCGAGCTCGAGGTCGAAGTCGAGGTGCTGCTCGTGGGAGCGCATCACGTAGTAGAAGCGGCAGGCGTCGTTGCCGACCTCGCCGCGCAGCTGACGGAGGGTGATGAAATTCCCTTCGCGCTTGCCCATCGGGACTTTCTCGCCGCCGCGGTACAGGCTCACGAGCTGGATCAGGCACACCTCGAGGCACTGCGGCGGTTCGCCCATCGCGGCGAGCCCGCCGCGGACGCGCGCCACGTAACCATGGTGGTCGGCGCCGAGCACGTCGATCAGTCGCCCGAAGCCTCGCAGCCGCTTGTCGAGGTGATATGCGATGTCGGAGGCGAAATAGGTGCGCGCTCCGTTCTCGCGCTCGACCACCCGATCCTCGGCATCGCCGAAGGCGCTGGCGCGGAACCAGATCGCACCGTCCTTGCGGTACGTGTGACCGTGTGACTCGAGGCGCCGCAAGGCCTCGTCGATGGCGCCACTCGTCGCCAGCGAGCGCTCGGAGAACCAGCGGTCGAAGCTGACGCCTAGCTCGATCAGATCCTCGCGGATGTCGCTGATCGTGCCCTGTAGCGCGTGGTCGACCACGCCGCGGAAGCCGACCTCTCCGAGCAGCAGCCGTGCGCGGCTGATCAGCGCATCGATGTAGGTATCCTTGTCGCCACCTTCGGGCGCGTCCGGCGGCAAGCCGGTGCGCACCGCATCGCCGGCGTGCCAGAACTCGCGGCCGGCGATCGCCGCGAGCGAGGCCGCGATCGGCAGCAGATACTCGCCCTTGTAGCCGTTCGACGGGAACGGCACTGCTTCTCCGAGCTGCTCGAGGTAACGCAGCCAGACGCTGACGCCCAGGATGTCGACCTGGCGGCCGGCGTCGTTGATATAGAACTCACGACACACCGAATGTCCGGCGGCCGTCAACAGGTTGCCGAGCGCAGCACCGTACGCCGCGTGCCGCCCGTGGCCGACGTGCAGTGGGCCGGTCGGGTTCGCCGACACAAACTCAAGCAGGATCTTCTCGCCGGACCCCGTCGGCCGGCAGCCGTAGCCGGCACCCTCGGCCGCGACGCGCGCGACCTCGGCATGGTAGGCGGCAGGAGCGAGATGGAAGTTGATGAACCCGGGCCCCGCGATCTCTACGCGGGTGACGGCCGGATCGGTCGGCAGCGCCTTGACGATCGCCGCGGCCAGCTGGCGCGGATTGCAGCGCGCCGCCTTGGCGTGGCGCATCGCGACGTTCGTGGCGTAGTCCCCGTGGCTCGCATCGCGCGTGCGTTCGATCTCGGGCGTGGTGCGGCGTGCTTCGTCGCTCAGAAGTGTAGGCGGCAGCGCGGCCAGCGCGGCACTCACGAGTCTCTCGATCGTCGCTTTCAAGTCACGGTCCAGCGGGAGTGGCGGCATTGGCGCCGGCGCAAAGTCTACCGGATTCGGAAGGCTGCTGAGTCCGGGTGTACGGTCCTGGCCCGCGCTCCGTGCGCCGCAGGCGACCGATCAGGTGACCTCGAGCGGGTCGACGTCGATGGACCAACGCACGCCGCGCGCTTCCGGCAGCGCATCGACCAGCGGCAGCCAGGCCGCGAGCAGCTGCTGCAGCGACGCGCGCTGCCGCGACTCGAGCAGCAGCTGCGCGCGATAGCGCCCTGCGCGACGCTCCATCGCCGCCGGCGCCGGTCCGAGCAGCCGCACGCCGCGGCACTCGCAGCTGCGTGTCGCGGTGCGCGCTGCCGTCAGGAACCGCAACGCCGCCTCGCGGCTGGGCGCTTCGGCCCGCAGCAGCGCGAGACGACTGAACGGCGGCCAGTTGGCCTCGGCCCGCTCCTCGAGCGCCGCGCGTGCGAACCCTTCGTAGCCACTCGTCAGCAGGCGCGTCAGCAGCGGATGGTCCGGGCACGCGGTCTGGATCAGGACCTCGCCCGGGCGGCTCGCCCGACCCGCGCGGCCGGCCACCTGGACGATGCTCTGCGCGAGCCGCTCGCTGGCGCGAAAGTCCGCGCCGAACAGCCCCTGGTCTGCGTTCAGCACGACCACCAGCGTGACGTCGGGGAAGTCGTGCCCCTTGGTCAGCATCTGCGTGCCGACCAGGATCCGCGCCTCGCCGCCGTGCACGCGGTCAAGTGCCGCCTCGATCTCACCGCGGCTCTGGATCGTGTCGCGATCGATGCGCACGACCGGCACGCCGCGGAAAAACTCGTCGAGCGCATCCTCGATGCGCTCGGTCCCCTGGCCGACGGGCTTGAGCTCGCTGGCGCACCGCGGACAGGCAAAGGGCACGGGTGCCTGCGCGCCGCAGTGGTGGCATACGAGCCGATGCGACTTCAGATGCACCGTCAGGCGCGCATCGCATTCGCTGCAAGGCGCGGCCCAGCCGCAGCCGGGGCAGAACAGCGTCGGTGCAAAGCCGCGACGGTTCAAATAGAGGAGGACCTGCCCGCCCGCGGCGAGGTGGCGCTCCATCGCGAGCACGCTCGGCGTCGCAATCCCGTGGCGCTGTTCGTGGACCCGCAGGTCGATGACTGCCATGCGTGGTTCGCCGGCCGCGCCGGTGCGCTCCGGCAGCTCGACCCGCCGATAGCGGCCGGCAAGGGCGTTGCTCAGTGTTTCAAGTGCGGGCGTCGCCGAGCCGAGCACGACCGGGATGCCGTGCTTCTGCGCGCGCAGCAGCGCGAGATCGCGCGCCGAGTACCTGAATCCCTCCTGCTGCTTGTAGGAGGGGTCGTGCTCCTCGTCGACCACGATGACGCCCGGACGGGCGAGCGGCACGAAGATGGCGGAGCGGGTCCCGATCACAACTGGCGCCGCGCCGGAGCGCGCGGCGCGCCACATCGCGAGCCGTTCGGTATCAGTGAGCCCCGAGTGCAGCACCGCGAGAGGCACCGCGAAACGCGCCCGGAACCGCGCCACCGCCTGCGGCGTCAGCGCGATCTCGGGCACCAGCACCAGGGCCTGCTGGCCGCGGTGCAAGGCGCGCTCGATCACCCGCAGGTACACCTCGGTCTTGCCGCTGCCGGTCACACCGTGCAGCAGGAACGCTGCAAACCGGCCGAGCACTGCGCTGATTTCGGCAACGGCGTGCTGTTGCGCGCTCGTCAGGGCCGGGCCTTCGGCTGCCGGGCCGGACGGCGTTTCGACCGGCAGCGGCTCGACCTCGAATGACTCGATCCAGCCGCGCGCCACGAGCCCGCGTAGCGCCTCACGGGCCGTGCCGCCGATCGCCTCGAGACCCGCGGCGTCGATCGAGGGCGCGGTGGACAACGCTGCCAGCAGTGCCTTCTGCCGGGGCCCGAGCCGGCCCGCCGCCGCGAGGTCGACGCGTCCATCGGCCGACAGCCGCCAGCGGGTCTCAGTGGCGATGAGCGGCCGGCCTGCCCGCAGCAGCGCTGGCAGCGCACTCGCGTAGGCCTCACCAATCGGGTGGTGGTAGTACTCGGCAGCCCAGCGCACCAGCTCGAAAGCGACCGGATCGAGCACCGGTTCCCGGTCGAGCACTGCAGTCGCCACGCGCAGTTTGGCCGCGGGGATGTCCGAGTGTGAGGCCGTCTCGACCAGCAGTCCGATCAAGCGGCGGCGGCCGAACGGTACGGCGACCCTGATGCCGGGCCGCAGGCTATCGGGGTCCGTGCCCGGAGGCAGGCGGTAGTCGAACAGGCGTCTCAATGGCGCATCGACGGCAATGCGAAGAATGGGCCCGGCCCCGCGCGGCAGTTTTGCGGATTTACTCAATATAATCAGCGCATTATGGAGGCATGCGGCGCGGACGCCGGCCCCACTGCAGCGACGCCCCGGAAAGGCCGCAAGGCGCCGATCGTGCGCCGGCGCGGTCAACGGTGCCGGCGTGCCGACGTTATACCGATCAGGACGCGCCGCCACCAGCGCGGTCGCGTTGTCACGACTCCGGACGGCCGGGATCCCTCGGCAGTTTCGATGGGCGGTCGAATGAATTGCTCTGCTACCCTGCCGCGCGAAACACTGATGGGCCTTGCCGGGCCGTCCCGGCCGTGCGCACGGGAGAGCGATCTGGACGCGGCGCGTGAACTCGAGCAATTCCTGAAGGATGTGGAGCGACGCGCGTTCCGGATCGCGGAGATTGCGCTGCGCAACGCCGATGACGCGCTCGACGTGGTCCAGGAGGCGATGATCCAGCTGGCGCAGAGTTACGGCACGCGGCCGAGCGAGGAGTGGAAACCGCTGTTTCACCGCATCCTGCAGAATCGAATCCACGACTGGCAGCGGCGTCGACGGACGCGCTCCCGGGTCATCGCCTGGTGGACCGGTGGCACGCGCGAGGAGGACGACGAAGCGGCGGACCCGATCGAGAATTCGGCCGCGGACGAGCCAACGCCGGCGACGCGCCTGGAGAACGACCAGGCGATGACAGCGCTCGATGCGGCCATTGCGCGCCTGCCGGCCAGGCAGCAGCAGGCGTTCCTGCTGCGAAACCTCGAGGGACTCGACGTTGCAGAGACGGCCGCCGCAATGGGCTGCTCCGAGGGCAGCGTCAAGACACATTATTTTCGGGCGCTGCAATCGCTGCGCGAGCAACTAGGCGAACATCGGCCATGAACAACGAGCAGCCGAAGACGACTGATTCCGACGCCGACTTCGAGCGCCGCACTGCCAAGCTACTGCGCGACAGTGCTGATGCGCTCGAGGGCCGCGTGCAGTCGCGCCTGACGGCGGCGCGCTATGCCGCGCTGGCGGAATTCGAGAAGCGAGCGGGCAAGGGGCGCCTTCGGGTGCCGAGCGCGTGGCTGCCCGCCGGTGTGCTGGCCGCGACCGCGGTGCTGGCGATCGCCGTATGGATCGCCCGGCCGGCTGGCGGCCCGGCGACGATCGTTGCCGACGCGACTCTGATCGAGGAGGATGGCGAGATTCTCGCGTCTAACGAAGGTCCGGATCTGTATGCCGATGATCCCGACTTCTACGAATGGGCGGACACCGATCAGAGCGGCAGCGCCAGTTGAGCGGCGAGCAGGGTCAATGGCGCGGCTGCAACTCGTGCTGATCGGACTCGGATCGCTGCTGCTGCCGATCGGCGCGCACGCCGCGGACCCGAAGCCGACGCGGCCTGACAGCGACCTGCTCGAGTTTCTGGGCAGCGGCGATGATATTGACCCGGATCTGCAGGACTACTTCGTGAAGCGAGACGACGGGAAGCCCGACGATGCGAAGCCCGCGCCACCGCGCGGGACGGGAAAGACATGAAGCCCGAGACCCTGATCCTGCGGACTCATGCCACAGCGCTCGCCGTGGTTGCCGCAGTGTTGCTGTCGATCGCGGCCGTTCCGGCGCGGGCGCAGGGACAGCCCGCCCAGGGTGTCCAGTGGTCGCAGCTCAACCCGCAGCAGCAGGGCATGCTCCAGAAGTTTCAGGGCCAGTGGGGCCAGCTGCCACCGGAGCGGCAGGCGGCGCTCGCGCGCGGCAGCCAGCGCTGGCTCGGCATGACGCCCGAGCAGCGCGGCCAGGCGCAGGATCGGTTCGCACGCTGGCAGGCGCTTCCGCCAGAGCAGCGCCAGCAGATTCGCGAGCGGTACCGGCAGTTCCAGCGTCTGCCGCCGGACGAACAGGCACGCGTGCGTGACAACTACCAG
>DATNHZ010000185.1:0-6235 GCA_035604655.1 Steroidobacteraceae bacterium | reverse complement strand
CACGCGCCGCGTCACCATCGAGGGCGACCTTGCCGGCGACGCTGCGCTCGGCGACGCGGTCAATGCGATCCGCGCCCTGCCCGCGGCCAAGCATCTGCCGCCCGGCGTCGAGATCCGCGAGACCGGCGACGTCGAAGTGATGGGCGAGGTGTTCGCCTCGTTCGCCGAAGCGATCGGCGCCGGCGTGATGATGGTCTACGCGCTGCTGGTGCTGCTGTTCGGCAGCTTCCTGCAGCCGATCACCATCCTGGTCTCGCTGCCGCTGTCGGTCGGCGGCGCGATCGGCGCCCTGCTCTTGACCCACAAGGCGATCTCGATGCCGGTCGTCATCGGCATCCTGATGCTGATGGGCATCGTTGCCAAGAACTCGATCCTGCTCGTCGACTTTGCAATCGAGGAGATGCGCGCCGGCAAGGACCGGATGGCAGCGCTTGTCGAGGCGGGCCACAAGCGCGCCCAGCCGATCGTGATGACCAGCGTCGCCATGATCGCCGGCATGCTGCCGGTCGCGCTAGGCCTCGGCGATGCCGATGCCTTCCGTGCGCCGATGGCGATCTCGGTAATCGGCGGTATCGTGACCTCGACCTTCTTGACGCTGGTGATCGTGCCGGCGATGTTCACGCTGGTCGACGACCTCGAGCACTGGGTATCGCCGAAATTCCGCCGCATCCTTACCCACGAGTACCACGTGCCTGCGCACCTCGGGCGGCCCCCCACGGCGCCAGCCGGTGGCCTGGCATCCGGGCGCGTCCAGGATGCGAGCGACTGAGGGACTCGGCGCGCGCCCTTGGACCCGTGGCATCGGGCTCGGCGGCGGGCGCCGCCGCGGCGCCGGGGTTCTGGCGCGGATGACCGCAGACTGACATGACCGGCGGCTGCCGGCCGGCGAGCGGCGCCCGCACCTCTCGCCGCTGCCCGCTGGTGACCAGGGCACGTCGGCGCGATAGCTCCAGTTCTATGCCGGTGTGAAGCTGCGGGCGAGCGCCGCGGGATTGATGACGATCGTGGCACGCCCTGTAACAAGCGGACGAACGCCGGCGGACAGCGCGAATCGGTACAGCACCGTCGATTCATCGCCGCCGAGGCGGTCCGCAGCAGCGATCAGATCATCCTCGATGTCATCGAGCCGCGACGCGCGCAGCTCGACGCTGCGTACGCTCGCGAGGTACCCGACTCGCCGTTCAAGGCTAAGCTCCGGAGCGAGCAGTGCGCCGTGCACCGCCATCGCCTGAGCGGCAAACTCGATTCCACAAACGGCGCCGAGGCGACCGCGCGTGCGCAGCGGGTTGGCCAGGGAGCGGTGTGCACGGCTGAGGCACCGCACGCGGGTGGCGTTCCAATCGAGGACCTCGTGCAGCAGGCACATCGTTCCCTGATGGGGAATGTGGCGCTCGATCCAGGCGTGGTCTTTCAGCATGGCTCGATCTCGGTGCGCAGCGACGCCGTCCCGAGGTGCTCGACATGGACGGCGCCCGGCGCGCGAAGCGCAACCAGCGCGAGCAGCGGCAGGCTGCGCCCGGCCGGCGTGCCGAGCCGCAGGCGCTCGAGTTCCACCTGCTGCATGGAATCCGCGCCGCGGTCGCTCATGCTGGCCGTCAGCCGGGCGAGGGAGCGCGGTCCGTGCTCAGGTGCGAGCGCCAAGGCCGCGCCGAACGCGTCGGCCAGCGGCCGCTTCTGCTGCAGCGGGGGCGGGTAGCCGCTGTCATAGGCGACCAGCAACACCGGTCGGCGGTCCGTCGCCACCTGCGCGAGCGCTTCCAGCAGGCCCGCCGCGAAACCCGCATCGTAGGCGGCCAGCGTGGTCGATGCCGCCATGGCGCCGGTCGCGATGCTCCAGTAGCCAGCGGCGGCGTTGTGAACGGAGTTATGAAAGCGCGTCGGCGACAGCTGCCGATCGGTCGTCGCGAGCGTCTGGCAGATATCGTGGCAGGTGTCCCCGTCGCCGCCGGATGACGTGAACACCGTGAGCAGTGTCCGTGTATCGAGCCCGGCCCGGCCGGCGGCCTCGAGGCCCGCGGCGATCGCGAGCCGGACGCTGGAGCCGGTCCGTCGCCGCTCTGCCGCCGGCAGTGCGAGCGGGGGCGGCAACACCGTAGGACCCGGGGCATACGCAGCGCGGCCGGCGAGCACCGCCTCGGCCACCGGCCAGCCGGCGAGCGCGGGACCGATCACCGACAGCCCGTCGATGTAGGCAGACAAGGCCGTCATCGGTCGTTCCGCCTCATGGCAGGCGGCCTAGAACGAGGCTGCAGTTGGTACCGCCGAAACCGAAAGAGTTGGTCAGCACCCGCGACAGCGGCCCGCTGCGCGTCGCGGTGAGATAGTTGACGCAAAGCGCCGGATCGACCGCCGCGGTATTGATACCGCCCGGCATGAAACCCTGCTGTATCGCGATCGCACAGGCGACCACCTCGACTGCGCCGGCGGCGCCGAGGGTGTGTCCGGTGGCCCCTTTGGTGGAACTGCAGGGCACCGCGGCGCCGAGCACTGCGACGATCGCGCAGCTCTCGGCGCGATCGTTGCTGGGTGTCGCGGTGCCGTGGACGTTCACGTAGTCGATCTGCCCGGGTTCGAGCGTCGCGGTCGCGAGGGCCGCCTCCATGGCCAGTCGGGCACCGAGACCGTCCGGATGAGGCGAGGACAGGTGGTAGGCATCGTTCGACTCGCCAACGCCGAGCAACGCGATCGACTCGGGGCTCGAACGCGGCCCTGCGCGCTCGAGTACCGCGAAGGCAGCGCCCTCGCCGATGGAAATGCCATCGCGATCGGTCGCAAAGGGCCGGCAAGGGCCCGCACTCGTCAGCTGCAGCGAATGAAAGCCGTACAGCGTCGTTAGGCACAGCGAGTCAACGCCGCCGACGAGCGCCGCGTCGATGACGCCGGCCTCGATCATGCGCTGCGCCGCGCCGAACGCTTTGGCACTGGACGAGCACGCCGTTGAGATCACCGCCGTGGGCCCCTCGACGCCGAGCAGCTCGCGCACGAAGGCGGCGACCGAAAACGTGTTGTGCGTCGTGCGATAGTTCAAGGCCGCGGGCAACGCGCCGGTCACCGGGTCGCGGTGGCGGTAGGCGATCTCCGTTTCCAGTATTCCCGACGTGCTCGTTCCCAGATAAAGACCGAAGCGCCGGCGGCCGACGCGCGCGATCGTGGCGCGCACCGCCTCGTCGAACCCGTCCTGTCGCAGGGCGAGATGGGCCAGCCGGTTATTGCGGCAGTCGAACTCGCGGAGCGGCGCCGGCACGCGCTCGCCGTCAACGCCGGCGATCTCGCCGACGCAGGTATCGAGCTCGACCGTCTCGAATGCACAGCGGGCGAGGCCACCGCGCCCCTCGCGCATCGCCGCCGCCATGGGGGCCAGGCCGTGGCCAAGGCAGGTGGTGGCCGTGTAATGGCTCAGGATCAGCGGCGTCATTTCGGTCGAGCGACCAGCAGCACGTTGGCAAACGGGGTATTGGCGCTCATCGGCACGGCGTCGGTCCGAAATCCTCGCCGGTCCAGCAGCTCGATCCAATCCTCAACCGGCCGGCAGTGCAGCTTCGTCGCGCCGTAGCCGCGTGCCACCAGCACTGCCCGATCGACCCAGGTGCCAAGCCGAAATGGCCAACCCGCACCCGCGTCGCCGACTCTGAGCAGCAGCACGCCCGCCTGCGACAGCGACGCCCGTACGCGATCGATCACCGCTTCCTGAGTCGCGAGCTCCATGTAGTGCAGTACGTCGAGAATCACCACGACGTCGGCGTCGCCGAATTCTGCCGACCGGATGTCGCCGCACCCGACGCTTGCGCGCGCGCCGAGCGCGCGGTTCGCCCGCTCGACCTCGCGCGCTGCCCGTTCGATGCCGCGGAAACGCCACGCAGTTGGCGGCTGCGGCCACGTGCCGCCCCAGTTGCCCGACTGCTGGGCCGACTCGGCGGCGAGCAGCCAGGCCGCGAGCAGTCCCTGGCCGCAGCCGAGGTCCAGCACCTGGGCCCGATCGGGAATCAGCGCCCGCGCGAGGAGTGCGGCGAAGACCGGATCGCCGGCCAGTTTGGCTCGCGCGAAATGGAACGCGAACCGGCCCGCGGGCCGGTAGCGCTCCGCCGCCGCGTCGACCAGCCGCTGGTTGAGATCCGGGACGCCCATCAGCAGGACCCGCGCAGCACGACTGGCGTGAGGCGTGCCGCGGCGATCGCCTCGAGCAGCGCCGGCAGGACCTCGAGTGCGACCGGCCGTCCGCTCGGCGTGCGCGCGGCGTGGCCGTCATGCAGCAGCAGAATGTCGCCGGGTCCGAGCTGGCGGGTCAGACGTGCGAGCACCTCGGCGGGGCGATCGTTCACCGTATCGAAGCCTCGGCGCGTCCAGCTGGCCAGTTGCAATCCGAGTCGCGCCAGGATGGGATCCAGGAACGGGTTGCGCAGGCCGGCGGGCGCGCGAAAGAACTGCGGCGCCTCGCCGACCGTCGATTCGATGATCTGCTGGGCGGTCGAGATTTCGTCGGCCATGGCGCGCGGACCGAGCAGCGGGAAGCGATACAGGTGCCGCAGGCTGTGGTTCTCGATCGCATGCCCTCGGCGCACGATGTCGCGGGCGAGGTCCGGATTCGAGGCAACCCGTTCGCCGATGCAGAAGAAGGTGGCGCGGACCTGCTGCTGCTCGAGGATCGCGAGCAGCCCGGGCGTGACGTCCGGATCCGGCCCATCGTCGATCGTGACGGCAATCTCGCGGCGGCCGGCCGCCGGCGGCGGGAGCCGCGTCAGGTTCGCACCAAGCAGCGAACTGCGAGGCCACAGGCCTGCGGCCGTCAGCAGCCCATGATCTGCGATTAGCCCGCCGAGTGCCCAGGGCCACAGACCCGGACGCAGCGCGACTGCACCCACGGCTGCGGCGTGCATCGCAACCGAGGCGGTGACCAGCCGCGACGCGCGCCAGCGCCGGCGCGGGGCGTCCTGATTGGAGGCGGCGCTCATGGCGGCGAGGCTAGCAAAGTTGCGCCGAACGCGGCTGCAAAGCTGGCGGTCCGGCGAAGCGCTCGAGGAACAGGTCCCAGAGGCGCCGCCACGCGTCCCAATCATGGGCACCGTCGACCACGTCCACGGCCGTGGCGGGCAGGGCGTCGGCGAGCAGCGCGTGGCCGTGGCCGAAGCGGTCCTGGCGTCCGATACCCAGGTGCACCGCCAGATGATGCTGCGACTCGAGCCGCTGGATCAGCGTCCAGATGCGCCGCTCCTCGTCGTCTGCCGCGATCGGCGCCGGTCGCCAGTTCCGGACCCCGCCTGCCTGCGCCACTTCGCCGGTCACCATCCGGTTGCCAAGGTAGGGCGCCAACAGGCACAGACCGTCGACGGCCTCAGGCCGCCGTTCGGCGTAGGCGAGCGCGAAAAATCCACCAAGCGACACGCCGCCGAGCCACAGTGAGCGGCAGCCGGCCGCCCTGGCGGGGACAACCACGCCTTCGTGCAGTGACTCCAGAACGGCGCGGTCCAATACGTGCGCCAGATCCGGATCCACGAACTCGAGATCGATGTTGAGACGGCGACGGCGCACGGCTTCCGCGAACCCCTCCCGGAGAAAGTCATCCGCTTGCTGGTACGCCCCGGGCAGCAGTGCGATCCTGACCGGCGCAATTGCGCCGGGCGTCGCCTCGACGACGATCTTGCGCACCGGTCAGTCGCTCCTGCTGGCGGCTGGAGGGCTGTTCGACGGCAGCGTGCCAGCCGCTACCGTCGCGCACGACAGCATGATCCCGGTCTCGATGCTGGCAGGCGGAACGCGCATCACGTCGCGGGCAGCGGGCTGATCGTCATGACCGAGCGATCGCCGTCAGTCCGTTCCACCACGACCTCGCGGATGACGTCCCGCGTGCCGCTGATGCGAATCCTGGCGATGGTGGCGGCAAGTTTCGGGTCGCGCGGCTTGAGAAGGAGTCGCCAGTCGTCCGTGGCGGTCTCAAACAGCAGTTCGTAAGTACGATCGAGCGCCGCGAGATCCCCGGCGAGCGTTGCCCGGATGCTGTCGATGAACGGGGCGACCTGCGGGTAGTCGCTGAGCGCGAGCGCGTAGCTGCGCTTGCCACGTCGCACGTTCACCATGTCCTTGTCGAGGACCAGGCTCTCGACCCGGGGTAGCAGCGTGCGTTTCTCGAGCCGGTCCGGAGCGTCGTAGAACAGTTCGCCGGACGATTCGAGCGGACGGTCGAGTATCGCAATGTACTGCCGCTCGACGAAGGCGGCATGCCCGTGTTGCCGTTGCGCGA
>DATNHZ010000184.1:0-2686 GCA_035604655.1 Steroidobacteraceae bacterium | reverse complement strand
CACCATTTCGGTATCGATCCGGGCGAGGCCGGGCTGTTCCAGCGGATCGCCGGCCACCTCCTGTATGCCGGACCAGCGCTGCGACCCTCCTCCGACACCATCCGGCGCGGCGCCGGCGGCCAACCGGGGCTCTGGTCCATGGGCATTTCCGGCGACCTGCCGATCGTGCTGCTGCGCATCGCCGACATCGAACACCTCGATCTCGCCCGGCAACTGCTGCAGGCACACGAATACTGGGGAATGAAGCAGCTCGTGGTGGATCTGGTGATCCTGAACGAGCGTGCCTCGTCTTATGTCCAGGACCTGCAGACCGCGCTGGAGACCCTGGTCCGGACGAGCCAGTCGCCAGCGCCGGTCGGCGTGGGGCGACGGGAGGGGCGCGTGTTCGTGCCGCGGGCCGATCTGATTTCGCCGGAGACCCGTGCCTTGCTGGCGTCCGTGGCGCGGGTCGTTCTGGTCGGGCAACGCGGAACCCTCGCCAATCAGCTCGACCGTGTGCCGGAACCCAAAAAAGTCACCCGGACCACTCGAAAGCGGACGGTGGCCGGTGCCGAACAGCCGGTCGCGCCCCCCGCTTTCGCAGGTGCAGGCGCGCGGCCGGCGCTTGAGTTCTTCAACGGACTCGGCGGCTTCGCCAAGGACGGGCGAGAGTATGTGACGATCCTTGGGCCAGGCCAGTCCACGCCGGCACCCTGGATCAATGTCATCGCTAATCCCGAATTCGGCTTTCAGGTGGCGACCGAAGGCGGCGGCACCACCTGGTCGGTCAACAGCCGCGAGAACCAGCTCACCCCCTGGTCCAACGATCCGGTCGGCGATCGCCCGGGCGAGGTGTTCTATCTGCGCGACGACGTCACCGGCGACCTGTGGTGCCCGACGGCACTGCCGATCCGCGACGACACCGCCACCTATGTGGTGCGGCATGGCTGGGGGTACAGCCGGTTCGCGCATTCGGCGCACGGCATCGCAGCCGATCTGCTTCAGTACGTGCCGCTCGGCGATCCGATCAAGATCTCCCGCCTCACGCTGCGCAACACGTCGGACCGCACCCGGCACCTCTCGGTGACCGCCTACGTGGAATGGGTGCTTGGTCCGTCGCGCAGCGTTTCCGCACCGTTCGTGACGACTGAGATCGATGCCGACACCGGGGCGATGTTCGCACGCAATCCTTGGAACGCCGCCTTCGGATCGCGCGTCGCCTTCGTCGATCTTGGCGGACGCCAGACGGATTGGACGGGCGACCGGCGGGAGTTCATCGGCCGCAACGGGACACTGGAGAACCCGGCGGCACTCGGGGCCGCGGCGCCGCTCTCCAACAGCGTGGGCGCCGGTCTCGATCCTTGCGGCGCGCTGCGGACGGCGTTCGTGCTGCCGCCGAACGGCAGCGTCGAGGTGGTGTTCTTCCTCGGCGAGGCCGCAAGCGCTCAGGACGCGCGGGACTTGATTGCGCGCTACCGCGCGCAAGATCTCGACGCCGTGCTGTCGGAGGTCGGTGGTTACTGGGACGCTGTTCTCGGTGCGGTGCAGGTAAAGACCCCCGACCGGGCGATGGACATCATGCTGAACGGCTGGCTGCTGTACCAGACGCTGGCCTGCCGCATCTGGGCGCGTTCGGCGTTCTACCAGGCGAGCGGAGCGTATGGCTTCCGCGACCAGTTGCAGGACGGCATGGCGCTCATCACCGCGCGGCCGGCGATGACGCGCGCGCACCTGCTGCGTGCGGCGGCCCGGCAATTCGTCGAAGGCGACGTGCAGCACTGGTGGTTGCCGCATTCCGGTCAGGGCGTCCGTACGCGCATCTCCGACGATCGGGCGTGGCTCGCCTTCGCGGTCGCGCACTATGTCTGCACGACCGGCGATGCAGCGGTGCTGGACGAGGTGGTCCCTTTCCTGGAGGGCGAGCTTCTGGGCGCCGACGAACACGACAGCTTCTTCCACCCGACGGTGTCCGACGAGGTCGGTACGCTGTTCGAGCACTGCGCCCGCGGCCTCGATGCCAGCCTGAAAGTCGGCCATCACGGGCTTCCGCTGATCGGCACCGGCGACTGGAACGACGGCATGAACCGCGTCGGCGAGCTTGGTCGAGGCGAGAGCGTCTGGCTCGGCTGGCTGCTTTACGCGGCGCTCAGCGACTTCGTGCCGCTCGCCGAGGCGCGTGGCGACACGACCCGTGCCGCGGCATGGCGAAGCCACGCCAGCGCGCTGCAAGCCGCGTTGGAATGCGAGGCATGGGACGGCGAATGGTACCGACGCGCCTGGTTCGACGACGGCACCCCGCTCGGTTCGGCGACCGACGAGGAGTGCCGGATCGATTCGATCTCGCAGTCCTGGGCGGTGATCTCGGGTGCGGCTGACCGCGAACGTGCGGGTCGCGCCATGGCAGCGGTCGAACGCGAGCTGGTCCGGCCGCAGGATCAACTGGCGCTGCTGTTCGCCCCGCCGTTTGACAAGACGCCGCTCGATCCGGGCTACATCAAGAGCTACCCGCCGGGCATCCGCGAAAACGGCGGCCAGTACACGCATGCCGCCCTGTGGTCGGTCATGGCATTCGCCGCCCTTGGCGAGGGTGACAAGGCGGGGGCGCTGTTCTCGCTGCTCAATCCCATCAACCACGCCCGCACCCGCTCCGACGTCCACCGCTACAAGGTGGAACCTTATGTTGTCGCCGCTGACGTGTACGCCGGTA
>DATNHZ010000183.1:0-7739 GCA_035604655.1 Steroidobacteraceae bacterium | reverse complement strand
GAACGGCGAGCGCGAGCGTCGCAGGCCCCCGGTCGGTCCAGGTGCCGAGCACGCGCGCGAGCGTCACCTTCTCGCGTTCATAACGCGCGAGGTCTGCCGGCGACAGGTCCACATGCTTGGGCGCCACGGTGAGCTGCTGCGTAACGTACTGCTTTGGCTCGACGGCGAAGCTTTGCGTGCGTCTCGAACCGTCACCGGCCGCGACGTCGACGGACTCGCTCCCTGGGGTCGCCGCGAGCGGAATGCCGACCACCGCGTACCAGCGTCCGGCGTCGGCGGCGACGAGTACCCGGCGGGTGTCGCGCACTACGGACGGGGGCGACCCGGTCGCCGGCCCGAGGTCGAGAATCGCTACACCCCCGGGAACCGGCCGCGCCGCAGGCAAGGCAGCGTGCGCCGCCTGACAGGCGAGGAGCGCCGCGAGCGTCGCGGCGCCGAGCCGCCGGTTGCGGTGGCGAGCACGGGCCGCCCTTCGATCGGGCGCGGCGACAGGGAGAGTAACGGACGGCGCCATCTCGGGTACCTTGGGAACCAACCGCTCGAGCCCCATCTTAGCGGGGCAATGATCCCTACAGCGATCGGAGAGGACAGATGAGCGACCGGAAGCCGACGGCGGACCTCACGACCGGGCAGTGGTGCATGACGCTGACTCCCGAACAGCGGCGCGTGCTCAGGGAGCGCGACACCGAACCGCCGCGCTCGAGCCCGCTCGACAAGGAGTACCGCGGCGGGATCTACCGCTGCGTGGGATGTGGGACGCCGCTGTTCGAGTCGGCCACCAAGTTCAACAGCGGGAGCGGCTGGCCGAGCTTCTTCGCGCCGTTACCCGGCGCGCTCGGCACTCACGAGGACTCCAGTCTCGGCATGCGGCGCACCGAAGTGCACTGCGCCAAGTGTGCGGGTCACCTGGGGCATGTGTTCCCGGACGGCCCGGAACCGACCGGGCTTCGGTACTGCATCAATGGGGTTGTGCTCAGTTTCGAGCCGGCCGAATGACCGTCGGCGCAATGAAAAACAGGCCGGGCGCGACGCCCGGCCTGTAGATGCGCGGCGAACTCAAAAGGGGGGAAACAATCCGCCGCGCCCCAAGCTTGCGACCGGAACCGGCCGGCCGCGACCGCCGCCGCCGCGGAATCGGGCCGCTGGTCCCGCTCGTCCACATCTCTCGATCGCCGTCTGGAGTGTGAGTGTGGATGCTGGCGTGATACCGGGCCATCCGTATTTCGGTACATGGCGGGCTGGTCAAATCGCGGTAATCCACACTGTCCATTCGCAGCCGCCCATGAGACTGGCGCGGACCGACATAAGGCGCCGCTCGATCGCGACGTGTGATGCAGCGCGCTGTTCGGCTCGTTTCTGAAGCCTTAACCTTGACGCCCATGAAACGACTCGCCGCCGACCGCGCCGTCGTCAATCTGCGCCGCGCCTATTTCGAGTGTCGCTACGGCCAGCTGCACGTGCGAACGTCGTTCCCTTCGACCGGCGGCTTCGACGAGCGCACGCCGCTCGTGTGCCTGCATGAAGGCCGCGGATCGAGCCGCGCCTTCGGGCCGTTTCTCGCGACGATGGGAACCGACCGCTCGGTGTACGCCGCCGACACGCCCGGATGCGGCGAATCCGATTCACCGCCGGCCCAGCCCACGGTGGCCGACTACGCAGCGGCGATCGGCGATCTGCTCGGCAGCCTGCGGCTGCGCCGCGTCGACGTGCTCGGCTATCACGAAGGCTCGGCAATTGCCGCCGAGCTTGCGATCCGCCAGCCCGCGCTCGTGCGCAAACTCGTGCTTGCGGGTGTGCCCGTCTACACCGGAACGGAGCGCGACTCCTTCGCGGCCCGACCATACCCGCAGCCGCCGGCCGTCGATGGCAGCCACTGGCTCGCCGAATGGCGCCGGCGCCTCGCCGCCAGGGGGCCCGGAATGTCGCTCGAGCAGCTCGCGGACGATTTTGCCGATGCGCTGCACAATGGGCCGAACGCATCCTGGGCGGTGCGCGCGGCCTACGCCTGGGCAGCTCACGACCGCCTGCCGCTGGTGGGGCAGCCAGTGCTCGTGCTGCGGCCGCGCGACGCTCTGTGGGAGCCGACGTTGCGTGCCGAGCCGCTGCTCCCGACCGCGCGCTGGCAGGACCTCGGCGAGCTCGGCGCGGGGCTCTTCGGGGTCGCACCCGAGGTCGTCGCGGCCCGGGTACGGGAGTTCCTCGACCACTGACCGTGCAGCGCGGGCGAGGACCGGCTGCGGGCAGCTCGACGGGACATGTCTCGGTGCCGACCGCGGGTCCGCCCGGTGCCGCCGCGTAGACGATGGTTGCGGCGACGCACAAGTTGCCCGCAAGATCGGCACGTGAAGTCCGAGTACCTCGAAAGGATCCTGAAGGCCCGCGTCTATGACGTCGCGATCGAGTCGCCGCTCGAGCGGGCGCCGCGCTTGTCGCGGCGACTCGGCAATGAGGTGCTGTTCAAGCGCGAGGACCTGCAGCCCGTGTTCTCGTTCAAGCTGCGGGGGGCGTACAACAAGATCGTTCACCTGAGCGAGGCCGATGCTTCGCGCGGCGTGATCTGCGCCTCGGCGGGCAACCATGCGCAGGGCGTCGCGCTTGCCGCCCGGCGGCGCGGGATTCCTGCGGCGATCGTGATGCCGCGCACGACACCGCAGATCAAGATCGACGCGGTGCGCGACCTGGGCGGCGAAATCGAACTCGCCGGCGACGACTACGACGCGGCCTGCGAGCACGCACTCGGGCTCGCCCGGGCGCGCCGCCTGACGTTCATCCATCCGTTCGATGACCCCGACGTCATTGCCGGCCAGGGCACGATCGCGATGGAGATCCTGCGCCAGCATGACGAGCACATCGATGCGATCTTCGTGCCGATCGGCGGCGGCGGCCTGATCGCCGGCGTCGCCTGCTACGTCAAGGCGCTGTACCCGGAGATCCGCATCGTCGGCGTCGAGCCCGAGGATGCGGCCAGCATGCATGCCTCGCTCGCGGCCGGTCATCGCGTCACGCTCGAGCGCGTCGGCATCTTTGCCGATGGCGTCGCCGTCAAGACAGTCGGAGTCGAGACGTTCCGGCTGACCCAGCACTATGTCGATGAGGTCATGCTGGTCAGCACCGACGAGATCTGTGCCGCGATCCAGGACATCTTCGAGGACACGCGCTCGATCGCGGAGCCCGCCGGCGCGCTGGCCGTGGCGGGACTCAAGAAATGGGTGCTGCGCGAGAGCGCCGTCGGTCGGACGTTTGTGACGCTGAATTGCGGCGCGAACATGAACTTCGACCGGTTGCGCCACGTCGCAGAACGCGCCGACCTGGGTCAGCAGCGCGAAGCGCTGTTCGCCGTCGAGATTCCCGAGCAGCCCGGGAGCTTCCTGCGCTTCTGCGAGACATTCGGGCCCCGCAACGTCACCGAGTTCAACTACCGCTACGCCGACCCATCCCGGGCCCACCTGTTCGTCGGCCTGGCGCTGTCCACGGGTGGCGCGGAGAAGGAGCAGGTCCGCGGGGCAATCACGGCCGCCGGCTTTCCGGTCGTCGATATGACCGACAACGAGATGGCCAAGCTCCACGTCCGCTACATGATCGGGGGTCCGGCCCACGGTCTGGAGCATGAGCGCTTGTTTCGCTTCGAGTTTCCGGAACGTCCCGGGGCGCTGCTGCGATTTCTGAAGGCGATCGGGTTCCGCTGGAACATCAGTCTGTTTCATTACCGGAATCATGGTTCTGACTATGGCAGGGTCCTGGCCGGCATCCAGGTGCCCCCGGCGAGCGCGCCGGAGTTCCTGGAACACCTGGCCGAGCTTCGCTACAACTTCTTCGAGGAAACCGCGAACCCTGCCTACCGGATGTTCCTCGGCGGCTGACCGACGCCCCTGTCTGGTGTCGAAGCACTTGCGTCGGACCTTGGATTCGCGAGAACGTAGCGCATCCCCGCCGCGGCGTGCCGCGGGGGCCGTTGTACTCGAAGCTTTTCTTGAGGAGTTGCCATGGCGAAGCGGAAGAAGAGCAAGGCGAAGGGGAAGGGCAAAGCGAAGGGGAGAAAGGTCAAGAAGGCTGCCGGCGCCGCGCGCAAGGCCGGCATGCGAAAGACCGCTAAAAGAAAGGTCGCGAAGCGAAAGGTCGCAAAGAAGAAGGTCGCAAAGCGTAGCGCCGCGCCGAAGAAGAAGGCCGCGCCGGCCAAGGCAGCTCCGAAGCCCGTCGCTCCGGCACCGGTCGTCGCTGTCCAAAAGCCAGTCGCCCCGCCGCCTGCGGCACCGAAGCCGGCGTTTGTAATGCCGGCGGCGAAGCCCATGCCGCCGCCGGCGCCGAAGCCGGCCTTCATGGCA
Organism: Steroidobacteraceae bacterium; assembly: GCA_035604655.1. Taxonomy (GTDB): domain Bacteria; phylum Pseudomonadota; class Gammaproteobacteria; order Steroidobacterales; family Steroidobacteraceae; genus CAIKZZ01. The sequence goes on along the minus strand of DATNHZ010000183.1, from coordinate 3,417 downwards.
CCGCCACCGAAGCCAGCCTTCATGGCACCGCCACCGGCACCGAAGCCAGCCTACGTCGCACCGCCGGCACCGAAACCCATGCCGGCGCCGAGGCCAGCCTACGTGGCACCGCCGGCGCCGAGGCCCATGCCGGCGCCGACACCACCGGCAGCAGCGCCCGTTCCATCGGCGCCGCGCGCCCCGGACCCGCTCCCGGCCACCTCGGGCCCCGCCAAGGACCCGAGCGGCACGCACTGACGGGCCGCGGACCCGACGCTGCGCCAGCCCCGCCACCCGGCGGGGCTGGCGGGTCGCGCGGGCACGGTCCGCGCCTGCCTGGCAGCCTCGCGCACGCCGGGCCGGCGTGTGCACCGGGCCGACGTCCGGCCGAGGAGTGCCGGGATCGATGAACTACCGACCTCGGCGCGCCCCGCGGCACGTGACGCTCGAGCTGCGCGGGCTGAACCACCACCTGGTGCGCTGGGGGCCGCGCGAGGCGCGGCCGGCGGTGTTCCTGCACGGCTGGGCGGACACCGGCGCGACGTTTCAGTTTCTCGTCGATGCCTTCGAAGGCGAGCACGCGATCGTCGCGCTCGATTGGCGCGGCTTCGGCGACAGCGCCTGGCTCGGAACGCCGTACTGGTTCCCGGATTACCTCGCCGATCTCGACGCGCTGCTCGATGCGCTGGTACCGGATGCGCCCGCGACGCTCCTTGGTCACAGCATGGGCGGAAACATCGCCGGGCTGTACGCGGGCATTCGTCCCGAGCGAGTCCGTGCGGTCGTGAACCTCGAGGGCATTGGCCTGCCGCGTACCGAGCCGGATGGTGCCCCGGCGCGCTATCGGCGCTGGCTCGATCAGTTGAAGACGCTGCCGGCATTCGGGCGCTACCGTTCGCGCGCGGATTTCGCGGCGATGCTGATGAAGAAGAACCCGCGCCTGTCGGCGGCGCGCGCCGCGTTCGTGGCCGAGAGCTGGACGCGCGAGCTTGCCGACGGCAGCTTTACCGTCAGTGCCGATCCGGCACATCGGCTGATCTACCCGGTGCCCTACCGCCGCGACGAATCCGAAGCCTGCTGGCGACGGTGCATTGTCCCGGTGTTGATGGTGCTCGGCGGGCTGTCGGACTTCCGTGACAAGCTCGGCAGCGAGGGGTCCGACGAGTACCTGCACTCGATCTACCCGAATCTGACGCTCGCGGTGCTGGCGAGGGCCGGGCACATGATGCACCACGAGGAGCCCGAAGCGCTCGCGGCGCTGGTCGAGCCGTGGCTGTCGCAGACAAGCTGAGTTGCGCGGCTGGTGCCGCGGCTGCGAACGCGGTGGTACGAGGCGTGCGGTCGCGGCGGCGGGGTTCCTGCCCGCTATACTGCCGCGTTCCGATGAGCGTACCGAGCGATCCCTGACGGTGGGCTCCGACGCGCCGGCTCGCGGCACGCTGCGTGCCGTCCTTGCCCAGCGTGCGTTCACGCGATTCCTGTGCGCGCGCTTCGCTGCCTCGCTGGCGGTGCAGATGCAGTCCGTCGCGGTCGGCGTGCAGGTCTACGGGTTGACGCACAACCCGCTCGATCTCGGGCTGATCGGGCTGTCGCAATTCCTGCCGTTCGTCGGCTTCGTGCTGATCGCCGGGCACGCCGCCGACCGCCGCGACCGCAAGCGCATCGTGCTGCTGTGCATCGCGGTCCAGCTGCTGTGCGCCGTGGCGCTCGCGGCGTTCACGACTCTGGGACTTAAGAATCTCGTCCCGCTATTCGCCGTGATGATCGTGTTCGGTGTGACGCGCTCCTTCATGGGGCCGGCGAGCAATGCGCTCGTGCCGAATCTGGTGCCGATCGCGCTCTTCGGCAACGCGGTGGCGATCAACTCATCCGCGTGGCAGGTCGCGACGATCGTCGGCCCGGCTCTCGGCGGGATTTTGTATGCGGCCGCCGGTCCGGCGCCGGTGTATGCGACGGTCGCGGTCCTGCTCGGCGTCGCGGTCGCGTGCCTGGCGGGGCTGCGCGCCCCGCGCTCAGCGAGCTCGGCCGAGCCGCTCAGCTGGGCAAGCGTGGTCGAGGGCCTCCGGTTCGTGTGGCGGCGCGAGGTCGTGCTCGGCGCGATCTCCATGGATCTGTTCGCGGTGCTGTTCGGCGGGGCAACCGCGCTGTTGCCTGCATACGCCGCGGACGTGCTGCACGTCGGTGCCGACGGCCTCGGCTGGCTCAGGGCTGCGCCCGGCATCGGTGCGGCCATCACCGCCGCCGGACTCACGGTTCGGCCCGTCGGGAGGCGAGTCGGGGCGACGCTGTTCGCGGGGGTGGCGACGTTCGGTACGGCGACGATCGTGTTCGGCGTGTCGACGAGCTTCTGGGCCTCACTCGTCGCACTGTCAGTCCTCGGCGCGGCCGACATGGTCAGCGTGTTCGTGCGGCAAATGCTGGTGCAGCTCGAGACGCCGGACGACATGCGCGGTCGCGTCAGTGCCGTGAACTGGATGTTCATCGGCGCCTCGAACGAGTTCGGGGAGTTTGAGTCGGGGGTCACGGCCGCGTGGTGGGGCCTGAAGCCGGCGGTGGTCGTCGGCGGCATTGCGACGCTCGCGGTCGCGGCGTTGTGGGCGCGCTGGTTCCCGAAGCTGCGCGACCTGGATCGGTTCCGGTGAGATTGACACCCCGAACGCTGCTGTATATACGTCAGGGGTATCCTGTTAGGTCCAGTCGTGGACTGGATCGGGGTCGGCAGTGTCGGACGGTTGATGCGGGAGACGGGTGACGTCGCGGTAGGTAATTGGGCCGGTCAGGACGGCCTGCTCGAGCAGGCGATAGAACAGCAGGCCCCGTGAGCGCGAGGTGCGCCGGTTGAACCGAAACACGAACTCATCCAGGTAATAGTCGAGCTGCCGCGGCTGAATGGCGCCGTGATGGGTGCCGAGCAGCCAGCGCTTGAGCAGCGCCGCGACCCGATTGACCGCAGGGAGCGTTGCCACCCGAGGCGCCACGACATCGGTCACGACCGTGCGGTGATGGTGATAGCCGCCGCGCGGCAAGAAGTTGTAGAGCAGCGAGCCGTCGGTATGCACATGAGCCGTCGGATCGATCGTGTCGGCGACGAACGGTTGAACGTACTGCTGGGAGGCGCTCGGAATGCGCCGCAGCCGGATCCGGCCGATGCCCGAGGGTTCGTGCACCTCGACCGCGACCACCACCTGCAGCATCCCGGTCGCCCGCTTGCCACTCAGGCGCTTCGCGATGAACGGCGCCGCGCGGTCGCCGAGTTCCACGTCGATCTCGTCGACCTCAACCCGGCCCTGCAGCCGTTCGCGATCGGGCCGGACCATGGCACGCCGAAACCGGTGCAGCATCGTCCAGGCCGTCTGATAGCTGCCGAGCCCGAGCACCCGCTGCAGGCCGAGCGCACTGATCCCGTGCTTCTGGCTGGTCAGGTACCAGGCTGCCGCG
>DATNHZ010000182.1:0-6624 GCA_035604655.1 Steroidobacteraceae bacterium | reverse complement strand
GACCAGATAGCGACCGTGCGCTTCGACCACGTGCACGTCAGAGTCGCTGATGGATGAACGGTCAAACTCGAAATACACGCTGCGGCGCGCCAGCAGGCTCTTGGGATCGTTGAGCGGGTCCATGGGCGCCGCAGGCGCCTCGACCTGGCGCACGGGCGCCGGGGCGGCGGGCGCGGGTGCCGGAGTGGCCTCCGGAGCGGGCTTGGCGGTCTCCGCCCCAGGCGCCGGCTTTTGTTCCAGATTGGTGCTGCTACAGCCGGCCGCAGCCAGTGCAACGGCCACCGCGAGCACAGCGACGCGCAGGGTGTTCATATTGTTAACTCCTTCCGTCTTCATTTGGAAAATGGTCCCCAGGTGGGCTCGCGGACATCCCCGCTTGGTCCCGATAGCCGCGCCCGGGCGCGGCCGTCTGTGGATGCCAGGGCCAGAATACCCCTCCCTCCCACGCCGGTGGCATAAAGGATGAGCCTGCCGTTTGGGGCAAAACTGGGCGACTCATCCTTGACAGTGTCGGTGATTGTAAGTTCCTGGCCGCTGGCCAGGTCAAGCACTTCGATTTGGAACAAATCCGAGTGGCGCGAAACATAGGCGAGGGTCTTGCCGTCGGGACTGATGCGCGGACTGATGTTGTAGTCGCCATTGAACGTGATGCGCTGGGCCTCGCCGCCCGCCGATGGCATGCGGTAGATCTGCGGGCCGCCGCTGCGGTCCGAAGTGAAGTAGATCCAGGCGCCATCGGGGGAGAACACTGGCTCGGTATCGATTGCCGGATCGTTGGTCAGCCGTCGCAGGCCGGAGCCATCGATATTCATCGAATAGATCTCCGAATTGCCGTCCCGCGTCAACACGACAGCCATGGCTTTTCCATCCGGCGAAAATGCCGGACCGCTGTTGCTTCCCGCGTAATTGGCGACGTTCCTTCGCTGGCCGCTGGCCAGGTTGTGGACGTAGACGGCCGCCTTGTGCGATTCAAAGGAGACGTAGGCGAGCAAGGTCCCGTCGGCCGACCAGGTCGGCGAAATGATGAATTCGCGCGACTTGAGTGCCGTCTGCGGATTGGCGCCGTCGGCGTCCGCGATCTGCAATTCGTAGTTGTTGGCAGAGTACTGGACGACGTAGGCGATGCGGGTGGAGAAAACACCCTTGGCCCCGGTTAGCGCCTCGTAAATCCGATCGGCGATCTTGTGCGCGATCCGGCGCAGGTCGGTGCCCGTGCTCACGAACGCGAGGGCGTCGAGCTGGCTGCCCTTTACGCTGTCGTAGAGGCGATAGCGGACTTCGGTCCGGCCATCGGCCAGGCGCACCGCCGACCCGATCGCCAGGCTGTCGGCGCCGCGGCTCTTCCACTCACCGAAGTTGACGCGGGCAAGTTCATCAATGGGCGCGGGTCCAGCGTCGACGATGCGAAACAATCCCGAGCGCGTCAGGTCGGCGCGGATGACCCCGGCAATGTCCTCCGACAGCGGCGTGTTGGAGACGAAGTTGGCAACGGCGATGGGGAACTGCTGGGACCCGACTCCGGTGATCTCGATGGTCATCTGGGCGCGAACGGCGCCGCCCAGCACCGTCAGGATGCTCGCAAGAACGATGGCACCAAGCGAGCGCGCGCTGGGCGCGCGCAGCGCGCCAAACCGGGATTTCATGGCCGGGATACGGAAGGGACGGGACAGCTCGCGCTGTACGGCGGGCAAGGGCATGGAGCGCGGATTATAGGCACGGTACTGCAAGAGCCTCGCAGGCATCATCGCGCGTCCTGGGGATAAAGTCGTAAGCTCAGCGATCGAGGAACCGTGCCGTCGTCACGCCGCGGAAAGGGATCGGTGCGCAGGATGGCGCGCTGTGCCGCCTCGTCAAAGCCCGGCAGACCGCTGGGCTTGACCAGCCGCGGGTCTTTCGCCTGTTCCCCGGTGGGCAGCAGTTCGACTTCGAACTCGGCAAATACCGAGGGGGAGACGCCCTCGGGCACGGCAAAGAACAGATGCGCGCGCACGGCCGACTGGATCTTGGCGCTGTATTCGTTGCCGATCGGCCCAGCGCTGGCCAGGGCCGGGGTTCGCGAGACGACGCCTGCCTGCTGCGTCAGGCGCGCCATCTCCTGCTGGTGCTGGCGCTCGGCTTGCTGGCGACGAACGTCCTCGTGGGTCGGCTGGGCGTTCTTGGCCTTGTTGTCCTTTTTTGTCAGGGTTTCCTTGTGCGGGGATTCGACCGGCCGCCGCGGCGCCTCCTGTTTTTGCACGATATCGGCCTTCGGTGGCGTGGGCTGCTCGCTCGGCGGCGGCGGCACCGAAACGACCGGCGGCGCTGGCACCGGCGGCTCCACGGCGGCCTCGATGGGCGGCGCCAGTTCCCACAGCTCGGCTACCGCCGGCGCCGAAGCGCTCGTTCGCCACTGCACGGCGAACCACATCCAGCCGACCAGCGCGGCGTGCATGATCAGGGCGGCCAGAAAAGCGGGAGCCGCATCGTGGTTACGCCTTTGCGGCAGCGCACGGGCGGCGATGGCGGTCATGAGGCCGGTTTGACCGCCAATCCGACGCGGCGCACGTGCATCTTGTAGAGCTCGTCCATGACCTTGGTGACCGCCTCGTAGCGCACGCTCTTGTCCCCCGAGATCACCACCGGCGTATCGGGATGCTGTTTCAGGCGCTCCTGCAGCAGGCCGGCGATTTCCTCCATGCGCATTTCACTGCTCGCCCTGCTGCTGCCGGCAGTTCGATCACGCAGGAGCAGCCTGCCATCGGCCTTTACCACGATTTCCAGCGGCGCATCCGGTGCGCGCGTCGACTTGCCCATCGTCGGAAGTTCGACCAGGCTCGGATTGACGAACGGGGCCGAGACCATGAGGATGACGACCAGCACCAGCATCACGTCGATGTACGGGACGACGTTGATCTCGCCCATCAGGCGGCGCCCGCGCTTGCCCGAGGCCTGCACGTCAACCGCCGCGCGGCGCCGTCGCGTGGCGCTGCAGGATCGTGGAGAACTCCTCCATGAACGTGTCGAACCGCAGCTCGAGGCGGTTCACCTGGTCGGAGAAGCGGTTGAAGGCGACCACCGCCGGGATGGCGGCGAACAGGCCGATCGCGGTCGCGATCAGGGCCTCGGCGATGCCGGGCGCGACCATCTGCAGCGTCGCCTGCTGCACGTTGGCGAGCCCGCGAAACGCATGCATGATGCCCCACACGGTCCCGAACAAGCCGACGTACGGGCTGATCGAGCCGATCGTCGCCAGCATCTCGAGGTTGCTCTCGAGCCGGTCGATTTCGCGCAGCTGCGCGACCTTCATCGCGCGTCGCGCCCCTTCCATCAGCTGCGCCGCATCGATCGCTCCTTGTTTGCGCAGGCGCGTGAACTCGCGGAACCCGAATTCGAAGATGCTCTCCATGCCAGATGCCGGTCCCTCACGGGCCTCGATCGAGCGGTACAGCGCGCCGAGATCGCCGCCCGACCAGAACGCGGTCTCGAAGGATTCGGCGGCGGCCCGGGTCGCGGCCAGCGCGCGGCGCTTGCGCAGGATCACCGCCCACGAAACGACCGAGGCGCCGAGCAGCACCGCGAGCACAATCTGCACGACGAGGCTCGCCTCGATAATCAGACGAACGAAGGACTGGTCGATGATCGTCGAGTTCATTCGAAGGAGTTCAGCAGTCCCCGAGGTAGGCGGCGCGGCCGCAGACTCTCAGCGTCGATCGCGGCAACGCGGACGGTCGCCGACAACAGCAGCTCCGCGCCGCGCAGCACGGTCTGCGCAAAGCTGAACGTCGCACGGCCGCGCTCGGCGATCTGCGCGGTTACGGTCAGAACGTCGTCGAAGCGGGCCGCGCGGCGCCACTCGATTTGCATATCGACCACGGCGAACTGCAATCGTTCCGTGGCCCGGAGCGCTCGCTGGTCGACGCCGACCGCCCGCAGCCACTCGGTGCGCGCCCGCTCGAGAAATGCGAGGTACGAGGCGTGATAGACAATTCCGCCGGCATCGGTGTCCTCCCAGTAAACGCGCACCGGCCACTCAAAGCGCGTCGCCATCTCAGCCGTCCTCGCGGAACAGCGGCAGTGAGGACGGCGGCGCGACTGGCGATGCCAGCCCGAAGTGCAGGTACGCCGACGGTGTCGCCATGCGGCCGCGCGCGGTGCGCATCAGGTATCCCTGCTGGATCAGGAACGGCTCGAGCACGTCCTCGATCGTGTCGCGCTCCTCGCCGATGGCCGCCGCCAGGCTGTCGACCCCGACCGGGCCGCCGGCGAACTTCTCGATGATCGTCAGCAGCAGCCGCCGGTCCATCACGTCAAAGCCCTGGCGGTCGACGTCGAGCATGTCGAGCGCCGCGGCGGCGACCTCATCCGTGATGCGCCCGTCGGCGCGCACCTCGGCGTAGTCGCGCGCGCGCCGCAGCAGCCGGTTGGCGATGCGTGGCGTGCCGCGCGAGCGCTCGGCGATGCGCACCGCGCCCGCGGCGTCCACCTCGAGGCCGAGGATCACGGCCGAGCGCGTGACGATCTGTGTCAGCTCCTCGACGGAGTAGAACTCGAGCCGTTGCACGATGCCGAATCGGTCGCGCAGCGGTGATGTCAATAGGCCCGCGCGGGTGGTGGCACCGACCAGCGTGAACGGTGGCAGCTCGAGCTTGATCGAGCGCGCCGCCGGGCCCTCGCCGATCATGATGTCGAGCTGGAAGTCCTCCATGGCCGGATACAGAATCTCCTCGACGATCGGGCTCAGCCGGTGGATCTCGTCGACGAACAGCACATCGCGCGGCTGCAGGTTCGTCAGGATCGCTGCCAGGTCACCCGGGCGTTCGAGCACCGGGCCGGACGTCTGCTTGATTCCGACGCCCAGTTCGTTGGCGACGATGTGGGCGAGCGTGGTCTTTCCGAGCCCCGGCGGGCCGAAGATCAGCAAGTGGTCGAGCGCCTCGGCACGGCGGCGGGCGGCCTCGATGAACACCTCCATCTGGCTCTTGACCGCGGGCTGGCCGATGTAGTCGGCGAGCACCTTCGGCCGCACCGCACGGTCGAGGGATTCGTCCTCGCGCCCGCCACGCGCCGCGACTACGCGATCCGGTTCGATCATTGTGTCTCGCTCCCCGGGCGCATCAGCCAGCCGCCGCCTTCAGCGCCCGGCGGATCAGCTCCTCGGTGCTCGCCTCCTCGTCCGCGACAGAGCGCAGCAGCCGGGTGATCTCGACCGGGCGGTAGCCCAACGCGACCAGCGCGCTGTAGGCCTCATGCTGCGCGGCAGCGGCCCGCCCGACCGCCAGCGGCAGCGACGCCCGCGCTCCCGCGAGTTCCTTGACCCGGTCGCGCATCTCAATCAGCAACCGCTCGGCGGTCTTGCGGCCGACGCCCGGGACCCGCACCAGCGGGTCCGGGTTCTGGGACTCGATGCAGACCATGAACGCCTCGACGCTGATGCCGGACAGTATCCCGAGCGCGATCTTAGGTCCCACGCCGCCGACTTTGAGCAGGCTTCGGAACAGCCGCCGCTCCTCGTCCGTCCCAAACGCATACAGAGAGTGGGCGTCCTCGCGGACCACGAGGTGCGTGCGCAGCGTGACGTCGGCGCCGGTCTCCGGCAACGCGTAGAACGTCGACATCGGCGCCTCGCACTCGTAGCCGACGCCGTTGACGTCGACCACCAGCACCGGCGGATGCTTGGCGGCCAGTCGTCCGCGCAGCCAGCCGATCACGCGGCCCCGTCCGCAGCGGCCGCGAGCGCAAGCCGCATCGACCGGCCGTGCGCGTGGCACAGCGCGATCGCGAGCGCATCGGCCGCATCGGGTCCGAGCTGGCCGTCGAGCCCGAGCAATGCCGTCACCATCCGCTGCACCTGTTCCTTGTCGGCTCCGCCGTTGCCGACGATGCCGAGCTTGACCTCGCGTGGCGTGTATTCGAACAACGGCACATCGTGGCCGAAGGTTGCGCTCAATGCCGCACCGCGCGCCTGTCCGAGCTTCAGGGCGCTGTCGGGATTGCGGTGTACGAAGACGCGCTCGATTGCGATCTCCCCGGGCCGGTATTCGGCGACCACGGCGGCGACCCCGGCGTAGATTTCCTGCAGCCGCCGCGTGAAGTCCCCGCCTCCGGCGCGGATCGCACCGCTCGCGACATACGTCGCTCCGGATGCGCCGGTGTCGACGACGCCGAAGCCTGTGATTCGCGAGCCTGGGTCGAGGCCGAGGACGCGCACCGCGGGCAGCACGGCCGCGCAGCGCGGCGCGCTGCCGGGCGCAGCGGGCCTATGGCTGCGCCAGGAGGTGAAGCGGCGCATGCGTCCTTGGATCGAATGGGGTCATCGCCGCGTATGATACCGGGATCGCCGCTCGAGGACATCGCCGCCGGGCGCGTTTCCACTGTGGAAACAACCACTTTCGACAATGACCAGCTGGCCGCTGCGGCTGCCCGGGCAGCCGGCGAGCGGCTGGCAGCCCTGTTGCTGGCGCCTGCGCCCGCGGCGCTAGAGCGGGCCGTGGGCGTCGCCCGGATTGTGGCGCACTTCGATCCAGAGCCGGCCGCCATCGAGGGCACGGCGCTCGCGAGCCTCGTCGCGAGCGGCGCGCTCGATCCGGAGCGCGCAGGGCGGAAAGTCGCGCCGGATACGCTCGCCTTTGCGCGGGCGCTCGGGCG
>DATNHZ010000181.1:0-7654 GCA_035604655.1 Steroidobacteraceae bacterium | reverse complement strand
CCGTTCACGCTCGAGGCCAAGGAAGGGCTCGCCCTGCTGAACGGTACGCAGGTCTCGACCGCGCTCGCGATCGACGGCTGGATGAGGGCCAAGCGCCTGCTCGAGAGCACGCTGGCGATCGGCGCGCTCACCGTCGAGGCGCTCGCCGGTAGCCACACGCCGTTCGATGCCCGGATCCACGCGGCGCGCGGCCAGGCCGGGCAACGGCAGGTTGCTGCGGCGATCCGCTCGCTGCTCGGCGAAAGCCAGATCCACTCGAGCCACGCAGACTGCGATCGCGTTCAGGATCCGTATGCGGTGCGCTGTCTGCCGCAGGTCGCCGGGGCCGCGTGGGACACGCTCGAGCATGCCGGGCGCGTGCTCGCGGCCGAGGTCAACGGCGTGTCCGACAATCCGCTGATCTTCGGCGATGACATCCTGTCGGGCGGCAACTTCCATGCCGCTCCGATCGGCCTCGTCGCCGACTTCCTCGCGATCGCGCTCGCCGATGTCGCCTCGATGAGCGAGCGGCGCATCGATCTGCTGGACCGGCGCATCAACCCGAACCTCAACATGTTCCTGACCAGCGAGCCGGGCGTCGAATCCGGATTCATGCTGGCGCACGTGACCGCCGCGGCGCTTGCCTCGGAAATGAAAACGCTTGCACACCCGGCCTCGGTCGACAGCATCCCGACCTCCGCCGGCCAGGAAGACCATGTCAGCATGGCGCCGTGGGCCGGACACAAGCTGCTCGCAATCTGCGACAACCTGGCCTCGATCCTCGCGATCGAGCTGCTGGTCGCCGCGCACGCCCTCGACTGCCAGCGGCCGCTCACGACGACGCCGGCGCTCGAGTCGCTGCACGCGATCGTCCGAGATTCGGTGCCGTTTCAGGCGCACGACCATCGCCTGGACCGGGACATCGGGGCGGTGGCGGTGCTGATCAATGCGGGCGCGGTGGCGGCGATCCTGCCGACGGCCGCGCGCGCCTGAGCGCGCGCATTATGTTCAGCCCGACAGGCGCCGCGCGCCGTCAAACCGGCCGGCGGCGTGCGCCCGGCGCGACTGCGCTACACTAGTTCGCACCGAGCCCGCGCATCTCACGGGGAAGGCCGCCGTTCCGGCGGCCGATGCGGAACGACCAAACGGGCGCGGCGGAGCCCGCATGTCGATCCATCTCGATTCGGCCGGCAATTTGCACCACGATCATGCGCAAAGCTTTGCGCTCACGTGCCCTCACTGCCAGGTGCTGTCGCACCTGACGCCCGTGTCGCTGCCGCAGTACTCGCAGCTGATGGCCTTCAAGCCAAGCCACGTCGGCATCGTGTATCGCTGCGACTCGTGCAACTCCCCGGTGTTCCTGAAGTATCCGGTCAAGGCCTACACCGGCAGTCGCGTCGAGCTCGGCACCAATTTCCAGGAGCTCGAGCGCGCGAAAGAGAAATTCAGCCTGACGTACCTCCCCAAGGACGCGGAGGCGCTGTTCAAGGAGGCGCTCGCCTCGTTCTCCGCGGGCTGCTTCAACGCCTTCGCCTCCCTCTGCCGCCGGACCGCCCAAGCGGTCTTCGACGATCTCGGCGACAACGGCAAGCTGCGGATGTTCGACCAGCTCAACGAAGTGCGCGAGATGGCGGAGCTCGACCAGGACACGTTCAACGTTGTCCGCAAGGTCCTGTTCGGCACCGACGCGGAGCCGCCGTCGGGAATGCCCCTGCTGGAGGCGGCCACGGCGGGCGTGCTGGTCGAGGTGATCAAGGACCTGCTTTACCAGAGCTACGTGCGCAAGGGCCGACTGCAGCAGGCAATGATGGTGCGGCGCTACTTCGCCAGCGAGGCCGACGCCAAGGTCACGCCGCTGACCAAGGCAAGCAGCTGAACGACGGCCGGCGGCGGGCGGCCCGATGCGGGTCAGCCGAGCGCCACCCGCACGTTGCGGAACATGCGCATCCAGCCGCTGTCCTCGCGCCACTCGCGCGGCCGCCACGAGTTCTGTGCGGCACGGAACACCCGCTCGGGATGCGGCATCGTCAGGGTCACGCGGCCGTCGCTGCTGCAGACGCCGGCGATCGCGGCGGTCGACCCATTCGGGTTCGCCGGATAGCTCACCGCCGGCCGACCGCGGGAGTCAACGAAGCGCAGCGCAATGCCGCCCGCTTTCGCCAGCGCGTCGAGGTCGGGCGGCGCCGCGAACTCGGCCCGCCCCTCGCCGTGCGCGACCGCGATCGGCAGGCGCGAGCCCGTCATCCCGGCGAATAACGGCGATGGCGAGGGCAGCACCTCGACCAGTGACAGCCGTCCCTCGAACTGCTCCGAACGATTGCGCCTAAAGCGCGGCCAGTGACTGCTCCCCGGAACCAGCTCGCCGAGCGCTGCGAGCATCTGGCAGCCATTGCAAACTCCGAGCGTCAGCGTCCCGGGCCGCGCGAAGAAGGCGGCGAATTCATCGCGGGCGCGGGGGTTGAACAGCACCGACTTGGCCCATCCTTCGCCGGCCCCGAGCACATCTCCGTAGGAGAAGCCGCCGCATGCCACCAGCACCTGGTAGCGCGCAAGTCCCCCGCGCCCCGACAGCACGTCGGTCATGTGGACATCATCGGGGGTGAAGCCCGCGCGGTCGAAGGCCGCCGCCATTTCGACCTGGCTGTTCACTCCCTGCTCGCGCAGGATCGCAACCCGCGGCCGCGCGCCACGCGCAATGAACGGCGCCGCGACGTCTGCTTCGGGGTCGAACCTGAGCGTGGCCGTGAGGCCGGGGTCCCCGGCATCGGCCAGTGCCGCAAATTCCTCGCGCGCGCACTCCGGCTCGTCGCGCAGTTCGCGGAGCCGGAAGCTGGTCTCGGACCACGCGCGCCGCAGATCCACGCAGGACTCGTCGAGCACGACCCGGGCGCCGGAAGAGACGATGAGCCGCCGGTGCCCGGCAGGCCGGCCGAGCACGCGGACCGCGGCCGCGAGTCCATGGCGGGCGAACACGGCGTGCAGCGCCGGGAGGTCCCGGTCGCGCACCTGCAGCACGGCGCCGAGTTCTTCGGCATAGAGGGCCGTGACCGGGTCCGCGCCTGGACCAAGGTCGAGCTCGAGGCCCACGGCGCTGGCGAAAGCCATCTCGGCGACCGTGACGAACAGCCCGCCATCGGAGCGGTCGTGGTAGGCGAGCAACTGGCCGAGGCTCGCCGCCTCGCGCACCGTCGCGAAGAATCCGCTGAGCAGCGCCGGATCGTCGAGGTCCGCTGGCTGCCCGCCGAGTACGCCGTACACCTGCGCGAGGCAGGAGCCGCCGACACGATTCTGGCCGCGGCCGAGATCGACGAGCAGCAGCGTCGTCGGCCCCTCGTCGAGCCGCAACTCCGGCGTCAGCGTCCGGCGCACGTCGGCGACAGGGGCGAATGCCGAGACGATCAGCGACACCGGTGCCCAGACCGAGCGCTCGCCATTGGGCTCCGTCCAGCCGGAACGCATCGACAGCGAGTCCTTGCCGACCGGAATTGCAATGCCGAGCGCCGGGCACAAAACCTCGCCCACCGCCCTGACGGTGTCGAAGAGCGTCGCGTCCTCGGCCGCATCGCCGGCAGCCGCCATCCAGTTGGCGGACAGCTTGACCTCGCCCAGCGCACCGATGTCGGCCGCGGCGATGTTGGTGATCGCCTCGCCGACCGCGAGCCGGCCGGAGGCCGGGCCGTCGAGCAGCGCGACCGGCGTGCGTTCCCCCATTGCCATCGCCTCGCCGGCGTGCGTGCGATAGCCGGCGAGCGTAACGGCGCAGTCGCTGACCGGGACCTGCCAGGGACCTACCATCGAGTCGCGGCTGATCAGCCCGCCGACAGTGCGGTCGCCGATGGTGATCAGGAAGGTCTTGTCGGCGACGGCCGGCAGGTGCAGCAGCCGATAGGCGGCCTCGCGCACCTCGATCGCGCCGGTCGCGAGCGGCTCGCGAGGCCGCGGCCGCCGGGCGGCGCGGCGCGTCATCCGCGGCGGCTTGCCGAGCAGCACTTCCACCGGCATCGAGACCGGTCGGGTGCCGGTCAGCCGATCGCTGACGACGAGCAGGCCGTCGTCGGTGATCTCGCCAATCACCGCCGCCGGGCAGCGCTCGCGCGCGCACAGCGCCGCGAAGGTCGCGAGGCGCGGCGGATCGACGCACACGACGTACCGCTCCTGCGCCTCGTTGCACCACAGTTCGAGCGGCGACAGCCCTGACTCGGCGCTTGGAATCTCACGGAGCTCAACCCGCCCGCCCCGGCCGCTGTGCGCCACCGCCTCCGGCACCGCGTTCGACAGGCCGCCGGCCCCGACGTCGTGTATCAGCAGGATCGGGTTTGCAGTGCCGAGCTCCCAGCAGCGGTCGATGACCTCCTGCGCGCGGCGCTGCATCTCGGGGTTGCCGCGCTGGACCGATGCAAAATCAAGCTCGTCCGCACTCGAGCCGCTGCCAACCGAGGAGGCCGCGCCGCCGCCGAGGCCGATCAGCATCGCAGGGCCCCCCAGCACGACCAGCTTTGCGCCCGGCGGAACGTTAGCCTTCTCGACGTGCTCGCGCCGCACATTGCCGAGGCCTCCGGCGATCATGATCGGCTTGTGGTAGCCGCGGCTGACGCCCGGAGGATCGCCTGCCACCCGCTGCTCGTACGTCCGGAAGTAGCCGAGGATGGCGGGGCGCCCGAACTCATTGTTGAAGGCGGCCGCGCCCACCGGCCCTTCGAGCATGATCTCGAGCGGGCTCGCGATGCGCGCCGACCTCGCCGCCGGTCCCTCCCACGGCTGGAGGAGACCCGGGATGCGCAGATTGGAGACCGTGAAACCCGTCAGCCCCGCCTTCGGTTTCGCTCCGCGGCCGGTCGCACCCTCATCACGGATCTCGCCTCCCGAACCGGTCGCTGCTCCGGGGAACGGCGCGATCGCGGTCGGATGGTTGTGGGTCTCGACCTTCATCAGGATATCGACGGCCTCCCGCGAGTAGCGATAGCCACCGGTCGCGGGATCGGCGGTCAGCCGCTCGGCGATGCTGCCGGCGATCACTGCGGCATTGTCGCGGTAGGCGGACAGCACGCCCGCGGGGCTGCGTGCGGTGGTATTGCGAATCATCGCGAACAGCGACTTCGGCTGCGCCTCGCCGTCCACGACCCAATCGGCGTTGAAGATCTTGTGGCGGCAGTGCTCGGAATTCGCCTGCGCGAACATCATCAGCTCGACATCGGTCGGATCGCGACCAAGCCGTGCGTAGGCATCGAGCAGGTAGTCAACCTCGTCGGGCGAGAGCGCGAGGCCCATGCGTGTATCGGCTGCGAGCAGCGCCCCCCGGCCGTCACCCGCGAGCGACACGGTGGCAAACGGCCGCGGCGCCTCGCCGACGAACAGCCGCGCGGCATCGCCGAGCGCGAAGCCGACGGCTTCGGTCATTCGGTCGTGCAGCGGCGCCGCGAGCCGCCTGAGCGCCTCGCGGCCGAGCGGGGCCTGCGCGCCAAGCGTAAACAGCGTCCCACGCTCGATCCGCTTGACGCCATCGAGACCGCAGACGTGGGCGATGTCGGTCGCCTTGCTCGACCAGGGCGAAATCGTGCCGGCCCGCGGCATCACGACCAGCCGGTCGCCGGTCGCCGGGGGCTCGGGCGCCACGTCCGACTCGAGCAGCCGGGCCAGCAACCGGGACTCGGGCTCCGTCAACGGGCGGCCGAGATCGACGAAGTGGTGGAAATGCGCAGTCAGCGATTCGACGCGCTCATCGACGGACCGGAGGGAAGCTAGGAGCTTGTCGAGGCGGAACCTGGATAGGGCCAAGGCCCCGGGCAGCAGCAGCATCACAAACTCGGTTGGGGCCGGCGCCACCGCCGGGGACGTATTCTACCGCAATGGCAGCCGCGGCCGCCGGGCCGTCGGCTATTTGCGACGGCCCGGATCGGGGCTCGGGGCCGGAACCGGCATCGGGAACTGGGTGATGTTGCCGCCCTCGTAGGTGGTGATCTTCCCAACGCCACTCTTCTTGACCTCGTCGATCCGGAGCACCGAGTGCATCGGCAGCCACGTCCGCTTGACCCCCTCGAACTCGCCCTTGATCCGCTCCTCCGCCGGATCCACGACGACCGACGAGCGCTCGCCGAACACGAAGTCCTCGAGCTCAATGAACCCAAACAGCCCGCCGTGGGTCACTTTCCTGGCGTAAACCTCCCAGACCTTGCCCTCGCGGACGAACTGGACCTTGAAAATGTGACTCGCTGCCATCTGTGGGACTCGCCAGCACGTTAGCCTTTTGCCATATTACCCTTGGGGAGAGTGTATGGCGCTGAGACTCCGTGTCACGGGTCCGCAAGCGGCCAAGCTCGGCGAACGCGTGTCACGCGTGTTCGGCGTGCAGGGCGGCCGGATAGGCCGTGCCACCGACAATGACTGGCAGCTCCCGGATCCCGAGCGATACCTGTCCGGCCACCACGCCAGCATCGAGTACCGCGGCGGCACGTGGTTCGTCCTCGACACGAGTTCGAACGGCACCTACGTCAACGACCGCCCCGAACCGCTCGGGCGCGACCATGCGCAGGCGGTCACCACCGGCGACCGGTTGCGGATGGGCGAGTATCAGTTCGTCGTCAGCGTCAGCCCGGACAACGATTTCCCGCCGGACGTCGCGGCGGCGGCCGCATACGATCCAGCGTCCGACGCAGACTTCGCGCTCGCAACTCACGGTGATCTGGGGGCCGAGCTCGATGTGAAGGGACTGTTGCGCGACCCGACGCCGCCGCCCGACGAGTCGCCGGAGGAGCAACCCGGCGTGCGTGTGTCCGATGCGTATGGCCAGATGGTCACGGTCGCGATGCCGCCCAGGTCGCCCGAGCCCCGCGCGGCACCGCGCCCGGTGATGCAATCCGTGCCGACATCCTCGTCCGGTGGCTCACCGCAGCGGCACGGTGGCTCGCTGCGGGCGTTCTGTCGCGGAGCCGGCATTGACGCCGACGCGCTTGCCCCCGAACACGCCAAGGCGATCCTGACGCTTGCCGGTCAGCTGATCCGCGAGCTGACGCTCGGGCTTATCACGGGCCTGCAGTACCGCACCGAGCAGACGGGGCGCTACCAGATCGAGGACACTTCGACCTTGCCAGCGGCGAACAACACGTTCCGGATGTCG
This sequence comes from Steroidobacteraceae bacterium, assembly GCA_035604655.1. GTDB lineage: Bacteria > Pseudomonadota > Gammaproteobacteria > Steroidobacterales > Steroidobacteraceae > CAIKZZ01. Next base: position 561 of record DATNHZ010000181.1, on the reverse strand, counting down.
ACCAGCGTCGATGAGGCGCTTTCCCGGCTGTTCGCCCCCCATTCGACCCGCTTCCTGACCCCGCTTGAGGCGGTCCGCACGAGCTTCGCGGACCTGCGACGCCACGACCAGGCGATGGTGATCGGGATGCAGGATGCAGTCGCCGAGTACCTGAAGCGCCTGGCTCCGGAGCAGCTGGAGCAGCAGTTCGGCGAGGTCCTTAACCGCAGCGGGGCCTTACCGCCCAATCCCCACCAGAAGTACTGGGACATGTACGCCGAGCTCTACCGCGTGCTCGCGCAGATGGCGCCAGAGGGTCTGCCACGTGCCTTCGCCGAAGAGTTCTCGAAGGCCTATCAGACGGCCACGCAGGAGCTGCGCGAGAAGGCCAAGCGGCCGACGGACGGCGCGGTGAGCGGGCGGCGCGCCCCCTAGTCCCGCGCCGCGCGGCGCAGGCACCGGCCCGCATGCGGATCGCCGGCTTAAAGGTGGCGGAGAGGGTGGGATTCGAACCCACGTGGGGCGTAATGCCCCCAACCGATTTCGAGTCGGTGCCGTTGTGACCGCTTCGGTACCTCTCCG
>DATNHZ010000180.1:0-8337 GCA_035604655.1 Steroidobacteraceae bacterium | reverse complement strand
GCGGGCGCACCGCGCTTCGGGAGCCGACCTTGACGCTGACGATCGACGTTGCCAAGCCCGCCGACGTTGCGACGATCCGGGTATTGATCGGCGAGCTCGCCGAGTTCGAGCGGCTCGCCCATGAGGTTGTCGCAACCGAGTCGGGGCTGCACGAGGCGCTGTTCGGACCACGGCCAGCCGCCGAGACCGTGCTCGCGCGCGTCGACGCCGAGGTCGCCGGATTTGCGCTTTTCTACCACAACTTCTCGACTTTCATCGGGCGCCATGGCCTGTATATCGAGGATCTGTACGTGCGCCCGGCGTTCCGTGGCCAGGGGGTCGGGCGGACGCTGCTCGCGCATCTCGCACGGCTCGCCACGGCGCGCGGCTGCGGCCGGATGGAATGGTCGGTGCTCAACTGGAACCGTCGCGCGATCGGGTTCTACGAGGCGCTCGGCGCAAAGCCGGTGAACGACTGGACGATCTACCGCCTCGACCGCGCGGGGTTCGAGGCGATCCAGCCCGGCGCCGCCGGCGAATAGACGGGTGACGCCGGTCGCGCGCCGTCGCCGCCCGATGATCCGTCCGCCCGCCGTGGCAATCGTCGGCACGCTGCCGGGCGCGGACGCAGCGTGAGCGTGGATCCGATCAAGCTCGGCCTGCTTGCGGCGATCATGGTCGCCGGCGTGGTCATGTGCGTCCTTTGGTTCCGGAGCCGCCGCACGGCACCGGATGCGCGCCTGCCCTCCGGGGGCGAGGTCCTCGTTGGCTTCGGAACGGAGTTCTTCGACACGCTGGGAATCGGGTCGTTTGCGCCGACGACGGCGATCTACAAGCTTTTCCAGATGCTGCCGGACGAGCTGATCCCGGGCACGCTGATCGTTGGCCACACGCCTGGCGTATTGCTGCAGTCGCTGATCTTCATCACCTCGGTCGCGGTGGCCCCGACGCTGCTCGCCGGCATGGTCATCGCGGCTGCGGTTGGCGCATGGTTTGGCGCCGGCATCGTCGCGCGCCTGCCGCGCTACGCGATCCAGCTCGGCATGGGTACGGCACTGCTCGTTGCCGGGACAGTGTTTGCGGCCGTGAACCTCGGACTGATCCCGGGCGGCGGCGTAGCCCTGAACCTCGGCGGCTGGAAACTCGCGGTCGCGCTCGCCGCGAGCCTCGTGCTGGGTGCGCTGATGACCGTCGGCATCGGCATGTATGCGCCGACGATGATTCTGCTGGCGCTGCTCGGCGTACACCCGCTGTCGGCGTTTCCGATCATGATGGGGGCTTGCGCACTGCTGCAGCCGGTCGCGGGCGTGCGCTTCGTCACGCGTTCGCGCTTCGCGTTCGGCCCGTCGCTCGGGCTGACCATCGGCGGCCTGGTCGGCGTGCTGCTGGCGGCGTTTGTCGTCAAGGAGCTGCCGCTCGCGATGCTGCGCTGGCTGGTGGTCGTGGTGGTGCTCTACGCCGCACTGGCGATGCTGCGCTCGGTCGCGCAGTCGGCGACCGTCAGTCGGCGACCTTGAGCACGATCTTGCCGATGTGCGCGCTCGACTCCATCAGCCGATGGGCGAGCGGTGCCTCGGTGAGCGGGAACACCGCATGCACCAGCGGCCCGCAGCGCCCGGCGTTCAGCACCGGCCAGACGCGCTCGCGCAGCGCCTGGGCGAGTGCACCCTTCTCGGCCGTCGTGCGCGGCCGCATCGTCGAGCCGGTGATCACGAGGCGCCGCTGCATCACGCGCGACAGGTCGAAGCGCTCGACCTTCGCGCCCTGCATGACCGCGACCTGCACCAGCCGCCCGTCCATCGCGAGGCAGCGAAGATTGCGCTCGAAGTACGGCGCTCCGACGATGTCCAGCACGACGTTGACGCCGGCGCCCGCCGTCAGGTCCATCAACCGGTCGGCGAAGTCTGTCGCGCGGTAATTGATCGCCGCGTCGGCGCCGAGCGCCACACACGCCGCGCACTTCTCGTCGCTGCCGGCGGTGGTGTATACGCGCGCCCCGAACTCGCGCGCCAGCTGGATCGCCGTCACACCGATGCCGCTGGTACCGCCGTGCACCAGCACCGACTCGCCGCGCATCAGGCGCCCGTGCTGGAACAGGTTTGCCCACACGGTGAAGTACGTTTCCGGCAGCGCTGCCGCGCGGATTGCGTCGTAGCCCGTCGGCCACGGCAGGCACTGGGACGCGGGCGCGAGGCAGTACTCGGCATACCCGCCGCCGTTGGTCAGTGCCGCGACCCGGTCGCCGGCGTGCAGCTGGGTGACGTCGGTGCCGGTCGCGGCCACCTCGCCCGCGACCTCGAGCCCGATCACCGGGCTCGCTTCCGTCGGCGGCGGGTAGGAGCCCTGGCGCTGCAGGACGTCCGGCCGATTGACGCCGGCGGCGAGCACGCGGATCAGCACCTCATTCGCCCGTGGCGCTGGCACCGGACCGGTCGTGACCTCGAGCACCTCCGGCCCGCCCGGCTGGCGGACTGTCATGTACTTCATCACGGACGGCGGCGGCGGTGTCGACACGGCAGACGGCTCCTGTCACGGCTCGCGGGGACGCGATGCTACTCGTTACTGCCCGCGGCGTCTGCCCGGGGCGGTCGCGGCCCGTCGTCGACCGGGCCCGGCGCCAGCTCGAGCCCGAGGTACGCCACCCCGGGGAGCGGATTGAACCGGTAGGCGGCGACCGGCCGAAATCCGAGCGACCGATACAGAGCCTGCGCAGACACCATCGACTCGAGCGTGTCTAGGACCAGCTGCCGGTAGCTCAGAGCGCGCGCACGCCCGATGATCGCCACCGCCAGCGCGCGCCCAATGCCGCGGCCGCGGACCGAATCCGCGACGTAGAGGCGCTTCACCTCGCCGCGGCCGGCATCGAAGGGCCGCAGCGCGATGCAATCGACCGGCTGCCCGTCGAGCTGCGCGAGCAGGAACGCGCCGTCGGGCGGGCCGTACTCCGCAGGCAGGCGCTCGAGCTCGCCGGCGAAACCCTGAAAACAGAGGTCGATGCCGAGCGCCGCGGCGTAGTCGAGCAGCAGCGCACGCGCCCCCGCCCACTCCGGCGCGGACAGGGGCACTGTGATCTGCAGGCCGCGCGGCATCAGCGGCTCCGGCCCGCGGGCGCCGCTGTCGCAGCCGGCAGCGGACGCAGGATCGTTCGCCAGGCGGCGAGCTTGGCCTCGAACGAGCGCGCCGCATGGGCCGGGCTCGTCGAGGGCAGCACCGCGACCGGCAGCCGGGCGGCGCACGCGGAGAGTCCTGGCAGCACGCGACGCCGGTAGAGCGCTTGGGCCGTGGCGCCGTTGAAACAGACGAGGCCGATGCGCCGATGGGATGCAAAGAATGCCGCGAAGTCGTTGACGACGACGCTGTCCGCCACGATCGATGCATCAAGGCTGCCGGCGCGGAATGCCGCCGCGCACACATCCCACACCGCGATGCGCCGGGCACGGAGCCGGCGCACGCGCGCTGCGTAAGACAGCTCCGGCCCGGCTCCGACCAGCTCGCCCATGATCCTCCAGAACGCGTTGCGCGGCTGGGCGTAGTACTGGCGGCGGCGCAGCGACTCCTGTCCCGGCAGTGATCCCAGAATCAGCACCCGCGAATCGTCACGGGCGATCGGCGCAAAGCCCTGCGAGTGCACGTGGTGCCCGGGCTAGCTTCCGGCCTGCGCCGGCGAGTACTGCTGCAGCCCGACGACCAGCGTGCCCGGGCCGCCGTGTACGCCGATCGCCGTGCCGAGCGGAATCAGCCAGACCGGTCCGAGGTTCGGGCAGTCGCGGGTCAGCAGCTCGAGCAGCCGCTGCCCCTCAGCGGGCGCATTGGCGTGGGAGACAATCACTCTGTACCGCAATCCCGGATCGATGCGCCGCGCCAGGAAGCGGGCGAACTTGATGGTCAGGTTCGAGCGCCCGAACAGTATTCCGCCGATCGTGACGCGGCCGTCGGGAAAGGTCGCGAGCAGCGGCGACAGATGCAGCAGATTCGCGATCGTCCGGGCAATGGCGGGCACGCGCCCGCCGCGCACGCCGTAGTCAAGCGTTGGCAGACAGGCGAACGTGCGCGTCCTGGCGCGCATCGCGAGCACGCTCTCGGTGACCTTGTCGACGTCGAACCCGGCCGCGGCGCACTCGGCCGCGTGGATCGCGAGCAACCCCTGGCCGGCAGCGGCATTCGCCGAATCGATCACCGCGACCCGGTTTCTGGCCGTGACCCTGCTGGCCGCGGACTCGGCAGCCTGGCGGGTACCGCTGATGCGGCCGCTGACGTTGATCGAGATCACGTGTGCATAGTGCGAGGCGAGAAACTCGAATACCCGCCGGAAATCCCCGGCCGGCGGCTGCGAGGTCTTCGGGTGCACCGGGCTGGTCGCGAGCAGCCGGTAGAACTCCTCGGGCGCGAGGCTGACCTTGTCGAGGTAGCTGCGCTCGCCGAAGTGGACCCGTACCGGCACGACGTGGATGTCAAGCCGCTCGAGCTCCTGATCGGGAATGTCCGCCGCCGAATCGGTGACCACCGCGACCTGACGGCGGGTTGCATGCAGCGCCGCTTCCTGCTGCCGCTGGATGTCATCGGCCTTCTCTCCCGTAACGACGCCGAACTCGGCGGCGATCCGGAACACCTCGGCGGGGTCGGCAGCGTGGGCGTGGACCCGCACCTTGCCTCGCGTGCCGGCGACGACGAGGCTCGAGCCGACCGCGGCCAGGCGTTCGCGCAGCTGGCGCCGCTCCACCGCCTCGCCGCCGACCATGCACTCCGTGCACCAGCGATGCGTGAGGCTCGCCTCGCCACCTGCCGCATCGGGCTCGTCGTGCAGCACGCCGGGCGCGGTGTCGGACTCGTCGAGCTGGCCGGTGTCAAGGTAGTCGGCGATCCCTTCGAGCAGCACCACGAAGCCGGCGGCGCCGGCGTCGACGACGTTGGCCCGGGTCAGTACGTCGAGTTGTTCGCGAGTCAGCTCGAGCGAGCGCTGTCCCCGCAGCAGCGCGCGGCGCACGACGGTTCGAAAGTCCGTGAGCCCCGCATGGGTCAGCTCGCCGAGCTCGCTGCCGACGTCCTGCATGACGCTGAGAATCGTGCCTTCGCGCGGCTCCGCCAGCGCCTCGCGCGCATACCTCGCCCCACCGCGCACGGCATCCGCGAAGTCCGCTGGACTCAGGTCCGGCAGGTGTCCGGCGCGATCGCCGACGCCGAGCAGGAACTGCGCGAGGATCGCGCCGGAGTTGCCGCGGGCACCGTCGAGCGCCGCGTCTGCGACCTGGGTCAGCAGCTGGCCCGCATGCGGTAGCGGCGAGCGTTTCAGCAGCACCAGCACCGCGCCCATCGTGAGCACGAGGTTGGTCCCGGTGTCGCCGTCCGGTACCGGAAAGACGTTGATCCGGTCCAGATGCTCCTGCTGCTGCCGCAGCCGGTGAATTCCGGCGCGCAACGCGCGGCCGAGCTCGGTCCCGTCGAGGCGCGCAATCACCTCACCGGGCATCGATGCCCCTCTGCGTCGCGTCGGCGTGCGGCCCGCGTGAGTCCGGACGCTCTAGCTGGCGGTGCTCGTGACCGCCGGGTCTTGATCATTCGCGCCGCAGCAGGAACCGGGCGCCCTGATAGTTCAGGATCACGCCGTCCGGCGTTATTCGCTCGAGCGTCGGCCCTTCGCGCAGCTGCCCGCCCTCGTGCAGGCGCTGCCCGTTCAGCATCACGAAACTCTGTGCCGGCTCGGGGCTGTAGACATGCAGGTCAATGTTGAGTCGTGGCAGGCCTGATGCCAGCTGCGGTGGCAGGTCATCGAGCGTCGGAACGCCGCCGGCGGACCCGCGCTGTTGGGGCGCCGTGCGGCTCACCGGGCGCCCCGGGACGGCGCGCGGCGCCAGCGACGGATCAGGTGCAGAAGCGGCCGCGGCCGGTGGCTCCGGGTAATCGGAGGTCTCATCGCTTCCACCGGCCTCGGCCTCGAGAGGTCGCGTCCGGCCGGACGGCACCACCGCGGCCGCCGCTGGCGGGATCACGGACTTGGGCGCATCGGGCACCGCAGCCGCGGGCGGTGCCGGAGCCGGCGCCACCGCTGGTGCCGGGGCCGGCGCCACAGGCGGTGCCGCCTCGCCCGCGGGCACGGCGGGCCGAGTGGGTTTCAGCAGCACGATCGACAGCACCGCGACATTGATCACGAGCAGCGCGCCGAGGCTGGCCAGCACCAGCGGCAGCTTCGACGGAAGCGACCGCGACACCGGCAGATCGACGAGCCCGGGCAGTGCCCCGCGCTCGCGTTCATGCTCGGATTTTCGCAGTGCGTCGAGAATGAAAGACATCTAGCCTCCGCTGGCGTGCAGCGTCGGCGTGCCGGGCGCGCCGACCAGCGCATCGAGCAGCAGCTGCGTCTGTTCGCCGGCGATTCCATCCACCACGAGGCGGTGGGCACGCTGGAAGTCCTCGACCAGACGCTCCAGGTCCGTGTCATAGCGGTCCGACTCCTCATGCACCGGCTCGCCCCGGACCGCGGCCAGCCCCTGGCGTAGCCAGCGGACATCGGCGCCGTGCATGCCGGGCCTTAAGGGGTGGGCCATTGCCACCGGCGGGCGCCACAGCACCAGGAATTCCCCGTACCAGCCGCGCTGCAGGTCGAGCAAGTCGGCGGTCAGGGCAGCCTCGCCCGCCTCGAGGCGCGCGGTCCGGTCGGTGAGCGAGGAGACGACCACCTGGTGCTCGACGCCGTTCTCGGTGACCAGCGGCAGAATCGCCGGCCGGTTGAGCAGCCGCAGCTGGGCCAAGGTCCCTTTCTCGGCAAGGCACTCGAGGCCCTGCGCCGCGGCCTGGTCACACGGCCGTCCGTCGTGGGCGTCGAACGGCGTCTTCCACAGCGCGAACAGCCGGGCAAACGCGGCATCGGTACTCGTGTCCGCGGCGTGCGCGGCGAGGAACCCGGATACCGTGGCCGGCGGCGCAGCGTCCGGGACCGGCCCCGGAGCGGCCGTCGCGGGCGCGACCGGGGGTGCGGCAGAGGCGCGCACTTGCGCCGCGGCCGTCGCGGCCGCGGGGGCGGGCCCCGCCACCGAGTGCTGCGCACGGCCGCCGACCACCAGAGCGCCGAGCCCGAAGGCGAACATCGCAGCGCCGGCGGCCGCGACCGCGCCGAGTGTCCACGGTAGCCACGCCGGCGTGACCGGGCGCCCGCGGACCTCGCTCGCCGCCCGGCGCACGAGCAACGCAGGCACGCGATGCTGCTCGCGTGTGTAGGCGCCGAGCAGCGCCCGGTCGGCAATGACGTTGATCAGCCGCGGCACGCCGTTGGCCAGGTGGTGAAGCTCCCGCAACGCGCCTGCAGTGAACACCTCGGTGGTGGCGCCCGCGACCTTCAGCCGATGCTCGACGTAAGCCGCCGACTCCGTCCGCGACAGCGGATCGAGGTGGTAGCGCCCGGTGATCCGCTGGGCGAGCTGGCGCAGGTCGTTGCGGGCCAGCACCTCGCGCAGCTCGGGCTGGCCAACCAGGATGATCTGCAGCAGCTTGCGGGTGTCGGTCTCGAGGTTGGTCAGCAGCCGGACCTGCTCGAGCACGTCGGCCGAGAGCTGCTGCGCCTCATCGACGATCACGACGACCCGACGGCCGCGCGCGTGGGCATCGAGCAGGAACCGGTTCAGCAGGTCGACGATCGAGCGCACGCTGCCGCGCGCCGCCTGCGGGACCGCGACGTGCAGCTCGTCCACGATCGTCAGCAGGAATTCCTCGGGGGTGACCCGCGGGTTCAGGATCAGCGCGATATCCGCATGCGCCGGCAGCTGGCCGAGGAGGCTGCGAACCATGGTCGTCTTGCCGGTACCGACCTCGCCGGTGAGCTGCACGAACCCGCCGGCGTCGTCGATGCCGTACAACAGGTGTGCGAGGGCCTCCGCATGCCGCTCGCTCAGGTACAGGTAGCGGGGGTCCGGCGTGATCGCGAAGGGCTTCTCGGTGAGCCCAAAGAAGCGCGTGTACATCGTCCGCGAATGATAGCGCAGGCGGATCGAGCGCTCGGCCTGGCCCCCGGGAGTGCCCGGCCCGGCCGCCCCCTGGGAGACGAGCGGCGGTTCCCCGCGCGTTCACGGTGCCGGGACGCCGACTCGGGGCCTCAGTGGCGGCGGCGCACCTCGGTGAACCCGTCCTGTTTTTCCGGCTTCTCGAGCGTGCTCGCGCGCTGCACCGCACCGCTGCCGAACTTCTCGCGGATCCGGTCTAGAGTCGGGTCAAGCTTCGCGGTCGCGCGGGCCGGCGGGTGCGGGACGGCCTCGCCGGCCGAGGCGCCGGCGGGCTCGCCGAACAGGTCGAGCTGCACGGCCGGAGACAGGCTGCTGACGCCGACTCCGAGCAGTCGCACGGCGGCCCGGGGCTGTTCGGCGAGCCAGG
>DATNHZ010000179.1:0-4718 GCA_035604655.1 Steroidobacteraceae bacterium | reverse complement strand
CGGCTCGCGAGTCAGGTCGGGTCGGGCCTGGTCGGCGTCATGTACATCCTCGATGAGCCGTCGATCGGGCTCCACCAGCGCGACAACCAGCGCCTGCTCGACACGCTGCTGCGACTGCGCGACCTCGGCAACACCGTGATCGTCGTCGAGCACGACGAGGACGCGATCCGCCACGCCGACTACGTCGTCGACTTGGGTCCCGGCGCCGGAGTTCACGGCGGGGAGGTGGTGGCGCAGGGCGCCGTGGCCGACATCGAGGCCTGCCCGCAGTCCCTGACCGGAAGCTATCTGGCCCGCCGGACGCGGATCGCGGTGCCGACCGTTCGCACTGCGCCCGACCCGAAGCGCCAGCTGCGGGTCGTCGAGGCCTCCGGCAACAATCTCAAGCAGGTCACGGTCGAGATTCCGATCGGGCTGCTGACTTGCATCACCGGCGTATCGGGCTCGGGCAAGTCGACGCTGGTCAACGACACACTCTACCGCCGCGTCGCGCAGGTGCTCAACGACTCGGCCGAGGAGCCCGCGCCCTGCGAGCGAATCGACGGCCTCGCGCACATCGACCGGGTCATCGACATCGACCAGAGCCCGATCGGCCGCACACCGCGCTCAAATCCGGCAACCTACACCGGCCTGTTCACGCCGATCCGCGAGCTGTTCGCGCAGGCCCCCGAAGCACGCGCGCGGGGCTACGAGCCGGGCCGGTTCAGCTTCAACGTCAAGGGCGGGCGCTGCGAAGCGTGCCAGGGCGACGGGGTGATCCAGGTCGAGATGCACTTCCTGCCGGACGTCTATGTGCCGTGCGACATCTGCAAGGGCAAGCGCTACAACCGCGAGACACTCGAGATCCGCTACAAGGGCAAGACGATCCACGAGGTGCTCGAGATGACGGTCGAGGACGCCCACGTGTTCCTGCAGCCCGTGCCGGTCGTGGCGCACAAGCTGAGGACGCTGCTCGACGTCGGCCTGTCATACGTGCGCCTTGGCCAGAATGCGACGACCCTGTCGGGAGGCGAGGCGCAGCGCGTCAAGCTCGCCAAGGAGCTGTCGAAGCGAGCCACCGGCCGCACGCTCTACATACTCGACGAGCCGACGACCGGGCTGCACTTCCACGACATCGCGCAGCTGCTCGGGGTGCTGCAGCGTCTGCGCGACGAGGGCAACACGATCGTCGTGATCGAGCACAACCTCGATGTCATCAAGACCGCTGACTGGATCATCGACCTCGGCCCCGAAGGCGGCGATGGCGGTGGGCGCGTGCTCGGCTGCGGCACGCCCGAGGATCTCGCGCGTCTGCCGGGCTCGTACACGGGCGAGTACCTGAAGGCGGCGCTTGCGAGCGAGCGAGCGCCCGAACGCCGCAGCGCCTAAGGGGACCGTGTGCCCGATCGGGGCGGGTGCGAAGTCGGCGTCCGCGCTCCTGCCCCGAGCGCCGTCGATGCGGCTGCGTAGCGGGAGAGGAGCGCCTGAGCCGAACCGGTCAGACGTGCCCGAGACCCGGCGAGTTGCTGCTGAGAAATCGCTGGCGGACTTCGCCGCCATAGACGCGCTCATCGTATCGGCCGCGCGTGTACTGCATGACGGTGCTGCGCCAGAAATGCACGGCCTCGCGGTTGACCGTCGCCTCGGTGACTTCCCACTGGCCGGCAAAACGGCTGAAGATCAGGCCCGCCGCGACCCGGCCGACGCCGCGACGGCGGAACGCGGGCCGGACGAAGAATTCCGCCATCCGAAATTCCGCCACGCTGCCAGTCGTCGGGGCAACGAGCGGGCGCGAGACGAGCGCAAAGCCGACCGGCTTGCCTGCCTGCAGGATCACGAGGGGGTGCGAGCGGTCGTCCCGGAACCAGCGGGCGAGGAGTTCAGCCTCGCGCGTACCGTGCTCCCCGACGATCGGGAAGACGCCGGTATTGGCATGCGATACCCGCGAGAGCTCCTCGATGTATTCCGGGAAGATGGACTGGATCCAGCGCCGATCCTCCTCCAATCCGTTGGCATCACGCAGGGTTACGCTCACGGCCTACTCAAAGGGCCGGTGGGTCGTTCTACCAATGAAAAAACCGGGCGGACCCGCCAGCAGCTGCTGGGGATCCGACCCGGTCCATATCGCCTACGCTTGCGCGTCGCGATTACTGCTTCGGCGCTTCCGCCGGAGCAGGGGTAGCGCCAGCAGCCGGAGCGGCGGCCGGGGCCGCACCCTCAGCGGCCGGAGCAGCAGCCGGTTCAGCAGCCGGCGCGGTGGCAGGCGCCGCCGCCGGGGCAGCCGTCTCAGCAGCAGGAGCAGGAGCCTCTTCCTTCTTGCCGCCGCAGGCGACGAGCGCGAGCGCCAGCGCAGCAGCGCCAAAGGCGATTTTCAGGTTCATCGGTCGATACCCCAAATTCTAGGTGTGGTAAGAAATCGCGGCCGGGCCAGCCATTGCGTGGGGCCGGTCCCGGTCCACGGCCCCGAATTGTACAGACTTTCGGGCGCAATGCGCGCAAATGTTCGGTCCGTGGCGCACTGCGGTCGCCCACGTCTACACTTGCGCACGCGCCCTGGCGCGGGGAGCCCGATGCACGAGCCCGACGACCTCGACCTGCTTTACCCCGCGCATCTTGTCGCACTCCAGCGACTTGCGGCCCGTGCGCTGGCCGCCGTCGACTGCGGCGCCCTGGTCGTCGCCGCCGGGCAGCTCCGGTACCGTTTCCTCGACGACATGTCCTATCCATTCACGGTGAACCCGCATTTCAAGGCGTGGGTCCCGGTGCTGGACGCGCCGGGATCCTTCCTGATCTACGCGCCGGATCGGCGGCCAGCGCTGCTGTTTCATCAGCCGGAGGACTACTGGCACAAGCCGCCCACCCTCCCGACCGGCGCCTGGCTCGCCGAGTTCGACGTCCACGTGATCCGCAACCCCGCCGAGGCACGAGGGCACGTGCCACCCCGCGCCGCCTATGTCGGCGAGCCGTTCGCGGGTTCGGACGACTGGGGCTTTGCGGCCGTGAATCCGACGCTGCTGCTCGACATGCTGCAATACGCGCGGGCGGTCAAGTCTGCGTACGAGCTTGGCTGCATGCGCCGCGCCTCGGCCATCGGTGCCCGTGCCCACCGCGCGGCGGCCCGCGCGTTTTCGGCCGGGGCCTGCGAGTACGAGATCCATCTCGAGTACCTCGCGGCATCGGGCCTGCAGGAGGCCGAGCTGCCGTATGCGAACATCATTGCGCTCAACGAGGGCGCCGCGATCCTTCACTACACGGAACTCAAGCGCAGCGCGCCAAGTGCCAGACGCTCGTTCCTGATCGACGCCGGCGGCCAGTTTAGGGGCTACGCCTCTGACATCACGCGCACCTACGCCGCCGAGGCGAGTCCGTTTGCGGACCTGGTCGCGGGAGTCGATGCGCTGCAGCAGCGGTTGTGCGCGATGGTCGTTCCCGGGGCTTCATACCCCGATATCCACCTCGCGGCCCACCACCTGGTCGGCACGTTGCTGGCGGAGCACGAGATCATCCGGTGTTCGCCCGAGGCGGCGGTCGAGATGGAACTGACGAGCGTCTTCTTCCCGCACGGCGTCGGACACCTGCTCGGGCTGCAGGTGCATGACGTCGGGGGCTTCCAGGCATCCGAGCGCGGCGGCCTTTTGCCATTGCCGGCAGGGCATCCATACCTGCGACTGACGCGGCGACTCGAGGCGGGCACCGTCGTCACGATCGAGCCGGGCGTGTACTTCATCGACCTGCTGCTCCGTCGGGCGCAAGCGGACGGGCGCGGTCGTCACATCGACTGGGACACAATCGCCGATCTCGCACCGCACGGCGGCGTGCGCATCGAGGACGACGTGGTCGCGACCACAGCGGGGCCTGAGAACCTCACGCGGGCCGCGTTCGCAGCGCTCGAGCCCTGATCGAGGCCCCTGCATTCCCTCGGGGTGAATGCATCACCGGGGACGTGGCTCGCCATCCGCAATCATGCATGCGTGGTGCACAGCCCGTGACTGCGCACGGCCGGGTGCCGGGAGCTTGCGGACGAACCGCCAGCATCAGAGCTGCCGGCTGGCGGAATCGAGAGGTGTGGCGCCGAACGAGTGAGCCCAGAGGTGCCGGAGATGATCAAAGAAGTCGCGCACCTCGGGCACGTGGCCATAGGCGTACCACAGCACGGCAGCGAGAATTGCGAGCCCGACGATGCTGTCCCAGGCCGCGATCCACGGCGCGTGGTAGGCGCTGCCCGGATAATAGGCGGCGCGGCGTGCCGCCTTGATCGGCCAGACCACGAGATTGTAAAGAACGATCAGCGCCACGATCGCGACCCAGAACGGCACGTCGTGCGGCAGCGGCCAGCCGAACACGGCGCCGGTCATCACCAGCGATGCGAGCGCCAGCAGCCAGCCGATGGTAAACAGTGCGAGGACGAGCCCGAGTACCGCGAGCACCGTACCGGTGACGATGTGCGCCGCATACGGGACCGGGGCCGGCACCGGACCGGCCGGCGGCGGTGGAAACGGCGGCGCGGGGCCGCGCTGGTAGCGTCGGTGAGCGCGCCATTCGGCACGCGCCCGGCGCCACTCGAGACGCCACTCGGCGCGTGCGCGCCGCCACTCCTTGCGCCATTCGGCGCGCGAGCGCTGCCAGTCGGGGCCTTTCCTGAACTCCGAGTACTTCTGCTTGGCGCGCTCGACCAGTGCCCGGGCATTGAACGGCAGCCCACGGGCCTCGGCGTGCTCCTCGGACGTGCTGGCGTAGGG
>DATNHZ010000178.1:0-3115 GCA_035604655.1 Steroidobacteraceae bacterium | reverse complement strand
GCGCGCGGCGACCAGTGACGCCACCGTCGCCTGGTGCACGTCCGGATCGAACTCGCGGGCATCGACCTTCACCGTGATCAGTTCATCGACGCCGCCAACGCTCAATGCCGGGACGAACTGCTCCGGCTCCACCGCCAGAATGGCGACGCTGACCGCATCCCCGCCGCGGCGCACGGCCTGCGCCGCCGTGACCAGCTCGAGGGACACGCCCCGCAGCTCGCCGCGGCGCTGCTCGGCGATCACGAGGATGCCGCTCACGCGCCTGCTCCCTTGAACTTGCGGATGATCTCGGCGAGGCGCGCCGCCTGCTCAACCGCCGTGCCCTCGATCATCTGGGCCCTTCCCTTGTCCGGAATGTACATGCGCCGGACACGGGACAGCGAGCCCGACGGTCCCACATCCGAATCTGCCAACCCCAGCGCGGCAGGAGCCAGGACCTCGATGGGCTTTGCGGCCGCCTGCTTGATGCTGCGGAGCGAGGCGTAGCGCGGCGCATTGATGCCGAGCTGGATCGTCAGTACCGCCGGGCAGTCGATCGCAAGTTCGTGCAGCACTCCGCCCTCGAGCTCGCGGCGCACGACGGCGGTGCGTGCACCAGGCTCATAGCCGAGGTAGGCGACCACGGCGGCGTGCGGCCATCCGAGGAACGATGCGGTCGCTATCCCGGTCGAGGCGAAGGCGTGATCGGAGGACTGGACGCCGGCGAACAGCAGGTCCGGCGCCTCGCGCTTGGCGACGGCGGCGAGCAGCCGCGCGATTGCGATCGAGTCCGAGCCTTCGACGCCCGCATCCCAGACGCGGATCGCTCGGTCGGCCCCCTTGGCGAGACATTTGCGCAGGCTTTCATCGATCCGTTCCGGCCCGACCGACACCGCCACCACCTCGACCGGCATCGTCGCCCCGTCCTTGATCTTGAGCGCCTCCTCGAGCGAGTAATCATCCCACTCGTTCAGATCACGGATCAGGAATTCCTCGCTGACATCGCGCCCGGTGCTGTCGATCTCGAAGTCCTCATCGAGCGCCGCGACCTGCTTGACCGGCACCAGTATCTTCATGTCACCGCCTCGCGCACCAGCTCGATGAGTTCCCTCACGACGAACCTGCCTTCGTTGCCGGTGGTCTTGAGCGCATCCTCGAACATCGTCAGGTCCTTCGGGCAGCTGACGACGTACACCTGCAGCCCGGGAATCGCCGCCGCTTCCTTGATGCGGTTCTGTGCCGGCTTCTCGCTGCCGACCGGGTCGGCCATCCAGATGCGGCCGCCGCCCGCGCCGCAGCAGAACGAGTTGGCGCGACACCGGCCCATCTCGACGAGCTCGCAGCCGAGCAGGCCGAGCAGCTCCCGCGGCGCCTCGTAGCCCTGGTTGAAGCGCCCGAGATGGCAGGGGTCGTGAAATGTGGCCCTGAGACCGAGCGGCTTCGCGACCTTGAGGTGCCCTTCCCCGAACAGCTGCCGCAGCAGCGTCGTGTAGTGCTGGATTCGATAGTTGCCGCCGAAATCCGGATACTCGTTGCGGATCGTGTTGTACGAGTGCGGGTCGGTGGTCACGATTGTCTTGAACGAAGCGGCGCCCAGCGATGCGATGTTGGCGGCCGCGAGCGTTTCAAAGAGGCCCTCCTCGCCCACCCGGCGCACGTCGTTGCCGGCGTTCGACTCGCCGTCGTACAGGATCCCGAAGTCGACGTTCGCCTGGTGCAGGAGCGTCGCGAAGCCCTGCGTGACCTTCTGGTTGCGCGGGTCGAAGGAGGCGTAATCGCCGACGAACCACAGCACATCGACCGGCTCCTTGCGCGCGTCCTTGACCGGGAACGGCAGCGCCTTGCTCCATGCGCCGCGCTTGCGCCGGGATTCGCCGAGAGAGTTGCCGGTCTTGTGGATCGTCTGCAGAGTCTTTGCGAGCAGCGGCTCCATCGCGCCGTCCTCGACCAGCTTGCGGCGCAGCTGCACGATGATCGGCACGTACTCGACCGCAACCGGGCAGATCTCGACGCAGGCCATGCATGTCCGGCAGGACCACAGGGTCTCCATTGCCACCTGGCCGGGTCCCTTGCCGTGAACGCTGAGCTCGGCGGCGTCCGGAAGCACGCCCGACTGGAGCGTCCGGTTCGCGAATTCGCGAAGCGACAGGATCACGTCGCGGGGCGAGAGCGGCGCACCGACGGCCCGCGCGGGGCAGGCCTCGTGGCAGCGCCCGCATTTGGTGCACGCATCGAGGCTCAGGAGCTGCTTCCAGGTGAAATCCGTGATCCGCTCGACGCCTGCCGGCTGCCCCTCCGGGACTCGTGGCAGCCGTTGCGCAGCGAGCGGGTCGCGCACCAGCAGCGAGCCGGCGGCGGTGAAAATGTGCTTGACCTTGGAGAACGGGATGAGCGCAATCAGCACGAGCGCGATGATGCCGTGGAACCACCACAGGCCGTCCCGCAGCCATCCGGCCGGCACGGCGCTGAGTCCAGCTGCGCGCATCGCCTCGGCAAACAGCGCGCCGACCGGCGACCACCAGCGGTAATCCCAGACGTCCGGGCGTGCCGCGAGCCAGACGAGCCGGACCGCCTCGAGCACGAAACCCGTAACGCCGATGACCAGCAGCGTCCACAGGAACGCCCAGTCCTCGCGCCGGTAACCGGTGCGGTCATAGTCCGGGTCACCGGGCGCGCGATCCGGGCGCGCATAGTCGAGCTTCGGAAGCCTGAGCCAGCCGCGCCGGTACATCATGTAGAGGAGGCCCGCGATCAGCGCGACGCCTGCGATGTCGAGCACCAGCGAGAACCACAGATAGAAGCTGCCGTTCCAGAAATGAATGCCGAACAGCGGCGCCAGAATGTCGTACTCCAGCGTGATCGTCGCCGTTCCGAGGAACAGCAGCCCAAAGCCGAAAAAGATCAGCCGGTGGGCCGCGCCCGCCGGGCGATCCCGGCGGGCGACCGTCCGATGGCTCAGTAGGCTCCCGGTCATCGCGCCTAATCGCGCCCACCCGTTTCCGCCGAGCGCGGCCGCGGCGCCGCGCCGGTACTTGCGCACCTGGACGTAGACGCCGTAGCCGAATACCGCGATCGCCCCGTAGCCAATCACATAGAAGACGCGCACCGCAGCCGGCGCGAAGTCCTCGAAGAGCAC
>DATNHZ010000177.1:0-10282 GCA_035604655.1 Steroidobacteraceae bacterium | reverse complement strand
CGCCGAACGGTGAGCGGCCCGCCGTCCCGATCCACTTGTTGCCGCCCTCGTGGCGACCCTGCTGCTCCGCGAGGCGCTGCTTGAGCGCATCCAGCAGTGCCTCGAGGCCGCCGAGCGCCTCGACCTTGGCGCGCTCCTCCGGAGTCAGCAGCAGCTCCGCCTGCCGGCGCAGCCACTCCTCCGGCAGCGCCGCGGTCCAGAGCGCCTGAAAGGCCTGCTCGAGGCCCCTGAAGTGCGCACCAAACACGCGATCGTAGCGGTCATAGTGGCGCTCGTCCTTGACGAGCACCGTCCGCGCAAGGAAGTAAAACTCGTCCACCGAGAGGGAGGCGACGCGCGCCTTGAGCGCCTCGAGCAGCGCCAGGAACTCGGTCAGCGAGACCGGCACGCCCGCATCGCGCAGCATCAGGAAGAACCGGATCAGCACGGCCGCGGTCCGCGTCTCAGCGAGCGTTGCGCCGGTTCAGGAACACGAGTTGCTCGAACAGGTGCACGTCCTGCTCGTTCTTCAGCAGCGCCCCGTACAGCGGCGGGATTGCGCTCTTGCCGTCGCTGGCCCTGAGCGCCTCCGGCGAGATGTCCTCGGCCAACAACAACTTCAGCCAGTCGAGCAGCTCGGAGGTCGACGGCTTCTTCTTCAGCCCCGGGACGTCCCTGAGCTTGTAGAACGCTTCCAGCGCCTCCTTCAGCAGCTCCGGCTTCAGCCGCGGATAGTGCACGTCGACGATGCGCGTCATGGTCTCGACGTCGGGAAAACGGATGTAGTGGAAGAAGCAGCGACGCAGAAAAGCGTCGGGCAGCTCCTTTTCGTTGTTACTGGTAATCATGATGATCGGCCGGTGGCGCGCCTTGACGAGTTCGCGCGTCTCATAGACGTAGAACTCCATCCGGTCGAGCTCGCGCAGCAGATCGTTCGGGAACTCGATGTCGGCCTTGTCGATCTCGTCGATCAGCAGGACCGGCTGCACCTCGCTGGTGAATGCCTCCCACAATCGACCCTTGACGATGTAGTTCGCGATCTGGTGCACGCGCGCATCGCCCAGTTGGGAATCGCGCAGTCTTGACACCGCGTCGTACTCATAGAGTCCCTGCTGCGCCTTGGTCGTCGACTTGATGTGCCACTCGAACAGCGGCCGCCCCAGCGAGCGTGCGACCTCCTCGGCGAGCTGCGTCTTGCCGGTGCCGGGCTCGCCCTTGATCAGCAGCGGGCGGCCGAGCGTGACGGAGGCGTTGACGGCCATCGTCAGATCGTCGGTCGCGACGTAACGGTCGGTGCTGGCGAAACGGGTGGCGCTCATGCGGGGGTCTCGGCGAGGTCCGCGCCTATAGTACGGCGCGTCGCGCGGCGCCGCTCGGCTGTCAGCGGCTCCAGCTCCAGTCGCGACTCGCGGTCCGGCAGCCGCCGCCGGGCCGTCCGGTGAATGCGCGACCGCGCACCACTCTGCCGGTGGCAGCGCCGGTCGGCTCACCGTCCCTGAGCGCAAACCGGCCGTTCACCAGCACGTCGCTGACGCCGGTCGCGAACTGGTGCGGCCGCTCGTAGGTGGCGTGACCGGCAATCGTCGCCGGGTCGAACACCACGATGTCGGCGACGTAGCCGGGCTGCAGCCGGCCGCGGTCGGCGAGCGAGAGGTTGCTGGCCGGGAGCGAGGTCAGCTTGCGAATGGCCGCGGCGAGCGGCAGCGCATGCTCCTCGCGCACGTACCTGCCGAGCAGGCGCGCGAAGTTGCCGTAGGCACGCGGGTGCGGGTTCGAGGCTAGAAACACGCCCTCCGGCGCCGGCGCCGCCTCGTCGGAACCGAAGCTGACCCACGGCAAGGCGGTTTCGCGTCGCACGTTGTCCTCGGACATCAGGAAGTACGCGACCCCGACTCGCGTGCCATCCTCGATCACGAGGTCGATGGCGGCGTCCTCCGGCGTGACGCCGCGCTCGGCGGCGACCGCGGCGAGCGTGCGTCCGGTCAGGGGCTTGACGCCGGGTTCTTGAACGCGAGCAGCAGCGTCCCGTCGGCGCCCGCGTGCTGCTCGAGGTTCTCCCACGCGGGTGTCGGGTCGCGCATTTCGGCGAGCACGCGGGCCCGCGTCGCCGGATCCTTCAGATGCTCGATCCACGCCTCCAGTCCGCCGTCCTGGACCCACGGCGGCATCGCCGCGTCGAGCCCGGTGGCACCGGCGGTGTAGGTGTGCATGTCGGCGGTGATGCGGATCCCGTGGGCATTGGCCTTCTCGACTCTGGCGATCAGCGCGTCGAGCTTGCCCCAGTTCTGCTTGCCCGCGGCCTTCAGGTGGTAGATTTCGGCGGGCGCTCCGGACAGCCGCGCGATCTCGATCAGCTCCTCGACGCCCTCGAGCAGCCGATCGCCCTCGCTGCGCATGTGGCTCAGGTAGATCCCGCCGCAGGCGCTCGACTCGGCAGCGAGTGCGGCAACCTCCGCGGTCGTTGCATACGATCCCGGGCTGTAGATCAGCGCGGTCGACAGGCCGAGGGCGCCCTGCTCCATTGCCTGACGCACCAGCTGGCGCATCGTCGCAAGCTGTTCGGGCGTCGGCTGGACGTCGCCCTCGCCGAGTACGAAGGTGCGCACCGTGGCGGCGCCGACCGTGGAGGCGAGGTTGGGGGCGATGCCGCGACGCTCGAGCGTTTCGAGGTACTCGCCGAGCGTCGACCAGCTCACGGGATAATGAATGTCGGCTTGCCGTTTCGCGACCAGCTCCTGCATCGCGGCGTTCAACGGGCCCATCGAGTCCTCGCCGAGCACCTCGAGCGTCACGCCCTGGCGCACGTCACTCTGCGCGCGACCGTCCGCGAACAGCGACTCTTCCGGATGCGCGAGCATGTTGATAAAGCCGGGCGCGACGGCCTTGCCGCGCGCGTCGATCTCGATCTTGCCGTGGCCAGGCGCGTGTCGTCCGACGAAGACGATCCGGTCGCCGTCGATGGCGACCTCGCCCGCGGCCGGCGCGGCGCCGGAGCCATCGTAGAGCATAACGCGCCGAATGACGATGTCGTGGACAAGCGGCGTGGCGCGCGCCGCTGCAACTCCGCCGGCAAGCGTGGCCGACATAAGACCCAGCGCGGCGTAGCGGAACAGTCGGCGCGGCATCGGGCGACTCCAGTTGGCGGGACTCACGGCACCAGGGTCAGCACGTGCGCTGCGGGACCCGGCAGGAATGGCGCCGGCTTGCCGTGCGCCCAGGCCTCGTGATCGGCGCGGAAGTACGGCGATAGCGGGTGGCCGCTCTGGCCGCCCGGCATCTCGAAGTATGCCTCGCGCTCGTGGCCCGGCGACACGCCAAAGCGCTCCGAGGCGCCGAAGCTCGCCGTGAGCACCCGGGGCATGTCGTGGTCGCCCGGCAGCGACTCGGCGGGCATGTCGAGCAGCGCGCCGAGTCCGGGCAGGGCGCTCGACAGCGGGTGGGCGATGCGCATCCGGTTGACCCGACCCCAGGTGCATTCGGCGAGCCGCTGGCACTCGGCGTCGAGCGAGGCGATCGCCGCATCGAGCGCCACCAGCAGGAACTCCCGCCAGTTCGCCGCCCCCGGCGGAACCAGGTGGGGCGGCTGCTTTTCGAGCAGCGTCCACAGCGGCCCTTCGAACGTCAGCGGTGGCTCGAAGCGAAACGCGGGGTTCTGCGCGCGGGCCGGCGCGATCAGCGCATAGAAGACCCGCCGCTCGACCTCGGTGCGAAATGCCCGCACCAGGCGGTACGCGGCGTCGTCGACCGCGGCATGTCCGCTCCACGTGCCAAGCACTGCGCGAAATTCCTCGCGACGCGGATGCCCGGCGGTCGCCGGCCCGTCGAGCAGCGCCACGAGCCGCGCTCGCCAGCGGTCGAGAAAGACGGCCGCATCGTCGAGCTGCACGGCCAGCATGTCGGTCGGGGTCTGCCGGTTGCCGCGCGCGGCGAGGTCCGTCTGGATCCGCCCCGCGCGGGCGCCGCGGTCGTAGCCTCCGTCACCGATCACGGCCAGCGCGGCGCCGCCGACCACGCGGGCATTCGCGGTCGCGATCTGGCCCGCGGCCGGATCGACGATGCGCGGGTGGTCCCCGGGCGCGACCCAGCCCTCGAAGCCAACGCCCGGATCCGTCGACAGCCGCGGAGCGCTGGCGTCGCCGGCCTTGCGCCGCGGGATCTGTCCGGCGATCGTCCAGCCGATGTGGCCGGCAGCATCGCCGACCACGAAGTTCTGCGCCGGCATCCCGATGCGGGCCGCCATCTCGAGTGCGTCGGTGACCGAGGTCGCGGACTCGAGCTCGGCGAGACCGAGATTGATCGCCGCCGGGTCGTGAGCGACCCACTCGAGCGCGAGCGCCCGCCCGGCCGAATCGCGCCCGATCACCGGCCCCCACTCCGTCCCGACGACATCCAGCTCGACCGGCGCGGCTCCCCTGACGAGAATCCGTTCGCGCGCATGGGTGAACGGCCGGGCGCCGGCTGCGGTCAGGTAGCGGTGAGGATCCGCGGGATCGGGGACGGCGACGATCACGTCCTCGTAGTCGCCGTAGCTGTTGGTGAATCCCCAGGCCACGTGGCCGTTGCTCCCGGCGACAACCACCGGCACGCCCGGCAGCGTCGTTCCGGTGATGTCGAGCGGCGCACGATCCGCGGCGTCGAGCTGCAGCCGTGCGCGGTACCAGATGTTCGGCACACGCAGCCCGAGGTGCTGGTCGTTGGCGACCAGCGCTGCCCCGCTCGCCGTGCGGGAGCCTGCGATCGCCCAGTTGTTGCTGCCGGCGGGCACGCGCGGCCGCACGTGCCGCGGCGGCGGGTTGAAATCAAGATCCCCGAGACGGCGCAGGTCGTAGTCGGCCGGGTCCGGCATGAGCGGTGGGTCGCTGTGGCTGCCGTCGAGCGTCGCTTCCCAGTCGGGTGCGGCGCCGTAGACGAAGTTCGCAGCAGATTCGGGCAGACCCGCTCTTATTAGTCCGCGCTGCAGCTTGGCGTGGCCCTCGGCATCCTGCAGCTGGACGAACAGCGTCAGCGCGACCAGCACGGTGTCCTCCGGTCGCCACGGCTCAGGCGTCACCTGCAGCAGCAGGTACTCGAAGGGCCGCAGGGCGAGCGCCGCGGCCCCGGCATTGACGCCGGCCGCGTACGCCTCGAGGAGCGCGCGCTCATCGGGCGGCGCCGCGGCGACCGTGGCTGCGGCGACGGCGCGGAAGCGGTGCACCCGCAGCTCTCGGTCGCTGCCGAGCGTCGCCGGCCCGAGCAGCGCCGCCAGCTCCCCGGCGCTCGCGCGACGCAGCAGGTCCATCTGGAACAGCCGGTCCTGTGCGTGCGCAAATCCCAGCGCGAAACCGAGGTCCCGGCGGCGCGAGCCGCGGATCGTGACCGCACCGCGCGCGTCTCGCTCGACGGTCACCGCCGCTTCGAGCCCGCTCGCAGCACGGCGGCCATCGACGACGGGCAGGCTGCGGCTGAGCGCGTACCAGCCGGCGGCGAGCGCGAGCAGCATCACGAGCACGAGCCCGGCGCCGATGCGCAGCAACAGTTTCTGCATGAAACGCGCCCCCTGCGAAGGCCCCATCCTCTCTGCTGGCGCCACCGCTGGCAACCCGGCGGCCGCGGCCGTAAGGCTGCTGCGGCCTACAGGCGCACTTCGAGGATCTTCATCGAGTTGGTGCCGCCGGAGACGCCCGACAGCTCGCCTTTGGTCACGATGATCAGGTCCCCGACGGCACACAGCCCGAGCTCGATCAGCAGCTGGAAGATCGACGGGTGCAGGATGGTCGGATCCGTATGCGTGATATCGAAGGACACCGGATACACGCCGCGGTACAGCGTCACCCGCCGTCGCGTCGCCTCCTGCCGGGTAAATGCGTAGATCGGTATGTCGGAGCGGATACGCGACATCCACAACGGCGTGGTCCCGGACTCAGTCAGCGCCACGATCGCCTTCACGTCCATGTGGTTGGCCGTATACATCACCGCCATCGCGATCGCCTCGTCGGTGGCGCGGAACACCGAGTCGACGCGCTCGCGGGTGCGCACGCCGCGCTCGAGCTCGTATTTCTCGGCGCCGAGGATCACCTGCGCCATCGCCTCGACCGCCTTGACCGGATACTTGCCGACAGCGCTCTCCGCCGACAGCATCACCGCATCGGTGCCGTCGAGCACGGCGTTGGCCACGTCTGACACTTCGGCGCGCGTCGGTACCGGGTTCTGGATCATCGACTCCATCATTTGGGTCGCCGTGATCACCACGCGGAAGCGGTGGCGGGCGACCGCGATGATTCGCTTTTGCAGTCCGGTCAGCTCCGCGTACCCCACCTCGACGCCGAGGTCGCCGCGCGCCACCATGACCGCATCGCTGGCCGCGACGATCTCGTCCAAATTGCGGATCGCCTCGGCACGTTCGATCTTGGCCACCGTCCGGCCGTTGCCGCCCGCTTCGCGAAGCAGCTCACGGGCCTCCAGCATGTCGTCGGCGCACTTCGGGAACGACACGGCGAGATAGTCGACCTCAAGCCGCGCCGCGATACGGATGTCCTCGCGATCCTTGGCCGTCAGCGCGCCGGCCGACAGTCCACCACCGCGACGGTTCAGCCCCTTGTTGTCGGACAGCTCGCCACCGACGACGACCCGCGTCACGATGCGAGGGCCGTCGACGTGCGTCACCGCGAGCACGATCAGCCCGTCGTTCAGCAGCAGGGCATCGCCCGCGTGCACGTCCTTGACCAGGTCCGCGTAGCTGCAGCCGACGACCTGGGCGGTACCGGCGTCGGGTGCGAGCGACACGTCGAGCGTGAAGGTTGCGCCCTCTACCAGCTGCACCGGACCCGCGGCGAAGCGCTCGATCCGGATCTTCGGCCCGCTGAGATCGCCGAGAATGCTGACGTAACGGCCGGTGCTGAGCGCCGTGTCGCGCACCAGCGCCACGCGCCGGGCATGGTGCTCGAAGCGGCCGTGTGAGAAATTCAGGCGCAGCACGTCGGCGCCGGCCGTGATCAGGTCCGCGAGCACGCGCGGGTCGTCGGTCGCGGGCCCGAGCGTCGCGACGATCTTGGTACGGCGCGGCGTGCGCAGCGGCGCGCTCACGGCCGCCGCTCGCGCGCCCGGGCCTCCAGCATCACGACCGCCGGCAGCGCCTTGCCCTCGACGAACTCGAGGAACGCACCGCCGCCGGTCGAGATGTAGGAGATGCCCTCCTCGACCCCGTACTTCTCGATCGCCGCGAGCGTATCGCCGCCGCCGGCGAGCGAGAACGCACTGGAGCGCGCGATTGCCGAGGCAAGCGTACGCGTGCCCTCGCCGAACTGGTCGATCTCGAATACGCCGACCGGCCCGTTCCAGATGATCGTGCCGGCCTCGCCTACGATGCGCGCCAGCCGCTCGGCGGTGTCCGGGCCTATGTCGAGGATCATCTCGTCGGGCCCGACGTCGCCGACGGCCTTGACGTCCGCCTCGGCCTTAGGCGAAAGCTCCCGGGCGACGACCACGTCGGTCGGCAGCGGGATCTCGACGCCCTTGGCCGCCGACTGCGCGAGCAGCCGGCTCGCGATATCGACCATGTCCGGCTCGGCAAGGCTCTTGCCGATCGGAAAACCGCGCGCCAGCAGGAACGTGTTGGCGATCCCGCCGCCGACGATCAGGCGGTCGACCCTGGCCAGCAGCGCCTCGAGCACGGTCAGCTTGGTCGATACCTTCGAGCCCGCGACGATCGCCACCAGCGGCCGCTTCGGGCTCTCGAGCGCCGTATCCAGCGCCACGAGCTCGTTGACCAGCAGCGGGCCGGCGCAGGCCACCGGCGCGAACTTGGCGACGGCGTGCGTGCTCGCCTCCGCGCGGTGTGCGGTTCCGAACGCGTCCATGACGAACACATCGCACAGCGAGGCCATCTTCCTCGCGAGTTCCTCGGAGTCCTTTTTCTCGCCCTTGTTGAAGCGCACGTTCTCCAGCAGTACCGCCTCGCCCGGCGCGACCGTCACGCCGGTGAGCCAGTCGGTGACCAGCGGCACCTTGCGACCGAGCAGCTCGGACAGGCGCGCAGCGACCGGCGCCAGCGAGAACTCCGCGCTCGGCTTGCCTTCCTCCGGGCGCCCGAGGTGCGACATCAGCATCACGCGCGCCCCGGCCTCGAGCGCCAGCCGGATCGTCGGCAGCGAGGCGCGGATCCGCGCGTCGCTTGTCACCGCGCCGTCCTTGACCGGGACGTTGAGGTCCTCGCGGATCAGCACGCGTTTGCCGGCCAGGGCCACGTCCTGCAGCCGCACGACCCGGGTCGACACCCCGCCTGGCGCGGCGGCGCCGAAAGGCGCCATCACTTGGCGCGGCTCCAGGCGAGGGTCGTGTCGAGCATGCGGTTCGAGAAGCCCCATTCGTTGTCGTACCACGCGCAGACCTTGACGAGGGTCGCGTCGATGACCTTGGTCAGGGTCGCGTCGTAGGTCGAGGACGCGGGGTCGTGGTTGAAGTCGACCGACACCAACGGCTGGTCGTTGTAGGCGAGCACGCCCTTGAGCGCGCCCTGCGCGGCGTCCCTGAGGATTTTGTTGATCTCGTCGACCGAGGTGGCGCGTTTGGCGGTGAACGTCAGATCGACCAGCGATACGTTGATTGTCGGAACGCGCACCGCAAAGCCGTCGAGCTTGCCCTTGAGTTCGGGCAGCACGAGGCCGACCGCCGCCGCGGCGCCGGTCTTGGTCGGGATCATCGACATGGTTGCCGACCGCGCCCGGCGCAGGTCCTTGTGGAATACGTCGGTCAGCACCTGGTCGTTGGTATAGGAGTGAATCGTCGTCATGATGCCGCTGACGAGTCCGATCGCGTCGTGCAGCGGCTTCACGAGCGGCGCCAGACAGTTGGTCGTGCACGAGGCATTCGAAATCACGGTCATCGCGCTCCTGAGCGTGTCGTGATTGACGCCGTAGACGATCGTGGCATCGACCGCGCCTTCCGCCGGCGCCGAGATCACGACCTTCTTGGCGCCGCCCGCGAGGTGCTTCGCCGCCTTCTCCTTGTTGGCGAACAACCCGGTGCACTCGAGCACGAAATCGACTCCGAGCTGGCCCCACGGGAGCTTGGCCGGGTCGCGCTCGGCGAGAACCCGGATGCGGTCGCCATTGACCACCATCGAGTCGCGATCGACCCTGACCTCGCCGGGGAAGCGGCCGTGGGCGGTGTCGAAGCGCGTCAGGTGCGCGTTGGTGTTCGCATCGCCGAGGTCGTTGACCGCGACGATCTGGATCTCGCCGGTCCGCTTGCTCTCGTACAGCGCGCGCAGCGCGTTGCGGCCGATTCGGCCGTAGCCGTTGATTCCCACCTTGATTGTCATCGTGCAGTCCTCTTCTAACTTTCGCCAGGCAGGGCCATCAGCGGCCGAGCGCGGCTTCCGCCGTGCGGACGACGTGTCCCGCCGTGAATCCGAAATGCCGGAACAGGTCCTTGGCCGGCGCCGAGGCGCCGAAGACGTCGATGCCGACGACCTGCTCGCGACGCCCCACGTACCGGCACCAGTAGTCGCGCACGCCCGCTTCGATTGCCACCCGCGGCACCCCGGGCAGCAGCACTCCCGCCTGGTAGTCGGCTGGCTGCGCATCGAACAGCTCAGTCGAGGGCATCGACACTACACGGACGCGCCGGCCGCTGCCGGCGAGCATCTTGGCGGCCTCCACCGCGAGGGAGACCTCGGAACCGGTCGCGATCAGCACCACCTCCGGCGGACCGGCAGGGTCGACCAGCACATAGCCGCCGCGCCGCACGTTGGAAAGCTGCTCCGGCGTACGCGGCTGGTGCGGCACCGCCTGGCGCGTCAGCACCAGCGCAGTGGGACCCGAGCGGCGCTCAATGGCGTCGGCCCACGCGGCGTGCGCCTCGACCGCATCGCACGGCCGCCACAGCGTCATGTTCGGAATGAGCCGCAGCGAGGCGAGGTGCTCGATCGGCTGGTGCGTCGGGCCGTCCTCGCCGAGCCCGATGGAGTCGTGCGAGTAGACGAGGATCGAGGGCGCGCGCATCAGGCAGGCGAGCCGTACTGCATTGCGCGCGTAGTCGGAGAACACCAGGAAGGTGCCGCCGTACGGAACGAGGCCACCGTGCAGGGCGAGTCCGTTGAGCGCAGCCGTCATGCCGAACTCGCGGACGCCAAAATGGAGGTAGTTGCCGGACGCGTCGGCACGGGTGATGGTCTTGGAATCCTTGCGCCAGGTGTTGTTGGAGCCGGTCAGGTCGGCCGAACCGCCGATCAGCTCCGGCAGCCGCGGGCCGAACACGTTCAGAGCCGCCTGCGAGGACTGGCGGGTCGCGACCGGCGTGCCGTTCTTCTGCCCCTCGGCGAGTG
>DATNHZ010000176.1:0-3938 GCA_035604655.1 Steroidobacteraceae bacterium | reverse complement strand
GGCAGCAGGGTCGCGAGCGCCCGCAGCGGTCGCTTATGACAAGTCGTATATAATCGCGGCCGCCATGACCAAGGATGTCGAGCTCGCCATTTTGTTCGCCGACGTGGTCGGCAGCACCATGCTCTACGAGAAGCTCGGTGACGACCAGGCGCGCGAAATGGTCGGCATCTGCATCGAAGTGATGAAGACCGCCACCGAGCAGCACGCCGGAACGGTGATCAAGACGATGGGCGATGAGATCATGGCGACGTTCCCGAGGGCCGACGATGCGGTGGACGCTGCGAGCCAGATGCAGCGGACGATTTCGACCCACCAGGCGCTGCAGAACGAGTTCGCCCACGTCGCCATCCGGATCGGCTGTCATTTCGGGCCGGTCGTCATCGAGAATCGCGACGTGTTCGGCGCTGCGGTCCACACCGCCAACCGCATGACCAGTCAGGCGAAGGCGGGGCAGATCATCACGACGGTGACGGTCGTCGAGCGGCTGTCGTCGGAGTGGAAGTCGGCGGTCCGCCAGATCGACGTCGCGACCCTGAAGGGCCGCAGCCACGAGGTGGCACTTTATGAGGTGCTGTGGCAGACCGAGGACATCACCAGCATGCTGCCGGCGATCGCGCTCGCGACGCGCGAGCAGCAGCGGCCGAGCCGCCTACGCCTGCGGTTCCGCGGCGAGGAGATCGTGCTGGACGATCATCGCACGCACGTGACAATTGGCCGTGCCGAGGACAACGACATCATCGTCAAGGGCAATCTGATCTCGCGCCTGCATGCGCGGATCGAGGCAAACAAGACGCGCTTCGTGCTCGTCGACGAGAGCACCAACGGCACGTTCGTCCACGGGACTGGCGGCGACGAGCACTTCGTCCGCCGCGACAGCGTGCCGATCACGGGCGAGGGCCTGATCGGGCTCGGGCGCGCGCCGGAGCGGGAATCCTCGCAGACGATCCGCTTCATCTGCGAGGAGTGAGCCGGGGTATCGCCGCGGCGACCCCGGGGCCGGGCCCCGGCCGCCTCAGCCGAGACGCCGCAACACGTCCTCGAGTTCCTGGCGAAGCGCAGGCGGAAGCCGGTCGCCATACTGCTCGAACTCGCTGGAGAGGTGCGCAAGGTCCGCGTGCCAGGCCGGCGCGTCGACGCTCAGCAGCTCCTCGAGCGCGCCGTGCGCGAGCTCGAGGCCGGTGACGTCAAGATCGCCGTCCGCCGGCATGTAGCCGATCGGCGTTTCGCGCGCATCCACCCGACCCGCGGCGCGGTCGATGATCCACTTCAGCACGCGCAGGTTCTCACCGTAGCCCGGCCACAAGAACTTGCCAGCCTGGTCCTGGCGGAACCAGTTGACGTGGAAGATCCGCGGCGGCCGCGTCAGGCGCGCCTCAAACGACAGCCAGTGCCGCCAGTAGTCGCCGAAGTTGTAGCCGGCAAATGGCTTCATGGCCATCGGATCGCGCCGCAAGACCCCGACCTTGCCGGTCGCGGCGGCGGTGGTCTCCGAGGCCACGCCCGCGCCGACCAGCACGCCGTGGCGCCAATTCCGAGCCTCATACACCAGCGGCGCGAGCGTGCGGCGGCGCCCGCCGAAGATGATTGCCGACAGCGGGACCCCCGCCGGCGAGTCAGTTTCCGGCGCGTAGTGCGGGTTCTGGCGGGCCGCAACGGTAAAGCGCGAGTTGGGGTGGGCGGCGTGGCCGTTGGCCGGGTCATAGGGGCGCCCCTGCCAGTCGATGACCGGCCGAGTGCCCTCGACTCCGTCCCACCAAGGCTCGTTGTCGGCGGTGAGCGCGACGTTGGTGAAGAGCGTGTCGTGGTGGATCATGTCGTAGGCGTTCTTGTTGCTCTTCAGGCTCGTGCCCGGGGCGACGCCGAAGTAGCCGGACTCGGGGTTAATCGCGTACAGCCGCCCGTCGGGTCCCGGGTGCAGCCAGGCGATGTCATCGCCAATGGTGTTCACCTTCCAGCCCGACAGCGTGGCCGGCGGGACCAGCATCGCGAGATTCGTCTTGCCGCAGGCCGAGGGGAACGCCGCCGCCAGATAGTGCGTCTCGCCGCGCGGGCTCTCGAGCGCGACCAGCATCATGTGCTCGGCCAGCCAGCCTTCCTCGCGCGCCTGCCAGCTTGCGATCCGCAGCGCATGGCATTTTTTTCCGAGCAGGGCGTTGCCGCCGTAGCCGGAGCCGTAGCTCTTGATCGACAGCTCCTCCGGGAAATGCATGATGAACCGGCGCTCGGGGTCGAGCTCGCCGGTCGAATGCAGGCCGCGGACGAACTGACCCTCGCGCGCGATCCGCTCAAGCGCCGCGCTCCCCATCCGCGTCATCAGGCGCATGTTGAGGACGACGTAAGCGCTGTCGGTGATTTCGATGCCGCAGCGTGCATAGGGCGAGTCGATGGGCCCCATGCAGTAGGGCACGACATACAGAGTGCGCCCGCGCATGCAGCCGCGGAACAGCGCATCCATCTTGCGATGCGCGGCTTCCGGGGCCATCCAGTGGTTGTTGGGCCCGGCGTCGCGCTCGCTGCTGGTGCAGACGAACGTCAGATGCTCGACCCGCGCAACGTCGTTCGGGTTGGAGCGGTAGAGGTGGCTGCGCGGAAAGGTCTCCGGATTCAGCAGCTGGAGCTCGCCGCGCGCGGTCAGTTCCGCGGTCAGTTCCGCGGCCTCACCGTCGCTCCCCGTGCACCAGTGGATGCGCGCC
This sequence comes from Steroidobacteraceae bacterium, assembly GCA_035604655.1. GTDB lineage: Bacteria > Pseudomonadota > Gammaproteobacteria > Steroidobacterales > Steroidobacteraceae > CAIKZZ01. The sequence continues at coordinate 1,245 of DATNHZ010000176.1, read as the reverse complement.
GGGTTCGTGAGCGCGCGGACCTGATCGATCCAGGCCTCGAGACTCGACGGCAGGCCTCGTGCGTGGGCGAGAGGCGTCGGGGAGTGGGGTGCCATTGGGGTTCTCGCAACGCCTCCGCAGCGGAAGAACCCAAGATTATACGAGGTGGCCGCATGCGGCAGTGCGGCATGCTTCTTCGGGGCAGCCGACGGCCACCGGATCGGGGAGGCCGCGATTGGCTTGGCGGCCGTTATGGCAACGAGACCGCGCTTTGCCTCGGAGGCGAATCGCCGGACATCGCCAGCGGCATGGCGCGTGCCGAGGCTGGCCGGGCGATGGTGGCTGGCGCCCGGTGTCGCAGCCGGCGATTGAGCTGAATGATGCTCGCTCCAGGCACGGGACCCGGATAATGGCGCTGCGGCCCTCGCCGCGCTCCCGGCCGCGACGTGTCCAATCTTCCGCAAGTATTCGGCTCCGACGGTCCGCTCGCTGCGGTGCTGCCGGGTTTTCGCCCGCGCCGCGGGCAGCTCGCGATGGCGCAGGCCGTGGCCGAGACGCTCGATGCTGGCGGAGCGCTGGTGGTCGAGGCCGGAACCGGCACCGGCAAGACCTTTGCCTATCTCGTGCCCGCGCTCTACTCCGGACGCCGGGTCATTGTCTCCACCGGCACGAGAAACCTGCAGGACCAGCTGTTCCACCGCGACCTGCCGTTGCTCGGCCGCGCGCTCGGCCGGCCTGTCCGGATCGTGCTGCTCAAAGGCCGCGCCAATTACCTGTGCCGGCACCGGCTGGCCGTGGCGCTCGCAGCACCCGACCTGCCCGGGCTCGGGCGCGCCCGGCAGCGGACACTCGCGCGCATCGAGCGCTGGAGTCGCACGACCGACAGTGGCGACATCGGAGAGCTCGAGTCCATCCCGGACAACGACCCCGTGTGGGTCACGGCAACTTCGACCCGCGAGAACTGCCTCGGCCAGGACTGCCCGGAGTTCCGCTCCTGCCACGTCGTCAAGGCGCGGCGCGAGGCCCAGGCGGCGGACCTGCTGATCGTCAACCACCACCTGCTGCTCGCCGACATGGCCCTTCGGGAAGAGGGGTTCGGTGAGCTCTTGCCGGGCGCCGACGCGGTGATCCTCGATGAGGCGCACCAGTTCCCGGAAGTCGCGGCGCAGTTCTTCGGCACACGCATTGGCGGCCGGGCGTTGCTGGCGCTCGCCCGCGATGCACTCGCCGAGCTCACCCGCGCGGGGCTGCTTGATGCCACGACGC
>DATNHZ010000175.1:0-2175 GCA_035604655.1 Steroidobacteraceae bacterium | reverse complement strand
CGCCGGCGCCCGCGGATCAAGCAGCCGCCCACCGCCGAGAGTGCGCACCGCTTGGGCATCTCTGAGCACGAATCGGTCGCCAGGTGCGCCGCAGACCGGGGCGTCAAACACGAGCTGCACGCGCCCGGTCTCGCCGGGACCGAGAGCAGCGCCATCGAGCGGCAGCACATGGGCCGTGCGGTGCGTCGCGCCAAAATGGACGTGCACCGGGGCCCACGAGCGCAGCACCGGTCCATCGCCCGCGAGCAGCGTGAGTCGCGCATCGATACGGGTCGTCGGCGCAAGCCCGCGCGGATCGGCCAGCCAGTCACCACGGCTGATCGCAGCCGGCTCGACGCCGGCAAGGTTAAGCGCGAGCCGCTGTCCGGCCACGCCCGCCTCCGCAGGCCGGTTCTGCGCGCGGATCCCGCGAACCCTCACTTCGATGCCGGCGGGCAGCAGCGTTGCGCCGTCACCGACAGCAATCCGCCCTGCAAACGCCGTGCCGGTAATCACGGTGCCGTACCCGACCCGCGTGAAGACGCGATCGATCGCGAGCCGGAACAGTCCGGCCACCGACCGTTTGGGCAGCTGCTCGCGCGCCTGCGCGAGGTGGCCTGCGAGCGCGGCCACCCCCGGATCGCGTTCGTCCGTGGCGTTGACGGTGATGACCTGCGCCGCGCGCAGGCAAGTCGGTGCCAGCAGCCGGTCGATGTCGGCGGTGACGGCCGCGACCCGCGGTTGCTGCACGCGATCGACCTTGGTCAGCGCGACAACACCGCCAGTGATGCCAAGCAGATCGAGGATTGCGACGTGTTCGCGGGTCTGTGGCATCACACCGTCGTCGGCCGCCACGACGATCAGGGCATAGTCGATGCCGCAAGCACCGGCGAGCATCGTGTGCACCAGCCGGTCGTGGCCGGGTACGTCGATGTAGCCGAGGATCTCGCCGTCGGCGCACGGGACGTACGCATAGCCGAGCTCGATCGAAATGCCGCGTGCCTTCTCTTCCTTGAGCCGGTCGGTGTCCACTCCGGTCAGCGCGCGGACCAGCGTGGTCTTGCCGTGGTCGATGTGGCCCGCGGTGCCGACGATCATCGGTTGAGGCCGGCGAGCTGCGCGACGAACTCGCCCTCCTCCTGTTCCCCGAGACAGCGCAGATCGAGCCACAATACGCCCTCATTGATGCGGCCGATTACGGGGCGCGGCAGCTGCCGTAGCGCGCGTGCCAAACGTTCGACGCCGTGACCAGCCTTGCGGGTAGGACCGGGGCGGACCGCGAGGGCGTAGCTCTCAAGTCGCTCAATCGGCAACGCACCACTTCCAATCTGGCTGAGCGCAGGTTCCGCGGTGACGACGTAGCCCGAACCGACGGCCAACTGCAGCGCCGGCACGAGGCGCTCGGCCTGAAGGCGGATCGGCTCGACGGGTCGGGTCAGGAGTTCGAGCGTCGTCAGCTGCTCCGGCAGTCGCTCGGGCGTCCGGTAGAGCCGGAGCACCGCCTCGAGGGCCGCAATCGTCAGCTTGCCGACGCGAAGTGCGCGCTTCAGCGGGTGCCGGTTGAGGCGCGCGATCAGGTCGGCCCGGCCGACGATCAGCCCGGCCTGCGGACCGCCGAGCAGCTTGTCGCCACTGAAGGTCACAAGATCGGCGCCGGCCGCGACCGCAGCGCGGACCACCGGCTCCGATGGCAAGCCGAAGGCCGCAAGATCGACCAGCGCGCCGCTGCCGAGATCGAGCGCGAGGGGCACCCCGTGCGTGTGCGCCAGCGCGGCGAGCTCGCGGGTCGCAACTCCGGTCGTAAAGCCGCTGATGGCGTAGTTGCTCGGATGCACCTTCATCACGAGTCCGGTTCGCTCACCAAACGCCGCCGCATAATCTTCCGGGTGGGTACGATTGGTCGTGCCAACCTCGACCAGCCGGGCGCCGGCGACGCGCATGATGTCAGGCATCCGGAACGAACCGCCGATCTCAATCAGCTCGCCGCGCGAGACCAGTACCTCGCGTCGCGCCGCCAGTGCGCCGAGCACCAGCAGCACCGCGGCCGCGTTGTTGTTGACGACCGTCGCGGCCTCGGCGCCCGTCAGTTCCGACAACAACCCCGCGACAATCGCATCTCGCTCGCCGCGCCGCCCCGTGGCGAGGTCGAACTCCAGGCTGGTCGGCAGCGTCATTGCCGCCAGCACCGCCGCGGAT
>DATNHZ010000174.1:0-14213 GCA_035604655.1 Steroidobacteraceae bacterium | reverse complement strand
CGTATGCCGCCCTGTCGCCGCGGACACACCGCGAGGCCGTCGACATTGCCTGTCGCGAGCTGGGTTACGAGCCGCTCGCATTCCACGCCCACGACGCGCAGGGCCGCGAGATCTATCACACGAACGTGCTGCTGTCGGTGGGACCGTCGCTGGCGGTGCTGGCCAGCAATCTGGTGTCTTCCGGCGCAGACCGGCAGCGTGTGCTCGACGCTCTGCAGCAAACCGGCAAGATGCTGCTCGACATTTCTGCCGAGCAGGTCGCGGAGTTCGCGGGCAACGTGCTGTTTCTCGACGCGGGGGTCGAGGGCCCGGTCGTCGCCCTGTCACAACGCGCCTGGCGCAGCCTCGCGCCGGCCCAGCGTCAGCTGCTCGAGCAGCACGCACGGCCGGTACCCTGCGCGGTCGACACGATCGAGCACGTCGGCGGCGGGGGCGTCCGCTGCATGCTCGCCGAGATTTTCCTGCCGGCGGCAGCGCCGGCGCGGTCTGTGGCCGCCGGAGCAATGCCGTCATGAACGCGACAATCCTGATGTGCCGCCCGACACATTTCGAGGTCAGCTACACCATCAATCCGTGGATGCAGCAGGGCGCCGCCCACGGTGAACTGGCACTGTCGCAGTGGCGGACACTGCGCACCGCGCTCGCAGCGCACGCCGAGATCGTCACGATCGATCCGCAGCCCGGATTGCCCGACATGGTGTTCACGGCCAACGCCGGCGTGGTCGTCGGCGAGCGTGCGATGGCGAGCCACTTCATGCCCCACGAGCGGCGTGGCGAAGAGCCGTTCTTCAAGCGCTGGTTCCGCGAACGCGGCTTCGTAATGGTCGAGCTGCCCGAGGACATCGGCTTCGAGGGCGCCGGCGACTGCCTTCAAGACGCGCGCGGGCCGATGCTTTGGACCGGCCTCGGACCGCGCACCGAACCGGAGGCGCTCGCGTATCTCGCCACGGCATTCGACCGCGAAATCGTCGGGCTGCGGCTCGTCGATCCGCGCTTTTATCATCTCGACACGTGCTTCTGCCCGCTGTCGGGCGGCCACGTGCTGTACCACCCCGAGGCATTCCACCCGACCAGCCGTTCCGAGATCGAGCGCCGCGTGCCGGCGTCGCTGCGCGTGCCGGTCGGTACGGAGGATGCGGCGAACTTCGCCTGCAATGCGGTCAATCTAGGGACCGAGGTATTTCTGCACCGGGCCTCGCCGCTACTTACCGCCCAGCTCGCGCGCGCCGGATACCGCGCGCACGAGATCCACCTCAGCGAGTTCCTGAAAGCCGGGGGCTCGGCGAAATGCCTGACACTGCGGCTCGACTCGCCGCCTTTCGCCACCGGGCGGGCGGGCGCGCGCAGCGCGGCGTGACCGCTCGCAACGCGCCCCGGGGCGAAGCGTCACCGTTCGAAGCGCCGCGACAGCACGATGGAGGTCGTCGTCGACTTGACGCCGGGGCACGCACGCAGCTCATCGAGCGCTGCATCGAGTGCCTCGGTGGTCTCGGCCGCGAGCATCGCGATCAGGTCGTACGGTCCACTGACCGTCAGCAGCGAGGTGACGGCGGGCATCGCCTTCAGTTTCCGCTCGACGAGCGACTGCTGCTGCGGTTCCACCGCGATCATCGCGTGCGCCTGCACCTGGCGAGCGGCGGCCGCCGGGCCCAAGCGGACGGTGTAGCCGCGGATCACACCGTTGCGCTCGAGGCGCTCGAGCCGGCCCTGCACCGTCGAGCGGGCAACCCCGAGGCGGCGGGCGAGTGCCGCGGTCGACAGCCGAGCATCGGCCAGCAGCAGCTCGAGGAGCGCCGCGTCCGGGGCCTTGTCCGGCAGTCTGCTCATATAGGCATCCAAAATGACGAATTAGCGCGTCATTGTCGGCGGATTGCGCCTTCAAATCAACGGCCGAGTCCCGGACACTGTCCGCATCCTCAGGAGTACCGACCATGAAAAAAATCCTCGTAGCCGGAGCCGGCCACATCGGCACCATGATTGCCGAGCTGCTTGCCGCGAGCGGCGATTACCGGGTGACGGTGATCGATCAGTCGGAGACCGCGCTGGCCGCGATCGCCAAACGGCCGAACCTCGACACGCTCGCACTCTCGGTGACCGACGGGCCGGGCCTCCTCGCCGCCATGCACGGCCGGTACGCCGTCGTCAGTGCCGCGCCCTATACGGTGACCGGCGTGATTGCCAAGGCAGCGCACGCCGCCGGTATCCACTACCTTGACCTCACCGAGGACGTTGCAACGACGCGCATCGTCAAGGAGCTCGCCAAGACTGCGACGCACGCACTGATTCCGCAGTGCGGACTCGCCCCGGGCTTCATCTCGATCGTCGGCATGGACCTGGCCCGCCGCTTCGATACTCTCGATACGCTCAGAATGCGTGTCGGCGCGCTGCCGCAGTTCCCGTCGAACGCGCTCGGCTACAACCTGACATGGAGCACGGCGGGCGTGATCAACGAGTACTGCCAGCCGTGCGAGGCGATCGTGCAGGGCCGGCGCACGAGCGTGCCGGCGCTCGAGGAGCTCGAGCACTTCGCGCTCGATGGCGTGCAGTATGAGGCCTTCAATACCTCCGGCGGCCTCGGTACGCTGTGCGAGACCCTCGACGGCAAGGTGCGGAACCTGAACTACCGCACAATCCGCTACCCGGGGCACCGCGACGTGATGAAGCTGCTGCTGCAGGACCTGCGTCTCGCCGAGAGGCCGGCGATGCTCGCCGACCTGCTGGAGAGCGCCATTCCCGGCACGCGCCAGGATGTCGTCGTGATCTTCGCGACCGCGACCGGCCTGCAGAACGGCCGCGCGTGGCAGGAGTCGTTCGCGCACAGCGTCTATCCGCAGGTACTCGCCGGCAAGGAATGGACGGCGATCCAGACGACGACCGCATCCTCGGTGTGCGCGGTCCTTGACCTGCTGGTCGCCGGCCGCGTGCCGCAGCGCGGGTTCGTGAGCCAGGAAGACATCCGTCTCGACGAGTTCCTCGCCAACCGCTTTGGCCGGGCCTACGCGAACGGCGCCGGCGCCAACGCGGCCGAGGCCGTGCTGCTGAAGGCAGTGTCATGAGCGCCGCTGTCGGCGCGGCCGGTCGCCCGGCCTCGGGTCTCGCCGCCGTCGGCTTCGACCGCGCACGGCTCACGAGCGGCGATCTCGTCAGCCGCTCGCCGATCGACGGGCGGGTGCTCGGGCGCGTGACGTCGACCTCGCGCGCCGACTACGAAGCGATGCTCGGGCGCTCGGTTGCGGCCTTCGCCGCCTGGCGAACCGTTCCGGCGCCGCGCCGCGGCGAGCTGGTTCGCCTGTTCGGCGCGGCCGTGCGCGAGCACAAGCCGGCACTTGCAGAGCTCATTACGCTCGAGGCCGGCAAGATCCCGAGCGAAGCCGCCGGCGAGGTGCAGGAAGTCATCGATATCTGCGACTTCGCCGTCGGGCTGTCGCGCCAGCTGTACGGCCTGACGATCGTCTCGGAGCGTTCCCGCCATCACATGCTGGAGCGCTGGCATCCGCTCGGCCCGGTTGGCGTGATCACCGCCTTCAACTTCCCGATGGCCGTCTGGGCGTGGAACGCGGCGCTGGCGCTCATCTGCGGCGACCCGGTGATCTGGAAGCCGTCGGAGAAGACGCCGCTGACGGCGCATGCGCTGACCAGCGTGTTCGAGTCCGTGGCCCGCGACTTTGCCGAGGCACCGGCGGGACTCGTCGCGCTCGCCCAGGGCGGCCGGCCAGTCGGGGAGTGGCTCGCGGACGATGCGCGCATTCCGCTGGTCAGTGCCACCGGCAGCACCCGCATGGGCCGCGAGGTGAGTGCGCGCGTCGCGGCGCGCCTCGGTCGTTCGCTGCTCGAGCTCGGCGGCAACAACGCGATGATCGTCGCGCCGTCGGCCAAAGAGGATCTCGCGGTGCGCGCAATCACCTTTGCCGCCGCCGGCACGGCCGGCCAGCGGTGCACGTCGCTTCGGCGCCTGTACGTCGATGGCGTCCGCTACGAACCGATCGTTGCGCGGCTGAAGCGCGCGTACGCGAGTCTGAAGGTCGGCAGCCCGCTCAGCCACGACACGCTCGTCGGGCCGCTGATTGATGCCGCGGCGTTCGAGGCGATGCAGGCGGCGCTCGCGGCCGCGAAGGCGGCGGGTGGAGTGGTGCACGGCGGCGAGCGCGTCACGGTCGCGGGCCACGAGTCCGGCTACTACGTGCGACCGGCGATCGTCGAGCTCGCAGGACCGATCGAGGCGTCACAGCACGAGACCTTCGCGCCGATCCTGTACGTATTCCGCTACGCGACGATCGAGCAGGCGATTGCCGCGAACAACGGCGTCTCGCAGGGGCTGTCGTCGAGCCTGATCACGCAGGACTTGTCGGAAGCGGAGCTGTTCCTGTCGGCCGAGGGTAGTGACTGCGGCATCGCCAACATCAACATCGGACCGAGCGGCGCGGAGATTGGCGGGGCGTTCGGCGGCGAGAAGGAGACCGGCGGCGGCCGCGAATCCGGCTCCGACGCCTGGAAGGCCTATATGCGCCGGCAGACCCAGACCGTCAATTACTCGGCAGCGCTGCCGCTCGCGCAGGGCGTAAAGTTCGACGTCGAGTAGCGGGGTCGCTTAGCATCCCCGCTGACGGGTCTATCCGGACCCGCCGCCGAAGGGTGCGGCCTGCATGACGAGCTCCGGCAGTGACGGCGGTCGCGCGCCGCGCGGGCCGCCCGCGCTGCGCGTGCGATGGCTGGTGTTCGTCTGGATCTTCGCGGCGGCGTTCACCGCCTACCTCCAGCGCACGACGCTGGCAGTGATCGCGGTGCCGCTGACGCGCGAGGCCGGCTTCACGACGTGGCAGATCAGCTGGCTGTTCAACGCATTCCTGATCGCCTACACGGCGTTCCAGGTGCCCGGCGGGCTGTTCGGGCAGCGCGTCGGGGCGCGGCTCGGGACCCTCGCCTGCATCGTCCTGTCCATTGCCGGCACTGCCGGCTTCGCGCTCGCGCCGGCGCTCGCGACCGGGACCTCGCTGCTCGCGCTGCTCGCGGCGGCGCGCTTCGTCACCGGCGTCGCCCAGGGCCCGCTGTTTCCGATCAACGCCGGCCTCATTCAGGCGTGGTTCCCGCCGCGGCGCTGGGCACTGATGAACGGCCTGCAGGTCACCGGCCTCAGCCTCGGGGCCGCCGCGACCCAGCCGCTGGTGTCGCGCCTGATGGCGGACCATGGCTGGCAGGCGGCCGTTTATGCGACCTGCCTGCCCGGAGTCGCGCTCGCCGCCGTATGGTGGTGGTACATCCGAGATACGCCGCGCGAGCACCCGGCCATCCAGCCTGGCGAGCTCGCCGAGATCGAGGACGGTGGCCGGCCACCGCCGGCGCGCCAGTTCGCGTGGGCCGCTGCGGGCCGAGTGCTTGCGGACCGCAACGTACTGCTGCTGACGTTAGGCTACCTGCTGATGAACTACGTCTTCTACTTCTTCATGAACTGGAGCTTCACCTACCTCGTCGAGGCGCGGCGGCTCACGATCCTGCAAAGCGGCTGGCTGGCGGCGATCCCGCTGGTCACCGGCGCGATGTGCGCCTCCCTCGGGGGCTACCTGTGCGACCTGGCCTGCCTGCGTATCGGTGCGCGCTGGGGGTTTCGCATCGTTCCGCTCGTCACGTTGCCGCTGGCCGCCGTACTGCTGTCGGTCGCGATGCACACCGACAGCGCGTACTGGGCTGTGGCCGCGCTGGCCGCCTGCTTCGGCTGTGCGCAGATGACCGAGGCGCCGTTCTGGGCTGCCGCCTTCTGGGTGGCGCGCGAACAGGCGAGCGCCGCGACCGGCGTCCTCAATGCCGGAGGCAACGTGGGCGGCATCATCGGCACCTTCCTGGTCGGCTACTTGGCTACTCGCTACGGCTGGGGCGCGGCGTTCGGGACGGGCATCGGCTTTGCGCTCGCAAGTGCCGCAGTGTGGCTCCTGATCGACGTCGAGCGCCGCGTCCCGTCGCGGCGCTGAGGTCCCCAGCATGAGTAGCACGTCGAGCAATCGTTCCGCAGCTCATTTGGCCATGCGGTTGCGCGGAGCCGCCGTGCCGCCGTTCTACACGAGCCTGGTCGCACGTCAGGCTGCGGACCTTGCGCGGGCCGGACGGCCGGTCATTCCCATGCATTTCGGGCAGCCGAGCGCGGGCACGCCGCCCAGAGCGCGCGCGGCTGCCGCGCGTGCGCTCGCGCTCGACCCAACCGGCTACGTCGAATCACGCGAGCTGATCGAACGAATTGCGCGACACTACCGCGACCTCTACGGCGTCGACGTCGCGCCCGCCCGGATCCTGCTGACGAACGGCGCCAGCGCCGCGCTCGTCGCCGCGTTTGCGGCGCTGTTCGGGCCCGGCGACCGGATCGGGATCTGCCGCCCCGGGTACCCAGCCTATCGCAACGCGCTCACCGCGCTCAGTCGCGAGGCGGTCGAGATCGACTGCGGCCCGGACACGGGCTTTCGGCTGACCGCGGAGGCGCTGACGAAGATCGATCCGCCGCTCAACGGACTCGTCGTCGCCAGCCCCGCCAATCCGACCGGCGCGATGCTTGATCGGACGCAGCTCGCCGCACTCGCCGCCGAATGCGGTGTGCAGGGCATTCGCCTGCTGTCGGACGAGATCTACCACGGCATCAGCTTCGGCCCGCGCGCGGTGTCGGCGCTTGAGGTGGCACCGGAGGCAATTGTCATCAACAGTTTCTCGAAGCTCTACCGCATGCCTGGCTGGCGGCTCGGCTGGCTGGTCGTCCCGGAGGCGCTCGCGGCCCGGCTGTCGGCCTACGTCATCAACCTGTTCCTGACGCCGCCGACGCTCTCGCAGTACGCGGCGCTCGCCGCCTTCGACGATGGGGACGAACTCGCCCGGTCGGTCGACACCTATCGCGTGAACCGCGACCTGCTGCTGCGGGGGCTCGCCGCGATGGGCGTCACCCGGATCGTCCCGCCTGACGGCGCGTTCTACCTGTATGCGGACGTTGGCCACCTGACGCGCGACAGCCTGGCCTTTTGCCGGCGCCTGCTGGCCGATACCGGCGTCGCGACCGCCCCCGGGATCGACTTCGATCCGGTGCACGGACAGCGCTTCATCCGCCTGTCGTTCGCGATCACGACACCCGAAGTGGAGCGGGCGCTCGCGCTGCTCGGCCCGTGGCTGGCCGGCCAGCCACGCCTCGATGGGCCGCCCGCGGAATCCCCGGATGCCGGCGATGCCTTGCAGCGTTAGCATGTGGCAGTAGCAGAATGGCAGGGGTATTCAGCCATGAGTGAAGCGAGCACCCGTCGACTGATGGACGACCTGCGGGCGGTGGTTGCGGACGCCGAGGCCCTGATGTCGGCCACGGCCAACGATGCCAGCGACCGCGCCAAAGACGCGCGCCACAAGGCCACCGAATCGGTCGAAAAAGCGCGAGCGCGGCTTGAGCAGCTGGAGTCGGAGCTGAAGGTGCGGGCCAAGGCCGCCGCGGACGATGCGACCAACTTCGTCCGCGACAACCCGTGGCAGTCGCTGGGTGTTGCGGCTGCGATCGGTGTCGTGCTCGGCGTGCTGCTGGGCCGCCGCTAGGCCGTGGCTGACGACTTCCCCGAGCTCGGCCTGTTCGCCTCGCTGAGGCGGATGCTGGCGGCCCTGATTGCGCTTGCCCACACGCGGCTCGAGCTCGTATCGGTCGAGATCGAAGAACAGATCGGGTACGCGGCCGGCGTGTTGCTGTGGAGCATCACGGCGATCTTCTTCGGCTCCCTCGCGGTACTGTTGCTCGCGCTCACGATCGTGATCGCGTTCTGGGACGACCACCGACTGCTCGCTGCGGGACTCGTCACGGGCGCGTTCGCGCTGGTGGCGGTGATCGCGGTACTCACCGTCAGGGCCCGCCTGCACCGCCGCCCACGCTTCCTGGGCGCCACGGTCGATGAGATGAAGCGCGACGTGGCCTCACTCGAAGGGAAATCGACATGAACGCGCACGGCGAGCTGCTCGCCGCGCGGCGCGAGTTGCTGCTCGCCCGCAGCGAGCGGCTGCGGCTCGAGCTCGGCGATGATTCGGCAGCCCTGGCGCTGCGGTTCCGGCTGGCCGATCGCATCGTGGCGCGGGCCCGCTCCGGCCTCGCGCCGGTGCTGCTCGTCGGCGGTGCCGCACTCGTGCTGTTCGGGCGCCCGCGGCGCATCCTGCGGATGGCTCTGAAGCTGCTGCTGTTCTGGCCCGTGATCCGGCCGCTGCTGCCACATTTCGCGGACCTGTGGCGCGGGCGGTAAGGCGCAGGCCTGCGCTTGCGGCCGACGTTCGGCTATCGTGACCGACCAAACTCACGCACCCTCGCCGATGCGCGTCGCTGTCATCCCGGTGACGCCGTTTCGCCTGAACGGTTCGGTGATCTGGGACCCGGCGACGATGAATGGCGCAGTCGTCGACCCGGGCGGCGACCTCGACCAGGTACTCCGCTTCGTCGACCAGCACGGCATCAGGCTCGAGAAGATCCTGCTGACGCACGCGCACATCGACCATGCCGGCGCCACCGCCGAGCTGAAGCGGCTCCGGGGCATTCCGGTAGAGGGCCCGCACGAAGGCGACCGGTTCTGGATCGACCAGCTCGCAGAGCAGGCGCGCTCATTCGGCATCGCGAGCGAGGGCAGCTTCGAACCGGATCGCTGGCTCCACGACGGCCACGGCGTGACCGTCGGCAAGCTCACGCTCGCCGTGCGCCACTGTCCAGGTCACACGCCGGGCCACGTGACGTTCTGCCATGCGCCGAGCCGGTTCGCGATTGTCGGCGATGTGCTTTTCCAGGGCTCAATCGGTCGCACGGATTTCCCGGGCGGCGACCACGCGACGTTGATCAGGTCGATCCGCGGCAATCTGCTCCCGCTCGGCGACGACGTGCGGTTCCTGCCGGGCCACGACCCGCTCTCGAGCTTCGGCGCTGAGCGGCGCCACAATCCGTTCGTGTCGGATGCGGTGACCGGAGTTCACTGAGCGGCGGCCGCTCATGTGGCGGACCGCGCGGACGATCGTTCGGGCGACCGGCGTCGGTGCGCTCACGACGAGCGCCAGCGCTTCAGCGACCAACGTTGTCTGCGCGACGCTGACGATCCGGAGATCGCGGATTTCGCGATTCGGCAACGGCGTATGGGCGGCGCCGAACTCGTCATGCATCGGCGTTTGAACCCGGCCCCGATTGCCTGTGGGAGTCCGCAAGCGAACCGGACAGGAATCGCGCGCCGGATCGCGCCGACGGCGGGCACTCGGTCTAGGGGCGAATCAGCCAGTAGTGGTCGATCAGCAGCGCAGCGAACAGCAGTCCGAGGTAGTTGATGGACCAGCGAAACGTTCGCATCGGCAAATCGGGCCTGGGGCGAGTCCAGAGTGTCCAGGCGTAGTGCAGAAAGACCGCGTTCAGCACGAGCGCCGCGAGCGCATACACGAGCCCGGACATGCCGGTGAGATAAGGCAGCACGGTCACGATCACGAGCAGTATCGTGTACAGCAGGATATGCAGCCGCGTGAGCTCGACCCCGTAGATGACCGGCAGCATCGGTACGCCGACCTTGGCGTATTCCTCGCGCCGGGCGATCGCGAGCGCCCAGAAGTGTGGCGGTGTCCAGGTGAAGATGATCAGGAACAGCAGCAGCGCGTTCGCATCGACGCTGTTCGTCACGGCGGCCCAGCCGAGCACCGGGGGCGCGGCCCCGGCCGCGCCGCCGATCACGATGTTCTGCGGGGTCGCACGCTTCAGCCAGACGGTGTACACGATCGCATAGCCGATCAGCGAACTGAATGTCAGCAGTGCCGTCAGCGGGTTCACCAGCAGCGTCAGGATTGCCATCGATGCGACGCTGAGCGCGAAAGCGAAGCCGAGTGCCGGTGCCTCGTTGATCGTGCCGCTCGGCAGCGGCCGATGCCGGGTGCGCGCCATCTCGCTGTCGATGCGCTGGTCGATCACGTGGTTGATTGCGGCGGCCGAGGCCGCGGCGAGCCAGATCCCGAGCGTGCCGCAGATCAGCGCACGCAGCGGCGGCAGGCCCGGAGTTGCGAGGAACATGCCGACGACGGCGGTGAACGAGATCAGCAGAACGACCTTGGGCTTGGTGAGTTCGAAATAGTCGGGCCAGCCGGCGCGTGCGGCTACGCCTTGGCGACTGGCGGACGAGGCGGCGGAACTGCTGGCCATGGCGTTGGGGTTCTCGCAGGCCGTGGCGGCCCCGGCCGGGGCGCGCAGCCTACCACGATGCGGAGCGCCGGGTGGCACCGGCCCGGCCCGGCCTAAGAGCGACTACCGGAACCGAGATCGAGGGTGACGCCCGGCCCCGCGGGCCACAGAAATCGGACCAGAGTCAGGGTGGCGAGCAGCACGAGCGCAGCGCCGGCATTGTGGGAGGTCCCGAGCCACAGCGGGTAGCCCTGCCAGATCAGGTTCATGCCGATCAGCCACTGCAGCACGAGTGCCGCCGCGAGCGTCGCCGATGCCGCCCGCACCGCACGGGTCTGCGCGCGGCGGTAGCCCGCGACCGCGAGCGTGAGCAGCACGACCGCGACCACGACGGCGCCGAGTCTGTGGGTGTAGTGGATTGCAGTGCGCGCCGGATGGTCGAGCACCCCGCCCTCGTAATCAATTCCGAGGCCGCGCCACAGCACGAAGGCATTCCGAAAATCCATCGGTGGTGACCAGCTGCCCTGGCAACGCGGGAAATCCGGGCAGGCGACTGCCGCGTAATTGCTGCTGGTCCACCCGCCCATCAGGATCTGCACCACCACCAGCGCGAGCGCGGCGAGCGCCAGGCGGCGCACCGGGCGTTCGGCGGCCTTCGCGTCGCGCCGCTGGGGCACGAGCGACAGCCACCACAGGATCGACAGCGTCGCGAGCCCGCCGGCGAGGTGCAGCGTGACGATCACCGGCTTCAGGAGCCAGGTGACGGTGAATGCCCCGAGAGCGCCCTGCAGACAGACGACGCCGAGTAGCACCCACGGCAGCACGCGCGGCTGGGCCGGGTCGCGGCGGTTGGTGAACGCAAGCACTGCGAGCCCGATGATCACGACGCCCAGCGTCGTCGCGATGTACCGGTGCACCATCTCGTGCAGCGCCTTCTGGTATTCGAACGGGCGTGCCGGATACGCCGCGTTGATCTCACCGACGCGACCGACCAGCTCGGCCGGATGAATGTGACCGTAGCATCCCGGCCAGTCGGGACAGCCGAGTCCCGCGTCGGTGAGGCGGACCCAGGCGCCGACGACGACGACGATCGCTGCCAGGATCGTGCCGACGCGCGCCGCGCGGCGGAACCACAGGAGCGAACGCGACGGGTTCACGGCAGCTGGGCGCCTTCTATATGTGGTACGGGCTCAGGCAGCACCCAGTGTCGCGGATTCGCGCCGGTCGGGCTACCCGGCGGGCTTTTGGTCCGCGGCCAGCAGTGCCACCGCCGCCCGCGCCACGTCCGAGAACCCGGCCTCGCCCTTCCTCCAGCACTCGATTATCTGGCGCCGCATCCGCGGATCCCAGAAGCGGCGGATATGACCCATGACCTCGGTCGCGGCCGCCGCCGGGTCCCTGGCCGCAACGAAGAAGCTGCTGACGTCGTTGGCCATCTCGATCAGGTAGTCGTCTTGCATCGGGCGTTGACCGGCACCCGGCGTTCAGGCCGGGGTCGTGGCAGTGGGATGGGCCGACGGCGGTTTCGCGTCGCGGCTCACGCGGTAGCGCTGCTGCCAGTCGAGTGGTCGCTCGACCCTGACGACCTGCACGGCTGTAACTTTGTACTCAGGGCAGTTGGTCGCCCAATCGGAGTTCTCGGTGGTCACGACGTTGGCGCCCGACTCGGGGAAGTGGAAGGTCGTGTAGATGACCCCCGGCTGCACACGGTCGGTCACCGTGGCGCGGAGCACGGTTTCACCGGCGCGGCTCGTGATTCCGACCCAATCGCCATCGGTTACGCCGCGCGTCTCGGCGTCGTGCGGGTGGATTTCGAGTCGATCCTCCGAATGCCAGGCGACGTTGGCCGTGCGGCGCGTCTGTGCGCCGACGTTGTACTGGCTCAAAATCCGGCCGGTCGTCAGCAGCAGCGGGAAGCGCGCCGTCGAGCGTTCGCGCGTCGGCACATACTCGGTCACGAAGAACCTGCCCTTGCCGCGCACGAACTCCCCGACGTGCATGGTCGGCGTTCCTGAAGGGGCTGCATCGTTGCATGGCCACTGCAGGCTGCCGAGACGGTCGAGCTTCTCGTAAGTCACGCCCGCGAACGTCGGCGTGGTCCGGGCGATTTCCGCCATGATCTCGGAGGGGTGCGAGTAATGCATCGGGTAGCCGAGCGCATTTGAGAGCTGCACGGTCGCTTCCCAGTCGCCGAGCCCGGCGAGTGGCTCGATGACCTTGCGGACGCGCGAAATGCGCCGTTCCGCGTTCACGAACGTGCCGTCCTTCTCGAGGAACGAGGCGCCTGGCAGGAATACGTGGGCGAACTTTGCAGTCTCGTTGAGGAACAGGTCCTGCACCACGAGGCATTCGAGCGCTGACAGCGCCGCAACCACGTGCTGCGTGTTCGGGTCCGACTGCGCGATGTCCTCGCCCTGTACGTAGAGCCCCCGGAAACTGCCGTCGAGCGAAGCCTCGAACATGTTGGGGATCCGCAGCCCCGGCTCGGCTTCGAGCGTAACGCCCCAGGCACGCTCGAAGCTCGCCCGCACCGTGGGATCGGACACGTGTCGGTAGCCGCTGAACTCGTGCGGGAACGAGCCCATGTCGCAGGAACCCTGCACGTTGTTCTGGCCACGCAGCGGGTTGACGCCGACGCCTTCGCGGCCGAGGTTGCCGGTGGCCATCGCGAGATTCGCAATGGCCATGACCATCGTGCTGCCCTGGCTGTGTTCCGTGACGCCGAGGCCGTAGTAGATCGCGCCGTTGCCGGCGCGGCCGTAGAGCCGTGCCGCCTGGCGCACCAGCGTCGCCGGCACGCCGGTATCGGCCTCAGTCGCCTCCGGCGAGTTGCGGGGCTCCATGACGAACTTCTTCCACGCCTCGTACGAGGCGGGCTCGCAGCGGGCGTTGATGTAGTCCTCGCGCGTCAGCCCCTCGCTGACGATCACGTGCGCGAGGGCGTTGATGACTGCGACGTTGGTTCCGGGTCGCAGCGGCAGGTGATAGTTGGCCGCGATGTGCGGCGTGCGGACCAGCGCAATCGTCCGGGGGTCGATGACGATGAGCCCGGCGCCTTCGCGGAGCCGGCGTTTCAGCTGCGAGGCGAACACCGGATGGGCCTCCGTCGGGTTCGCGCCGATCAGCATGATCACGTCGGCCTTCTGCACCGAGGTGAACGCCTGGGTGCCGGCGGACTCGCCGATCGTCGCCTTCAGGCCATAGCCGGTCGGCGAGTGGCAGACGCGCGCGCAGGTGTCGACGTTGTTGTTGCCGAACGCGGCGCGCACGAGCTTCTGGATCAGGAATACTTCCTCATTCGTGCAACGCGAAGAGGTGATGGCGCCGACCGCATACTTGCCATGCTGCTGCTGGATGCGCTTGAACTCGCGGGCCGCGTGGCCGATGGCCTCGTCCCACGACACCTCGCGCCACGGATCGTTGATCCTGGCGCGGAGCATCGGCTTGGTAATCCGGTCGGGATGGGTGGCGTAGCCGTAGGCGAAGCGGCCCTTGACGCAGGCATGGCCCTGGTTGGCTGCGCCGCTGCGGCTCGGGACCATCCGCACGACCTGCCCGTCCTGGACCTCGGCCTCAAGCGAGCAGCCGACGCCGCAGTAGGCGCAGGTGGTCGTGACCGCAGTCGACGGCCGCGGCGCCTTGATCAGCGACTTCTCGGAGAGCGCCGCAGTCGGGCAGGCCTCGACGCACGCGCCGCACGACACGCACTCGGAGTCGATGAAGCGCTCGCCCTGGCTCGCCGACACGCGCGAGGCGAGGCCACGGCCCTCGATCGTCAGCGCCAGAGTGCCCTGCGTCTCGTCGCAGGCGCGCACGCAACGCGAGCAGACGATGCACAGCTCCGGATTGAAGTTGAAGTACGGATTGCTGGTGTCGGTCGCGGCGGCCACCCCGCCAATCACGTCGAACGCGTGACCGGCGTGGCGGCCGTCGTCCGTGAACGGGCTCTCCGTGACGCCGTGTGCGGCCGCAATGTCCTGCAGCTCGCAGTGCTGGTCCGCCGGGCAGCCCTCGCAGTTGAGCGGATGCTCGGAGACGTAGAGCTCGATGACGCCGCGCCGCAGCTGCGAGAGCTTGTCACTGG
>DATNHZ010000173.1:0-4111 GCA_035604655.1 Steroidobacteraceae bacterium | reverse complement strand
CGAGGACGGTTTTCTCTACATCGTCGACCGGAAAAAAGACATGATCCTGTCGGGCGGCCAGAACATCTTCCCGGCCGACATCGAGAGCGTCATGCGCGAACACCCTGCGGTGGCCGAAGTTGCGGTCGTCGGTGCTCCGAGCCAGAAGTGGGGCGAGACACCCGTCGCCGTGGTGGTGCTGGCCGCGGGGCAGCCCTTCGATCCCGACGGCCTGCTCGCGTGGACCAACCAGCGGGTCGGCAAGCAGCAGCGCGTGAGTGCAGTCGTCGCGCGCACGGAGCTGCCGCGCAATCCGAACGGCAAGATACTGAAGCGCGAGCTGCGCCGGGAGCTCGCCGAGCGGGGGTCCGGATGAGCGGGAGCGAGGCGTTTCGCGACGAGTGGTGGTCATCGAAAGACGGCCTGAAGCTCCACAGCCGGGTGTACGCCACGGCCGGTGCCGGCGCGCCTGCGGTGCTGTGCCTGCCGGGGCTGACCCGCAATTGCCGTGATTTCGAGTCGCTCGCTGCGCACCTCGCTCCTTCATTCCGGGTTGTCTGCCCGGACCTGCGCGGGCGCGGGCTGTCGGCATGGGACCCGGTGTGGCAGAACTACCATCCGGGGACCTATCTCGCGGACCTCGCCGCTCTCATTGCGCAGCTGGGATTGAAGCGCGTCGCGATCGTCGGAACATCGCTCGGCGGGCTGCTCGCGATGATGCTGCCGTCGGTGCTGCCGGGCGCCGTGGCCGGGGTCGTGCTCAACGACATCGGCCCGGAGATCGATCCCGCCGGGGCCGAACGGATCAAAGGGTACGCCGGGCGCCTGCCCGCAGTTCGCAGCTGGGCCGAGGCTGTGGCCCAGCTTCAAACCGTGTTCGGTCTCGCCTGGCCAGATCTACCGGACGAGATGTGGGCGAGGCTTGCCCGCCGGAGCTTTCGGGAAGACGCGTCCGGGGCGCCCGTCCTCGCGGTCGATCCCAAAGTCGGCGAGGCGATGCGCGCGGCTCCGGCCGCCGCCGCGCCCGACCTGTGGCCGCTGTTTGCGACGCTGAAGTCCGTACCGGTGCTCGCGATTCGCGGCGCTCTGTCCGACATTCTGAGCGAGGCGACCTTCGCGCGCATGCAGCGCGAGAAACCCGACCTCGTGCCGCTGACGGTCGCGAATCGCGGGCACGTGCCGCTGCTCGACGAACCGGAATGCCTCGCCGCGATCGACGCATTTCTCGCGCAGCTGGCCTATTAGAAGAGTCCGGCCCGCTCGGCGTCCCCTGGTACCCGCCGGGCATCCACCGCTGCATCTGCGACCGGGTCCCCGCCGGCCGGCCGGGCGTCATGCGAGAATGTGCCTTTCCGGGTGCACGGGTAGTGCCATGCCGTTGAGCATCGTCATCCTGGCCGCCGGTCAGGGCACGCGAATGAACAGCGACCTGCCGAAGGTCCTGCAGCCGCTGGCGGGACGGCCGCTGCTGGCGCACGTGGTCGACTGTGCGAAGCAGCTGAATGCCGCGGCCATCCACGTCGTCTACGGCCACGGAGGCGAGGAGGTCAAGACCGCATTCGCGGGTGAGCAACTCGAGTGGGAGCTGCAGGCCGAGCAGCACGGCACCGGACACGCGCTCCTTCAGGCGATGCCCGCGATCCCGGACGGCCACCAGGTGCTGGTGCTCTACGGCGACGTGCCCCTGGTGCGTGCCGCGACGCTCGCGAGCCTGCTCGAGCGCGCCGGCGAGCGCACGCTGGTGCTGCTGTCGGTGCTGCTCGACGAGCCAACCGGCTACGGGCGCGTGCTGCGGGACAACGCCGGCAACGTCTATCGCATCGTCGAGCAGAAGGATGCGACCCGCAAGGAACTGGCAGTCCGCGAGGCCAATACCGGGCTCATGGTCGCGCCCGCCGGCGCACTCAAGAAGTGGCTTGCAAGCCTCGGGAATGACAACGCGCAGGCCGAGTACTACCTGACCGACGTCGTGACACTCGCGGTCCGCGACGGGATCAAGGTGGAGGCAGTGGTGGCGCCGTCGGCCGCCGAGGTGCTGGGCATCAACGACAAGCTGCAGCTCGCCGGCCTCGAAGCGGAATACCGCCGGCAGCGGACCGGCGAGCTGATGCGTGCCGGGGTGACCGTGCTCGACCCCGCGCGCCTCGACGTCCGCGGCACGGTCGCAACCGGCCGCGATGTCGTCATCGACGTCAATGTCGTGCTGGAGGGTCGAGTCCGGCTCGGCGATCGCGTCCGGATCGGGACCGGCTGCGTGCTGCGGGACGTGACGATCGGTAGTGGCTCGGTCATCCATCCGCATTGCGTGCTCGACGGCGTCGAGATCGCCGAGCGCTGCAGCGTCGGGCCGTTCGCCCGGGTCAGGCCCGGAACGCGGATTGCGGCCGACGCGCACATCGGAAATTTTGTCGAGCTCAAGAACACGGTGCTGGGGGCGGGCAGCAAGGCCAATCACCTGACCTACCTCGGCGATGCGACGATCGGCCGCGCGGTCAACGTCGGCGCTGGCACGATCACCTGCAACTACGACGGCGTGAACAAGTGGCCGACCGTGATCGAGGACAAGGCGTTCATCGGCTCGGGCTCGATGCTGGTCGCTCCGGTCACGATCGGCGCCGGCTCGACGATCGGCGCCGGTTCGACAATCGCGCGGCCGACACCGCGCGGCGCGCTGACGCTCGCGCGCGCACGGCAACAGTCCGTCGCGTCGTGGAAATCGCCCGTCGCCGCGGATCCGGCGGAGCGTGCCCGCCGGATCGCCGAGGGAGATCTGCCGCCGGACGAGGATCCAGACCCCAAATCAGGCACTTAGCGGCGGACCGACTGATGAGTGCGGGTCCGTGCGGGATCGAGATCACGATCCGCCACCGGCATCTGAGCGATAATCAAACGTGAGCCAGGAGCGCTGACCCATGTGCGGAATCGTAGGCGCCGTCGCCGGCCGAGACATCCTGCCCGTGCTGATCGACGGGCTGCAGCGGCTCGAGTACCGGGGCTACGATTCGGCCGGGATCGCCGTATTGAATGGCGACGGCCGGGTGCACCGCCTGCGCACTGTCGGGAAAGTTGCGCGCCTCAAGGAGGCGCTCGACGAGGCCCCGGCGTACGGCATGCTCGGCATCGCCCATACCCGCTGGGCGACCCATGGCGAGCCGAGCGAGCGCAACGCCCATCCGCACGTGTCGCGCGACGGGATTGCGATCGTCCACAACGGCATCATCGAGAACCACGAGGAACTGCGCGCCGACCTCTTGGCGCGGGGCTACGAGTTCACCTCGGAGACCGACACCGAGGTGATCGCACACCGCGTTCACCATCACCTGGCGCGTTCCAAAGATCTGTTTGGAGCCGTACAGGCCACCGTCCGCGAACTGCACGGTGCCTACGCACTCGCTGTGATGAGCGAGACGGACCCGGACACGATCGTGCTCGCGCGCGCCGGCTGCCCGGTGATCGTCGGCCTCGGGGTAGACGAGAATTTCGTCGCCTCCGACATCTCGGCGCTGTTACCGGTCACGCGGCGGTTCCAGATCCTCGAGGAAGGCGATGTCGCGGCGATCCACCGGCGCAGCGTCACGATCGTCGACCGCCACGGCCGTCGCGTCGAACGCAAGGTCATGGAAAGCGAACTGTCGTCCGATTCAGTCGACAAGGGCGAGTTCGCGCACTACATGCTGAAGGAGATCTACGAGCAACCGCGCGCGGTCGCACAGACGCTCGAGGGGAGGGTCGCGGGCGGGAAGCTGCTGGAGGCCGCGTTCGGCCCGGCCGCGATGGACGTCCTGAAGCGTACCGAAGCGGTGCAGATCGTCGCCTGCGGCACCAGCTGGCACGCGGGCTCGGTGGCCCGCTACTTCATCGAGCAAATCTGCCGGCTGCCGTGTTGGGTCGACATCGCGAGCGAGTTCCGCTACCGCAACCCGGTGGTGCCGAAGCACACGCTGTTCGTCACGATCTCGCAGTCGGGCGAGACGGCCGATACGCTTGCCGCGCTGCGGCTCGCGAAGCAGGCAGGCTACCTGTCGACACTCGCGATCTGCAACGTGCCTGAGTCCTCGCTGGTGCGGGAAGCGGAGCTCGTGATGCTGACGCGCGCCGGCCCGGAGATCGGCGTCGCCTCCACCAAGGCGTT
>DATNHZ010000172.1:0-2205 GCA_035604655.1 Steroidobacteraceae bacterium | reverse complement strand
CTCGACCGCAGGGACGAGCCGGTGCGCCTCCGGCTCAGCAGTGTCGTCGTTAGAGTCCAGCACGCAGGCGCGCCGGCGACGGCCCGGCAGACCGTTGTGACCTACGTGCGCGATGGGCGACCCCTCGCGGTACGCACCAGGCACTGCGTGCTTGCCTGTTACAACGCGATGATCCCTTATCTTTGCCCGGAGTTGCCGGAGCGACAAAAGACCGCGCTGCGGGCACTCGTCAAGACGCCGCTAGTGTACGCAAGCGTCGCGCTGCGCGATTGGCGCGCATTTGCGCAGCTGGGCGTACGGCAGATCTACGCCCCGGGCAGCTACTTCACTTCGCTTGCGTTGAATCCGACCGTCGATGTCGGTGACTTCAGAAGCCCGCGCTCCCCGGCCGAGCCGAGCCTCGTACGCATGACCAGGACCCCGTGCCGGCCGGGATTGACGGAGCACGACCAGAACAAGGCCGGGCAGGCCGAGCTTCTCGCGACTCCGTTCGAGGTATTCGAGCGCAACATCCGCGACCAGCTCGGCCGAATGCTTGGCGGCGGTGGCTTTGAACCGGCGGCGGACATTACCGCGATCACCGTGAACCGCTGGCCGCACGGTTATGCACCGGAGAACAACTCGCTGTTCGAGCCAACTCGCCCGCACAACGAGCAGCCACACGTGATCGGTCGAGCACGATTTGGCCGCATCGCAATCGCCAATTCCGATTCCGGGGGTGGTGCCTACACCGACGTCGCTATCGAACAGGCGCATCGCGCCGTTCATGAACTGCTGCGCGCCTGACAGGCGCCTTGCCTCACCAGGGGACCGCTATGAGCCACACCACACTGAGTGCCGACGAAGTCACAGAGCTGCGCCGCCTCGACGTCGCTCACCATCTTCCCGGCCAGACCGACTACCGGCTTCAGGCTGAGCTCGGCGGTAGCCGGCTGATCATCGGCGCCGAAGGCTGCACGATCCACGACGCCGACGGCAACGCGATCCTCGACGGCATGGCGGGCCTGTGGTGCGTCAACGCGGGCTACGGGCGCACGGAACTGGCGCGCGCCGCCTACGAGCAGATGCTGGAGCTGCCGTACTACAACACCTTCTTCAAGACCGCGAGCGTGCCTGCCGTCCGCCTCGCGACCGAAGTCGCGGCGCGCCTTGGCGGCGATCTGCAGCACGTGTTCTTCAACAACTCGGGCTCCGAAGCCAACGACACGGCGCTGCGGCTTGCCCGGCACTACTGGGCCGTCAAGGGGCAGCCGCGGCGCAAGATTTTCATCAGCCGCTGGAACGCCTACCACGGCTCCACTGTCGCGGGCGCGAGCCTCGGGGGCATGAAGGCGATGCACGCGCAAGGCGACTTGCCGATTCCCGGTATCGAGCACGTGATGCAGCCGTACCTGTTTGGCGATGCCTACGGCGAGGAGCCAGCGGCGTTCGCGGCGCGCGCTGCGGCAGCCGTGGAGGAGCGCATCGTCAAGGTCGGAGCCGAGAACGTCGCAGCCTTCATCGGCGAGCCGGTGCAGGGCGCGGGCGGTGTCATCATCCCGCCGCCCGGGTACTGGCCGCAGATCGAGGCGGTGTGTCGCAGGCACGGCATCTTGCTGATCAGCGATGAGGTCATCTGTGGCTTCGGCAGGCTCGGGCGCTGGTTCGGGTTCCAGCACTTCGGCGTGCGGCCGGACATCGTCACGATGGCCAAGGGTTTGTCGTCGGGCTACCTGCCGATCTCGGCGACGGCCGTCGCGGCACCGATCATCGCGGCGCTGCGCGAGGCGGGGGGTGAGTTCGTGCACGGCTACACCTATTCCGGGCATCCGACGTGTGCGGCGGTCGCGCTCAAGAACCTTGAGATCCTGAGCCGCGAACGGTTGATCGAGCGCACGGCCGAGGATTCTGGCCCGTATCTTGTGAAGGCGCTCGACCGCCTGCGCGGCCACCGGCTAATCGGGGAGGCTCGCTCGCTCGGATTGATCGGCGCCGTTGAAATCGTCTCACGGCCAGGCACAAACGAGCGGTTCGGCGCCAAGGAGGGCACGGCCGGCCCGATCATCCGCGACATCTGTATCCGACGCGGCCTGATGGTGCGCGCGATCCGTGATTCGCTGGTGTTCTGCCCGCCGTTGATCATCACGCACGGCGAGATCGACCGGCTCGTCGACACGATCAAGGCGGCGCTCGAGGAAGCCGAACCGGTCCTGCGGGCCCTGCCTG
>DATNHZ010000171.1:0-6597 GCA_035604655.1 Steroidobacteraceae bacterium | reverse complement strand
GTACGCCGCGTGGCGGCCGACCGCGGGCGCGGCCTACTTGCACTACACCCCGAACGAGACGATCTCCGGCGTCGAGTTCCACTGGATTCCCGAGTCGGGCGTGCCGCTCGTCGCCGACGTGTCCTCGACGATCCTGTCGCGCCCAATCGATGTCAGCCGCTTCGGCCTTCTGTACGCGGGTGCGCAAAAGAACGTGGGCCCCGCGGGACTGACCGTCGTGATCGTCCGCGAAGACCTGCTGGGCCGCGCCCGTGCTGGCACGCCGACGGTGCTCGACTACAAGGCGATTGCGGATGAGGGCTCGATGCTGAATACCCCGCCGACCTTCGCCTGGTACCTCGCCGGGCTCGTGTTCAGGTGGCTGAAGGCGCAGGGTGGTCTCGCCGCCATGGCGAAGCGCAACCGCGCCAAGGCGCAGCTGCTGTACGGATACATCGACGCTTCGGGCTGGTACACGAACCCGATCGCCAAGGATGCGCGCTCCTGGATGAACGTGACGTTCCGCCTCGCCGATGCCTCGCTTGACAAAGCCTTCGTCGCTGAGGCGGCCCGCGAGGGCCTGACGAACCTCGAGGGACATCGCTCGGTCGGCGGCATGCGTGCGAGCCTTTACAACGCGATGCCGCTCGCCGGCGTCGAGGCGCTGGTCGCATTCATGCGCGATTTCGCGCGGCGCGGCGGCTGAGCGGTGGGACCCAGCCGATGAGCTTTCGGATACTGATGCTCAACAACATCTCGGTGCGCGGGCTCGAGCGCTTGCCGCGCGACCGCTACGAGGTCGCTTCCGGCATCGCGGCGCCGGACGCCGTGCTGGTGCGGTCCGCCGACATGCACTCGATGGTACTGCCGGCGAGCGTGCTCGCCGTCGCGCGCGCCGGCGCGGGCACCAACAACATCCCGGTGGCGGAGCTGACCAAGCGCGGCATCCCGGTGTTCAACGCGCCGGGCGCCAACGCGAATGCGGTCAAGGAACTCGTGATCACCGGGCTGCTGCTCGCGGCGCGCAACGTCTGCCAGGCGTGGGCGTTCGTCCGCGGTCTCACCGGCGACCAGCGGGCGCTCGACCACGCGGTCGAGGAGGGCAAAAAGCGCTTCGTCGGCTACGAGCTGCCAGGGCGCACGCTCGGGGTCGTGGGACTCGGCGCGGTCGGCGTCGAGGTGGCGAATGCCGCGCACGCGCTCGGCATGAAGGTGTTGGGACACGACCCGCAGATCACCGTCAAGCGCGCCTGGCAGCTGTCCTCCGGCGTCGAGCAGGCCTTGTCGGTCGATGATCTGTTCGCCAGGTCGGACTTCGTGACGCTGCACGTGCCCGCGGTCGAGGCGACCCGCGACCTCGTCAATGCCGCGCGCATCCGCCTGATGCGGCCAGGCGCGGCGGTGCTCAATTTCGCGCGCTCCGAGGTCGTCAACGAAACCGATGTCCTTGCCGCGCTCGACGCCGGTCACTTGTCGGCCTATATCTCGGACTTCCCGACGCCGGCGACCAGCGGTCACCCGCAGGTCGTCGCGCTGCCGCACCTCGGCGCGTCGACCACCGAAGCCGAAGAGAACTGCGCGGTCATGGCCGTCGAGACGCTGCGGGAGTTTCTGGAGAGTGGCAATCTGCGCAACTCGGTCAACTTCCCCGAGGCGGTACTGCCGCGGCTCCCCGCGACTTACCGGCTCGCCATCGCCAACGCCAACGTGCCCAACATGGTCGGCCAGATCTCGACGGCGCTCGCGAGCGCCGGGCTCAACATCGCGGACCTGCTGAACCAGTCACGCGGCGAAATTGCCTATACCATCATCGACACCGACGCGCCGGTACCGGCTGCGATCGTCACGCGCTTGCGGGCGATCGGTGGCGTGCTGGCCGCCCGCCTGATCTGAGGCCACGATGGCACGTACGCCCCGCCGCAAGCATCCCCGCGCCGCCCCGCCGGCCGCCGGGCTCGCCGACATCCGCACCGAAATCGACCGGATCGATGCCGAGCTCGAGCAGCTGCTGAACGCACGGGCGCGCATCGCCCAGGCCGTCGGCACCACGAAGCGGGCCGCCGGAACCGCGACCGCTGAGTTCTATCGGCCGGAGCGCGAGGCCGAGGTGCTGCGGCGGGTGATGGCGAGGAACCGCGGGCCGCTGTCCAACGAGGAGATGGTGCGGCTGTTCCGCGAGATCATGTCGGCGTGTCTCGCGCAGCAGGAGCCGCTCAAGATCGCCTTCCTCGGGCCCGAGGGAACCTTCACCCAGCAGGCGGTGCTGAAGCACTTCGGCCACTCGGTCAGGGCGTTGCCGCTGCCCGCGATCGACGACGTATTCCGCGAGGTCGAGTCGGGTGTCGCCGACTTCGGCGTGGTGCCGATCGAGAACTCGACTGAAGGTACCGTCAGCCACACCGCTGACATGTTCCTGCTGTCGCCGCTCAAGATCTGCGGCGAGGTTGAGCTGCGGGTGCACCAGCACCTGATCGGCTGGGTCGATTCGCTCGAGCGCATCGAGCGAATCTGCTCGCACCAGCAGTCGCTGGCCCAGTGCCGTGGGTGGCTGAGCGAGCACCTGCCGAACGTCGAGCGCATCGCGGTCGCGAGCAACGCCGAGGCCGCGCGCCGGGCGCGCGACGAGGACGGCACGGCCGCGATCGCCGGCGAGGCCGCGGCCGAGGTCTACGGCCTCAAGATACTGGTGCCCGAGATCGAGGACCGGCCGGACAACGCAACCCGCTTCCTGATCGTCGGCCGCAAGATCCTGGAACCCTCCGGGCGTGACCGCACGACCTTGCTGCTGTCCGGGCCGGACACCGCCGGGCCGGGGGCGCTGCTGCGTCTGCTCGAGCCGTTCGCCCGCCACGGCATCAGCATGTCGCGGCTCGAGTCGCGGCCGTCGCGCCGCAAGAAGTGGGACTACGTGTTCTTCGTCGACGTCGAGGGCCATGCGAGCGATGCGCCGGTGGCCAAGGCGCTGGCCGAGATCAAGCGCCGCGCCTCGCTGTGCAAGCTGCTCGGCTCCTACCCGCGGGCGGTGCTGTGAGCAGCCTCGACCCGCGACGGAGGGCAGTCCGGTGAGCGTCGCCAGTTTCCGGGTCGCCGCCGGTGGCTGCGTGCGCGGGGAGATCGAGATTCCGGGAGACAAGTCGATCTCGCACCGCGCGCTGCTGCTCGGTGGCATCGCCGAGGGCACCACCGAGGTCGAGGGGTTCCTCGAAAGCGAGGACTGCCTTGCGACCTTGACTGCGATGCACGCGATGGGCGTCGCAATCGAGCGCCCCACGCCTGGCCGCGTGGTCATCGACGGTGTCGGCGTGGAGGGCCTCGAACCGCCCGCCGGGCCGCTCGCGATGGGCAATGCGGGCACCGCGATGCGGCTCTCGATGGGGCTGCTCGCCGGTCAGCCTTTCGACACCACGCTCGCTGGCGATGTCAGTCTCAACCGCCGGCCGATGGAGCGCGCTGCGGCGCCGCTGCGACTGATGGGCGCGCGGATCGACACGACTGACGGCCATGCGCCGGTGCACATCCACGGGGGATCGCAACTCACCGGCATCGACTACGACCTCGCCGTGCCGAGCGCGCAGGTCAAGTCCGCGCTCCTGCTCGCGGGCCTGTATGCCGACGGCGTCACCTCCGTGACCGAGCACGCGCCGACCCGCGACCACACCGAACGAATGCTGCGCGCGTTCGGCGTTACCGTCGACCGCTCGGCCGGACGCGTGTCGCTGAAAGGCGGCCAGCGCCTGCACGGCGGGCCGATCCGTGTACCCGGGGACATCTCCTCGGCAGCCTTTTTCCTGGTCGCCGCCGCGCTGGCCGCCGAGGGTACATTTGTGATCCGCGACGTCGGCGTCAATCCCACCCGCACCGGCGTCATCGAGATCCTGCGGCTGATGGGCGCCGACATCCGGCTGACGAACCCGCGCCTCGCCGGTGACGAGCCGGTTGCGGACCTGGAGCTGCGGGCCTGTGAACTGCGGGGCATCGAGGTGCCGCGCGCATTGGTGCCGCTCGCGATCGATGAGTTCCCGGTGCTGTTCGTCGCGGCCGCCGCGGCGCGCGGCACGACGGTGGTGTCGGGCGCCGCTGAGCTGCGCCTGAAGGAAAGCGACCGTATTGCGGTGATGGCGGCCGGACTCAGGGCGCTCGGCATCGAGGCCGACCCGCGGCCGGACGGCATGCGGATCGTCGGCGGCCGGCTCGGGAGCGGTACCGTCGACAGCCACGGCGATCATCGCGTCGCGATGGCGTTCGCGGTCGCCTCGCTCAAGTGCCAGGGGGCGCTCGAGATCCGCGACGTCGCCAACGTCGCGACGTCGTTCCCCGGGTTTGCCTCGATCGCGCGTCACGCCGGGCTTGCGATCGAAGAGGCCCGGTGACCGGAGCACCGGTCATCGCGATCGACGGCCCGAGCGGCTCGGGGAAGGGGACCGTCGGGCGCCGCGTTGCGGCGGCGCTCGGCTGGCACCTGCTCGATAGCGGCGCTCTGTATCGGCTCGTGGGACTCGCCGGCGCGCGCGCCGGGCTTGCGCCCGCGGACGAGGCCGGCCACGCCCGGATCGCAGTGGCGATGGACGTGAGCTTCGGCTCATCGCCAAACGGCGACCAGACCGTACTGCTCGGAACGGAGGATGTGACGGCGGCGATCCGCTCCGAGACCGCCGGCAATCGTGCCTCGCACGTCGCGAGTTTCCCGGCGGTGCGCACGGCGCTCGCGGGGCGCCAGCGCCGTTTCGCCCGCCCGCCCGGACTCGTGGCCGACGGCCGCGACATGGGGTCGGTGATCTTTCCAAACGCAGTGCTCAAGGTGTACCTGACCGCGAGCGCCACGGAGCGCGCGCAGCGACGGCTCAGGCAGCTGCGCGCCCAGGGGCTCGAGGCGGATCTCGCCTCGGTCACGCGCGAGATTGCGGCCCGGGATCACCGCGACACGACGCGCAGCGTGGCGCCCCTGATCGCGGCGCCAGGTGCAGTCGCGCTCGACTCGACGCAGCTCACACCGGAGGCGGTCGTCGCGCGAATACTTGAACTCGCGCGGCAGCGCGGAGTCGGTTCCTGACGCGCCGATCGCAGGCCCGGGCCCTTTCATAAGCAGTTGAATGATAAGGGCCTTGGTGGTAGTCTCGCCGCCCTTTCGTGGGAAAAGGCGGGGAGGGACTCGCGGCAGCCACCGCTCAGGCGGCGCCGGGCGAGATCAGCCCACGGGATTTTCCTCGATTCGACGGGACTTCGACACCGAGGCGGTCGACGCGCGGGCTAGAACGCCGGCGCGTACGGCAGCGGGCGGGCGCAGTCCGGGCCGGCGTTTCCGGCCAGGGTGGGGCCCGCGCTCGCGCGGGCCTCGGGTTCAGGCACGACCCCCGAGGTCAGTCGTCAGGCAGCGCCGGCGCGCCTCAGGGACTAGATTAAGAGGGACAGCTATGTCCCTGATGAGACACACAAAATGACAGAAAGTTTTGCCCAGCTGTTCGAGGAGAGCCTGGCCAACCAGCGGTTCCGTCCCGGCCAGATCCTCAACGGCTTGGTGATCGAAGTCGGACAGGATTACGTGATCGTCAACGCCGGACTCAAGTCCGAGGCGGTCATCTCGATCGACCAGTTCAAGAATGAGAAGGGCGAGGTCGAGGTCAAGGCAGGCGACGAGGTGGAGGTCGCCCTCGACTCGGTCGAGGACGGTTCCGGCGAGACGCGCCTGTCGCGCGAGAAGGCCAAGCGCGCGCGCACCTGGACCCGCCTTGAAACGGCGTTCAACGAGGCGCAGGTCGTGACCGGGATTATCAACGGCCGTGTCAAGGGCGGGTTCACGGTCGAGATCGAGAACGTTCGCGCATTCCTGCCCGGCTCGCTCGTCGACGTGCGCCCGGTGCGCGATCCCTCCTACCTCGAGGGCAAGGTCCTCGAGTTCAAGGTCATCAAACTCGACCAGAAGCGCAACAATGTGGTCGTGTCGCGGCGCGCGGTCGTCGAACAGGAGTACAGCGCCGAGCGCTCGGCGCTGCTCGACAATCTGCAGGAAGGATCGGTCGTCAAGGGCGTGGTGAAGAACCTGACCGACTACGGCGCGTTCGTTGACCTCGGCGGCATCGACGGGCTGCTGCATATCACCGACATGGCCTGGAAGCGCGTCAAGCACCCGTCGGAGGTCGTCAAGGTCGGCGACGAGATCGACGTGCGCATTCTCAAGTTCGACCGCGAGCGACAGCGCGTGTCACTCGGCATCAAGCAGCTCGGCGCCGATCCGTGGCAGAACATCGCGCGGCGCTACCCGGCGAACACGCGGCTGTGGGGCAAGGTCACCAACATCGCCGACTACGGCTGCTTCGTCGAGATCGAGGAGGGCGTGGAAGGCCTGGTGCACGTCTCGGAGATGGACTGGACCAACAAGAACGTGAACCCGGCGAAGGTGGTGCACGTCAGCCAGGAAGTCGAGGTGATGGTGCTCGACATCGACGAGGAACGCCGCCGCATCAGCCTCGGCCTCAAGCAGTGCAAGCCCAACCCCTGGAAAGAGTTCGCCGAGAACTACAACCGCGACGACCGCGTCTCCGGCCAGATCAAGTCAATCACCGACTTCGGCATCTTCATCGGCCTGCCCGGCAACATCGACGGCCTGGTGCACCTGTCCGA
>DATNHZ010000170.1:0-21202 GCA_035604655.1 Steroidobacteraceae bacterium | reverse complement strand
CGGATCGCTCCGGTGCCACCAGCAGGTGGAGCAGCACGACGCCGAGCACCAGCCAGTCGGCCAGCGCCACGTGGCGCACGAGTCCTTCGAGGTCGCGTTCTTCAGCAGGCGGGTGGGCGCGACGCTCTAACACGCGGCGGCCGGTGCGGTCACAGCTCAGCCGGTGAGCCGCGGCATTTCCACGGCCATGCGTCCCGTGGCGTCAGTCGCGACCAGCTCGTACAGGGACAGATCCTGCAGCACATCGGCGAGCGGCACGGGCTTGCCGATCGCGAACCCCTGGCCGTAGTCGACGCCGAGATCCGCCATCCGAATCCTGAGCTCGTCGGTCTCGACGAATTCGGCGACCGTGGTAATGCCCATCGCGCGGGCGAGCTGGGCCACCGCCTTGACCATCGAGTCGGAACGCGGATTCACGAGCGCGTCGCGCACGAAGCTGCCGTCGATCTTCAGTACCGACACCGGCAGGGTCTTCAGGTACGCGAGTGAGGACGCGCCGGTCCCGAAATCGTCGAGCGCGAATTCGC
Source organism: Steroidobacteraceae bacterium (assembly GCA_035604655.1). Classification (GTDB taxonomy): domain Bacteria; phylum Pseudomonadota; class Gammaproteobacteria; order Steroidobacterales; family Steroidobacteraceae; genus CAIKZZ01. The sequence continues at coordinate 20,675 of DATNHZ010000170.1, read as the reverse complement.
AGCCGAGATTGCGGATGCGCTGCATGAACGCCTCGGCGCGCTCGAGGTGCGTGACCGCAGCGGTTTCAGTCAACTCGAAGCACAGGATGTCGGCGGGAATGCCCGCCGCGGTCAGGTGCGATTCGATGAAACCGGCCATGTCCGGATCGGTGACCGACTGGCCCGACAGGTTGATCGCGAAGCGTGCGACCCGGTCCTGCAGTAGCTTGGCATGCGCACCAAGCTCGGCGAGCGAGCGCTCGATGACCCACCGGTCGATTTCTGGCATCAGCTGGTAGCTCTCGGCGGCCGGCAAGAACTTCGATGGCGGCAACAGCTCACCGGCATCGGTCAGCAGCCGGATCAGGATCTCGAAACGCGGCTCGCCGGGCCCGATTGACAGCGGCAGGATCGGCTGCGCATACAGCCGGAAACGGTCGGCGGCGATTGCCTCGCGCAACCCGGCAATGATGTGCACCTCGCTGTGACGGCGCACCATGCTCACATCGCCATGATCGAAGGTCTCCACACGGTCACGACCGTGGTCCTTGGCGGCCTTGCTGGCGATCTCGGCCATCGCGAGTGCATGCGACAGCGGCTGCTTCGAATTGCCGGGCAGCACGGCGACGCCCGCCGAAATGCCGACGGCAAGTACACCCTCCGGTCGCTTCTGCGTCAGCTCCGCAACGCTCGCCCGGATGGCTTCTGCCGCCTGCGCGGCGGCGTCCGGCGTGGTATTCGGCAGGAACAGCGCGAAACGGTCTCCGGAGATGCGCGCTGCGAGCGCCCCGATCGGCGCGCGGCGCCTGACTACGTCGGCTACCTTGACGATCGTCTCGTCGCCGACGTGCATGCCGAAGTTCTCGTTGATGACGTGCAGCTGGTCGATGTCAAGATAGACGATCGCGTCTGCTGCCGCGGCCTTGCGGGATCCGATCAGCGCGTCGACCTGCTGCTCGAACGCGCCTCGCGACAGCAGCCCCGTCGCCGCATCGTAGCTCGTCAGCAGTATCGACGTGACCTTGCGCGCCAGCAGCTCCGCAAGCCTCCGCTCGCGGCGCCTGAAATCCTCGGCGTCAGCATCGGCGAACAGGGCGAGGAAGCCTATGACCCTGTGCGACAGGTGGCGGACCGGGACCGACAGGATCTTGTACGGCGGTAGCTTCGCGGCCGCGCTGACCTTGTTGATGGTGAGCGTGCACCGCTGCAGCGTCGCCCAGCTCATCAGGTGACGGTGGGTGCGCGTGACGACTTCAGCGGCGCGGCCCTGTGGTTGATCGCGCTGCGCTCGCACGATCGCGATCGAGCGCTCGGGAATGATCAGTGCGCCCATCACGCAGCCGAGGTGATCGACGGCAGCCTGCACGAGGCGGGCGAGCTCGTCCGCGCCACGGCCCGCCTTGGACTTGTCGACCGATGCGTCGAGCAGCAGCTCGAGGTCGCGGTCGCGCGAATGCAGATCCTCGGACATCGCGCCGATCGACGCCTGCATGCCTAGGTCGCGCTGCAGGCATTCGAGCGCGGGCCGCAGCAGTCCCAGCACCAGCGAGAACGGCCGTGCCTCCTCGTTGCTCTCGCGCGCGAGCAGTGTCACCGCCGCGAGCGGCATTCCGTCAGGGTCCCGCAACCGGAATGCGTACGCGTTGGCGCCGTCGTACTGGCGCACGGTACCGTCGATATCGCCGGACGCCGCCGCATCGCCCGCCATCAGGTCAGCCGCGAGACGCTGCAGATCCGGATCATCCTGGCCGTCCGAGGCCCACAGGGTCCGCGCGTCGCTGCCGTAGATGGAGATCGACTGAGCGCGCGGCAGCAGCATGCGGATCAGCTGTCCATAGGTGTCGAGGCCGGCGGTGGCCGAAGGGGATTTCTGGACGGCCGCGACCATGATCCGTGTACTCCGTTGACTGAGCGTCGGCGCCAGCGTCGGAGGGCCTGGCGCGCGCCAGGCAACTTTACCTAACGCCGGCGGGGATTTCGTGAATCAGTGCTCACTTCTGCCGGCCGATCATGCGCTTGTGGCGGGCGTCACGCTTGCGCGAGGCCTCAGGGTCGCGGTGCTCCCCTGAGCCATGGCCGCGGGTCGAGCGGGCGCGCGCCCTGGCGGATTTCGAAGTACAGCTCCGGGCGCGCGCTGCCCTCGGGGAGGCTCGCCGCGACGATCTCGCCCGGTCGGACTTTGTCGCCGACTCCCTTGTAGAGGCGTTCGTTGTAGCCGTACAGGCTTAGGAACCCGCCGCCGTGATCCAGGATCAGCAGCAATCCGAGCCCCGGCAGCCAGTCGGCGTACACAACGCGCCCAAAATACGGTGCCCGGATCTCGCCGCCCGGACGCGTACCCAGCAACAGTCCGTTCCACTTCAGGCCACCCGCCCGCGGCTCGCCGAAGTTCGCGAGCAGTTTTCCGTGCGCCGGCCACGGCAGCCGCCCGTGGACTTGGGAGAATGCGCGGCGCTGACCATTTCGGCCGAGCAGATCCTCGCTGTCGAAGTCCTCGAGCGCGGCACGCAACCGCGCCAGCAGGTCCTCGAGCGCGGCGGCGTTGGCCTTCAGATCCTTGAGCTCGCCGCTGCCCTTCTGGATCCGCGCCTGCAGCGCGCCGAGCGCCCGCTGCCGCTCGCCGCGTGCGATCTCGAACGCGGCCGCCTCGCGGCGCCGGTCTTCCTCGAGCGCGACGAGGCGGGCGTTCTCGGCGGCGAGTTCCTGATCGACCGCCTCGAGGCGCGTGGCCTCATCGCGGATCGTCCCGATCCGGTCGGCGCGGGCCTGGCCGAGGTAGGCGTAGTAGCGCAGCATGCGGCCGAGTGTCGCCGGATCCTCTGCGTTCAGCAGCACCTTGAGCTGCTCCTGCGGACCGCTGAGGTAGGCCGCCTGCAGCTGGCCGGCGAGCGCAGTGCGCTCCGCCTCGAGCGCCGCCGCGGCACGCGCCTCTTCCGCGCGCAGCTCCGCGCGGCGCGCCTCGCTGGCGGCGCGTTTCTCCCGCACCGAGTCGACACGCATCCGCGCCGCCGCGAGCGCCTGATCAGCCGCATGCAGCTGGGCGGCGATGCTGTCGCGCTGGGCGACGTCGGCCTGCACTGCGTCGGTGACTGCGCGGATCCGCGCCTGGACGCGCCGCAGCTGCGATTCGGCGTCGCCGGCATTGGGCGCTGCGGCCGCAAGCAGCGGCCATGCCGAAGCGGCGAGCACCGCGAGCCGCGCGAGGGGACGGAGCGCGGCGCGGAGCGTGCGGAAGGCAGGCGGGGGGCGGTGACGCACGAGCAGTACTCTAATGGAGCCGGGCCCGGGCCGGCCGGCTGCTATAATTACGGGTCCGGTGCCTGACAACCTGGTCGAAGCAAGCGCAGATGCAGCAGTTTTTACAGTACGCAGACAACCATCGCTACCTGGTCGGCGCCGCGGTGCTGATTGCCGTGCTCGTGGCCATCAACGAGTTGCGCGCCCGCGCCGCGTCCTTCGGCTCGATCGCGCCCGGCGAGGCGGTGCGGCTGATGAACGGCGGCGCACTGCTGATCGACGTTCGCGGGCGCGAGGAGTTCGCCGCCGGCCACATCGCGGGTGCGCGCCACGTTCCCGGCGCGACCATCGCTGACGGCGCCCAGGCACTCGAGCGCTTCAAGGACAAGCCGGTCATCGCGTATTGCAACACCGGCATGACGGCCGGCGCCGCCGCGCGTCACCTCGGCCGGCTCGGCTTCAAGCACGTCTACAACGTGCGCGGCGGTCTCGCCGCCTGGCGGCAGGACAACCTACCCGTCGTGAAGGGCTGAGAGGCGACGTGTCGGCGCCCGCGGTGACGATGTATGCGACGGGCTGGTGCCCGTACTGCGCGCGCGCGCGCGCGCTGCTCGAGCGCAAGGGCGTCGACTGGACCGAGATCGACCTCGAGGCCGAGCCCGCGCGGCGGGCCGAAATGATCGAACGCAGTGGCAAGCGTAAGGTGCCACAGATTTTCATCGGTGATCGCCACGTCGGCGGGTCGGACGAACTGTACGCGCTGGACCTTAGTGGCGAACTCGACGTGCTGCTGGGCGCGCGGGTCGCCTGACACCGCCACGCATCCTTCACTCCAACGAAGCCCTTACCAGGCAGGATCTTCACATGGCAGATACTCTCCCGACCGGCACGCCGTCGACCGCCCCGGAGGCAACCGAACTCGTGCTGCAGAGCATCTACATCAAGGACGCCTCGTTCGAGGCGCCGAGCGGCCCGAATCTTGCGGCAACCGAATGGGCCCCGCAGTTCGGCCTCAACATGAATACCGCTGGCGTCACGGTCGCCGACAATCTGCACGAGGTCGTGCTGACGATCACGCTCGAGGCCAAGCTCGGCGACCGCGTTGCCTACCTCGTCGAGGTCAAGCAGGCGGGCGTGTTCCTGATCCGCGGCTACGCCGTCGACGACACCCGGCGCATCATGGGCAGCTTCTGCCCCGGGGTCCTGTTCCCGTACGCGCGCCAGGCGGTGTCGGATCTGATCCTGCGCGGCGGGTTTCCGCCGTTCCTGCTGCCGCCCGTCAACTTCGATGCGCTGTTCCAGCAGTCGCTCGAGCAGGCGGCGGGGCAGGCGCAGCCACCGCCTTCGGTCAACTGAGACACCGGGCGGACCTTTGATGCGCGGCGAACCAGCCCGCGCAGCGCCGATCGCAGTCCTCGGCGCCGGGTCGTGGGGCACCGCGCTCGCGATCCAGTTCGCGCGCGCCGGCCGGCCGACGTTGCTGTGGGGCCGGGACGCCGGGCAGCTCGCATCGCTGGCCGCGACCCGTCGCAACATGCGCTACCTGCCGGATGCCGCGTTCCCCGACTCGCTGGTCGTCGAACCCGACTTCCGGTCGGCCGTGACCGCGGCGACCGACCTGTTGCTCGCCCTGCCGAGCCATGCGTTTCGCGGCACGCTCGCCTCGCTCGCACCGTTGCTGCGGCCGGGCCAGCGCGTGGCCTGGGCCACCAAGGGCTTTGAGCTCGCGAGCGGCCGCCTGCCGCACGAGGTCGCGCGCGAGGTGCTCGGACCGGGCGTGCCGATCGCCGTGTTGTCGGGGCCGACGTTTGCGGCCGAGGTCGGCCGGGGCCTGCCGACCGCGATGACGGTCGCCTCGCCGGATGCTGCATTCGCCGAGGATCTCGCGCAGACGCTCTCCGGCCAGAACTTCCGTGCCTACACCTCGCCCGACATCGTCGGCGTGGAGGTGGGCGGTGCCGTCAAGAACGTGCTCGCGATCGGCACCGGCATCGCCGACGGCATGGGCTACGGCGCGAACACGCGCATTGCACTGATCACGCGCGGACTCGCCGAGATGACTCGGCTCGGCGTCGCGCTCGGCGCGCGGCAGGAGACGTTCATGGGTCTCGCCGCGCTCGGCGACCTGGTGCTCACCTGCACCGACGACCAGTCGCGCAATCGTCGCTTCGGGCTCGCAATCGCCTCCGGCAAGTCCCCCGCCGATGCCCAACGCGAGATCGGCCAGGTCGTCGAGGGCGTGCTGGCCGCACGCGCCGTGCGCCTGGTCGCCACCCGGGCGAAGGTCGAGATGCCGATCGCAGAACAGGTGTATGCCGTGCTGCACGAGGGGCGCGACGTGCGCGCTGCGGTCAGGGCGCTGATGGGGCGGGACCTCAGGCAGGAGTGAAGGTGCGGCCATGACAACAAGCAGCGGCTCGGACAACTACCGGCACGGGCTCGACCGCACGCCGGCGAACTTCGCGGTGCTGACTCCGCTGCTGTTCATCGAGCGCGCGGCGCGTGTCTACCCGCAGCTCACGGCCGTCGTGCACGGCGCGAGGCGTTACCGCTGGTTGGACACCTACACGCGCTGCCGGCGCCTTGCCTCGGCGCTCGCGCGCCGCGACGTCGGCGCGGGCGACACGGTTGCGGTCATGCTCGCCAACACGCCCGAGATGTACGAGGTGCACTTCGGCGTGCCGATGGCGGGTGCCGTGCTCAATACGCTCAATACCCGCCTGGACGCGGAGTCGATCGCGTTCATGCTCGACTTCGGCGCCGCGCGCGTGCTGATCACCGACCGCGAATACTCGGCCGTGGTACGCCGCGCGCTGTCGCTCGTTTCGCGCGAGCTGCTGGTCGTCGACGTCGATGACCCGGAGTACCAGGGCGCCGGCGAGCGGCTCGGCAGCCTGGACTACGAGCAGCTGCTCGCCGAGGGCGATCCGGCCTTCGAGTGGCCGCGACCGTCGGACGAGTGGGACGCGATCTCGCTCAACTACACTTCCGGCACGACCGGCAACCCCAAGGGCGTGGTCTACCACCACCGCGGCGCGCATCTGAACGCGATCTGCAACCTGCTGACCTGGAGCATGCCGCCGCATGCCGTCTACCTGTGGACCTTGCCGATGTTCCACTGCAACGGCTGGTGCTTTCCCTGGAGCATGGCGGCCAATGCCGGCACCAACGTGTGCCTGCGCAAGGTCGATGCGGAGAAGATCTTCCAGCTGATCCGCGCCGAGCGTGTGACGCACTATTGCGGCGCGCCGATTGTCCACATGATGCTCGTCAATGCGCCCGTCGAGTGGCGCGCCGGGATCGACCATCAGGTGTACGCGATGGTCGCCGGCGCCGCGCCGCCGGAGGCGATGATCGAGGGCATGGAGCATCTCGGCTTCGACCTTACGCACGTGTATGGCCTGACCGAGACCTACGGCCCGGCCGCGGTCTGCGCCAAACAGCCCGAGTGGCAGACGCTCGACATCGCGGCGCGCGCCGAGCGGAACGGCCGCCAGGGCGTTGCGTACCTGCTGCAGGACGGCATGGCCGTGCTCGACCCGCAAACGCTCGCGCCGGTGCCCGCGGATGGCGTGACGATGGGCGAGATCATGTTCCGGGGAAATGTGACGATGAAGGGCTACCTCAAGAACCCGGCGGCGACGGCCGAGGCCCTCGCGGGCGGCTGGTTCCACAGCGGCGACCTGGCAGTGCTGCAGCCCGACGGCTACGCGAAGATCCGCGACCGCTCCAAGGACATCATCATCTCCGGCGGAGAGAACATTTCCTCGCTCGAGGTCGAGGACGTGATCTACCGCCACCCGGCGGTACTCGCCTGCGCGGTCGTGGCGCGCCCCGATCCGACGTGGGGCGAGATCCCGTGCGCGTACGTCGAACTCAAGCCCGGAGCTGCCGCCAGCGAGGCCGAGATCATCGCCCACTGCCGCGCCCAGCTCGCGCGCTTCAAGGTACCGAAGGCGGTCGCGTTCGTGACCCTGCCGAGGACCTCGACCGGGAAGATCCAGAAAGCGGTGTTACGCGCCGCAGCCCGGGCGGCGCTCAGCCCGCCGACAGGCGGGACACCCGCCGCGTGAGCCACTCGCCGGCGGTGAGCACCGCCAGCACGCTGAGCGAGGTGACCAGCACGGCATCCGGCCCCATCCCGGCCCGGCGCCAGAGCCACTCGAAGCCCACGAGCCCGACCGCCAGCAGCACAAATCCGAGCAGATAGCTGCGTGGCCACGCAAAGGCGAGCAGCCCGGCGCCAAGTATGCCCGCGTCGATGTAGCACAGCGGCGCCCCGACCTCCTCGTGCAGAAACGACGGGGTCAGCGCGAGCGCCCCAAGGTCAGTGCGCGTCACCAGCCAGCCGACACCGAGCCGGATGACCGCCATGAGCCACGGCATCACCTGCCATCGCCAAGCCGGCAGGTTCCCGACGGGACGGAGCGGCATCACGGGTCGACCTCCAGCATGAAGCCATTCTGACGCCAGGCTTCGTAAATGACGAGCGCCACGGCGTTCGACAGATTGATGCTGCGATTGCCGGGCTGCATCGGGATGCTGACGAGCGCTTCGCTTCCCAGCGAGTCGAGCACCGAGCGCGACAGTCCGCTGGTCTCGCGGCCGAACAGGAATGCATCGCCCGGCTGGTAACGCACATCGGAGTAGCGCCGTGCGCCGCCGGTCTCCACCGCATACAGGCGCGGCGGCGCGAGGCTCGTCAGGCACGCCGCCAGGTCCGGGTAGTCCCGCACCCGAACCATCTGGTGGTAATCGAGCCCCGCGCGACGCAGCTGAGCGTCGTCGATCGAGAAGCCGAGCGGATGCACGAGGTGCAGGCGCGAGCCTGTGTTGGCACACAGGCGGATCACGTTGCCGGTGTTCGGCGGTATCTCGGGCTCGAGCAGGATGATGTCGAACATGCGGCCGGGAATCGCGTTCGGAAGGCTATAATCCCAGCATGGCCGCCGTCCGTGAAGCCCTGCCCGCCTCGCTCGGCCTCGAGTTCTGCGGTCTGAAGTTCGCATCGCCGATCGTGCTCTTGTCCGGCTGCGTTGGCTTTGGCGAGGAGTACACCCGGGTCGCGGGGTTCTCAAACCGCGACTGCGGCGCGGTCGTGCTCAAGGGCACCACCGGCCAGCCGCGGCTCGGCAACCCGCCGCACCGCGTATGCGAGACTGCGATGGGCATGCTGAACGCGATCGGGCTGCAGAACCCCGGCGCCGGCCGCGTCGTCGACAGCATCCTGCCGTCGCTCGACTTTGACGAGACCCGCTTCATCGCCAACGTCGCGGGCTCCACGATCGAGGAGTACGTCGAGGTCGTGCGGCGCTTCGACGATTCCCCGATCGACGCGATGGAGATCAATATCTCCTGCCCGAACGTCAAAGCGGGCGGGCTGCAGTTCGGCAACTACCCGGACATGAGCGCGCGCGTCGTGGCCGCATGCCGGGCAGCGACCCGCAAGCCGCTGATCACCAAACTGTCGCCGAACCAGACGGACATCAGGGAGAACGCCCGGCTGTGCATCGAGGCCGGCAGCGACGGGCTCGCGGTGATCAACACCGTGACCGGCATGGCCATCGACGTCAGCACGCGCCGGCCGGTGATCGGCAATATCCAGGGCGGCCTGTCGGGACCCGCGATCAAGCCGATCGCACTGCTGAAGGTCCACGAAGTCTACGCCGTGGCCCGGCGCCACGCCGTGCCCATCATCGGCCAGGGCGGCATCGCGAATGCGACCGATGCGCTCGAGTTCATCGTCGCCGGCGCGAGCGCCGTTGGCATCGGTACGGCGCTGTTCTACGACCCGCACGTCTGCCGCAAGGTCAACGCGGGGATCGCCGCGTACCTCGCCGCGCACAATATTGCGAGCGTCAGCGCGCTGACGGGCACGCTCGACACCAGTGGCATGGACTCAGCGGACTGACGGCGCCGCGGCCGCCTCGCGGACGATGGTGACTGCCTGAACAGGGGCGGCGAATGCGATGCCGCGCCGCTCGAACTCGGCGGCGAGCGCGAGGTTCACCGCCTGCTGGGTGTCGAGGTACTTGCCGTAGTCGGCGCTGGCCACGACGTATGAGACCTCGAAGTCGAGCGCGGTGGCCGAGAAACCAACGAAGTGCGCGCGCTCGAAACGCGCCGCGGCCTGGGCCGTGACCGCCGCGCGCACGATCCCCGGTATCTCCGCGAGCCGCGCCGCTGGCGTACCGCAGACGATGCCCAAGCGAAACACCGAGCGCCATTCCGCGAGCCGCCCGAAGTTGCGGATTCGCACGCGGACCAGCTCGGCGTTCGGCAGGATGATCTGCTCGCCGGTGGCACTTCTCAGGCGCGTGCTCTTGATGCCGATCGCCTCGACCGTGCCGGAGTAGCCCTGGTCGAGCGTCAGCGCATCGCCAACCGCGAACGGCTTGTCGAGCGCGATCGATATCGAGGCCAGCAGGTCGCCGAACACGTTCTGCACGGCGAGCGCGACCGCGATGCCGCCGATGCCGAGACCGGTCAGCAGCGCCTTGACCTGCACCCCCAGGTTGTCGAGCGCGACCAGCAGCACCAGCGACCAGATGACGAGGTCGGCGACGAACCGGACGATCGTGACCATCGTCTGCGCGCTGCGGTCGGTCGCGTGCGCGGACTGTGCCTCGAGATAGAAGCGCACCGCCGCCGACAGCCAGACCCCGATCTGCAGCGCGACCAGGATCACGATGACCAAGGTCGTCACGCGCTCGGCGCGCGTGCCCAGATCGAGGTACTTGGAGCCGACCAGCAGCGACACCGCGAACAGCACGAACGGCTGTGTCCTGCGCAGCAGCGCCAGCAGCAGCCGCACGCCCTGCGGCAGCTCCATGCCTGCGAACCGGCGCGCGCGCTGCGCGAGCTGGCGGCGCAGGAATACGAGAATCAGGAAGGTCGCGAGCCCTAGGCCCAGCGCATACGCCCAGTCCGACAGCGGGTTGCCGAGCAAGATCCCGCCGGGCGCGAGGTCGAGATAGCTGAACGCGCGGTTCATGGCCCCCCGATTATAGGGAGCTGCGCGGCGCTGCGCCGTCAGGCGGCGTCAGGCTCCTCGTCCGCCGGATTGTTGTCGAGGCCGAGCTCGCGCATCTTGCGGGTCAGCGTGTTACGGCCCCAGCCGAGCACTCGGGCGGCATCCTGGCGCCGCCCCTCGCAGCGTGCGAGCGCGACCCGGATCAGCGTGCGCTCGAACTCCGGCAGCGCCGCATCGAGCAGCGGCTGGCCGCCCGCCGCGGCCCGCTGCCGGGCCCATTGCTCGAGCGAGCGCGCCCAGCTGTCTTCCTGCTCGCCCGGCGGAGCGCCGCCGAGCTCGGCCGGCACGTCCTCCGCCCGGATCTCGCCGCCGGGTGCCGTGACCGTGAGCCTGCGGCAGACGTTGACCAGCTGGCGGACATTCCCGGGCCAGTCGCTCGCAACCAGCAGCTTCTCGGCCGGCGGCGTCAGTGCCTTCGGGTCCGTCCCGAGCTCGCGCGCCGCGGCGACGAGATAATGGCGCAGCAGCCCCGGGATGTCCTCGCGCCGGGCCCGCAGCGGCGGCAGCCCGATCCGGATCACGTTGAGCCGGTGCAGCAGGTCTTCGCGGAACTGGCCTGCGGTCACCCGCGCCGCGAGATCCTGGTGCGTCGCGGCGATCACCCGCACGTCGACCCGTATCGGGGTGTTGCCACCCACCCGGTAGAACTCGCCCTCGGCGAGCACTCGCAGCAGTCGCGTCTGCAGCTCCTTCGACATGTCGCCGATCTCGTCGAGGAACAGCGTGCCGCCATCGGCCTGCTCGAAGCGGCCGCGCCGCAGCGCGTCGGCACCGGTGAACGCGCCCTTCTCGTGGCCGAACAGCTCGGACTCGAGAAGCTCCGGCGTGAACGCCGAGGTATTGAGCGCGATGAAGGGCTTCACGGCGCGCGGACTGTGGCGGTGGAGCGCGTGGGCGACGAGCTCCTTGCCGGTGCCGGACTCGCCGGTGATCAGCACCGTCATACTCGAGCGCGACAGTCGACCGATCGAGCGAAACACCTCTTGCATCGCCGGCGCCTGGCCGAGCAGCTCGGGAATCTGGCCCGACTCGCCGGCGGAATCGGACGCGGGCACCGTCTGCAGCGCGGCGCGCCGCACCAGCGCGACGGCCTCGTCGATGTCGAACGGCTTCGGCAGGTATTCGAATGCGCCGCCCTGGTAGGCGGCGACCGCGGCATCGAGGTCGGAGTGCGCGGTCATGACGATGACCGGCAGGCGCGGGTGGCTCGCCTGCACCTGATCGAGCAGCTTCAGCCCGCTCTTGCCGGGCATGCGGATGTCCGTGAGCAGCACGTCGGGTTCGCGTTCCTCGAGCGCCTCGAGCGCGCCGTTCGCCGTCTCGAAGGCCCGCGGCGTCATGCCGCTCGCCTTGAGCGCGCGTTCGAGCACCCAGCGGATCGAGGCATCGTCGTCGACGATCCAGACTGCAAGCGAATCAGCCATCGGAGACTTCCTCGAACGGGACGAGCAGCGTGAACACCGTGTGACCCGGGCGGCTGTCGAACTCGATCAGCCCGCCGTGGCGCGTGACCAGGTCCTGCGCGACCGCGAGTCCGAGTCCGTTGCCATCCGGCCGGCTGGTAACGAGCGGATAGAAGACCGTGTCGGCGAGCTCCGGCGGCACGCCCGGCCCGTTGTCCTCGAACTGGATGCTCGCGACCGCGCCATGCTGGCGTGCGCCGATCGTGGCGTTGACCAGCGCGCGGCTCCGGATTGTCAGGCGACCGCGTTCGCCGAGGGCCTGCACCGCATTGCGGCCGACGTTGAGCATCGCCTGGATCATCTGGTCGCGGTCGACGAACACCGCCGGCAGGCTCGGGTCGTAGTCGCGAACGATCACAACGCCGGCCGGAGCTTCGCTGCGCAGCAGCTGGTAGACGTGCTGCAGCAGCTCGTGCGGATTGATCGCGGCCTTGTGCGGCAGCCCGCCGGGGCCGAGCAGGTTGTCGACCAGCGTCCGGAGCCGGTCGGCCTCGCGAATGATCAGCCGCGTGTACTCCTTGAGCGGCTCGGACGGCAACTCGCGCTCGAGCAGCTGGGCCGCGCCGCGCAGGCCGCCGAGCGGATTTTTGACCTCGTGTGCCAGCTGGCGGACCATCAGGCGGTTGCCGCCGAGCTGGGTCAGCAGCGCAGTGTCGCGGCTGATGCGTTGCTGACGCGTCGTGTCGGAGATCTCGAGCAGGACCCGCTCGCTGTCGAGTGCCGAGGCGGTGCAATCGACGACGAACTGGCTGTCGCTGCGCGCGGTTGGCACGATCCTGAGCTCGCGGCTGGCGATCGGGTCATTGCCCTCGCGGGCGCGCGCGATGATCGCATCGAGCGGTGCGGGGTCGCGGACCAGCTCGACCAGCGGCCGTCCGCGCGCCTGGTTGAGGCCGACCGCGAGCAGCGACTGCGCTGCTGCGTTCAGGTACTCGATCGCGCCGCGCGAATCGACGATCGCGACGGCGAGTGAGAGCGCGTCGATCAAGGCACCGGTGTCGCCGAGCGGCGGCAGGGCGCGGGCGTCAAGCGCCACGGCAGGCATCCGCCCTGATCCGGATCAGGGTTTCTTGAGCGGCGGTAGCAGCGGGCCGCGCGGCGGGGAGGCGGCCGCGTTCTGCCGGTAGATGAACGACACCGGCGCGGAAGAGAGGATGTCGTGACCCGACTGATCGGTGATCGTAACTTCGAGCGAGTGCGTGCCGCGTTCGACCTGCAACGTCGCCGTGAGCCCCTGAGCGGGGTCGGTCTGGCGGGTGCCGTCGAGAGTGAACCATAGCTGGTGCCCGGCCTGGACCGCCGGCTCTACCGCGGCGACCGCGGCGACGGTGCCGCCCGTGTTGGCGATCGTCTCGCCATCCGCCGGGTAGGTGATCTCGACCCGCGTGTAGCCCTTGAAAACGGTCTTGGCGTTGCGCGCTCGCGGCGCCTGAGCCGCCGGCCGGGCACCCTTGTAGGTCTGCGGGTTCTGAATCTGTACCTGCTCGGCACCGGGCGCCGGGCGATCGGAGTAGTGCGTGATGCCGTCCTGGTCGACCCACTTGTAGAGCGTCGTCTCAGCCCGCGCAGCGACGCCGATCCCGCCGAGCGTCGCGGCGAGGCACAGGCTGACGAGCAGCGAGCGTCCCGAGTGCATGAACCGAGCATAGCCTGTCGCCTCCGGCGTGACAAAGAACCACGCGCCCGGCGGGCCTGAGTCGCGCGGCAGCGCGCAGCGTGTGACATATTGAAAGGCCCTCGCCGATGGCGCGCCGGCAGTCGCCGGCAGCGCCATCTGGTGCTGCGCGCGCTGCTCAGACGCTGTAATACATGTCGAACTCGATCGGGTGGGTCGTCATCCTGAGGCGCGTCACTTCCTGCATCTTCAGCCCGATGTAGGCATCGATGACGTCATCGGTGAACACCCCGCCCTTCTTCAGGAATTCGCGGTCCTTGTCGAGGCAGTCGAGCGCCTGGTCGAGCGAATGACACACGGTCGGAATGTGCTTGGCCTCCTCGGGCTCCAGATCGTAGAGGTCCTTGTCGGCGGGCTCGCCCGGGTGGATCTTGTTCTGGATCCCGTCCAGGCCCGCCATCATCATCGCGGCGAATGCGAAGTAGGGATTGGCGCTCGAATCGGGGAACCGTACCTCGATGCGGCGCGCCTTGGGGCTCGACACCCAGGGCACCCGGATCGACGCCGAGCGGTTGCGGGCCGAGTAGGCCAGCATCACCGGCGCCTCGAAGCCCGGCACCAGCCGCTTGTAGCTGTTGGTGCCGGCGTTGGTGAACGCGTTTACGGCGCGGGCGTGCTTGATGATGCCGCCGATATAGTAGAGGCACGTCTCGGACAGGCCCGCGTACTTGTCGCCGGCGAAGATGTTCTTGCCGTCTTTGGACAGCGACTGGTGCACGTGCATGCCACTGCCGTTGTCGCCGACCAGTGGCTTGGGCATGAAAGTCGCGGTCTTGCCGTAGCCGTGGGCGACGTTGAGCACCGCGTACTTCAGAATCTGCACCTCGTCGGCCTTCTTGACGAGCGTGTTGGCGCCGACGCCGATCTCGCTCTGGCCAGCGGTCGCGACCTCGTGGTGGTGCACCTCGACCTTGAGGCCGAGTTCCTCGAGCGCGCCGCACATCGCCGCGCGGATGTCCTGAAAGGCATCGACGGGCGGCACCGGGAAGTAGCCGCCCTTGACGCCCGGGCGGTGGCCGCGATTGCCGCTGTCGATGTCGACACCGGAGTTCCAGGCGCCCTGCACCGAGTCGATGGAGTGATGCGCCGAGTGCATCTCGGTGCTCCACTTGACCGTGTCGAAGATGAAGAACTCGTTCTCCGGCCCGAACAGCGCGGTGTCGGCGATGCCGGTGCTCTTCAGGTACGCCTCGCCCCGTTTGGCGAGCGATCGGGGGTCGCGCTCGTAGCCCTGCATCGTCGCAGGCTCGATGATGTCGCAGCGCAGATTGACCGTCGTGTCCTCGAAGAATGGATCGAGGACCGCGGTCGCCGGGTCGGGCATCAGAATCATGTCCGACTCGTTGATCCCCTTCCAGCCGGCAATCGAGGAACCGTCGAACATCTTGCCGTCGACGAAGAACTCCTCATTCACGTAGCGCGACGGGATCGTGACGTGCTGTTCCTTGCCACGGGTATCGGTAAAGCGCAGATCCGCGTACTTGACCTCTTTATCCTTGATCATCTTCACGACATCGGCGGGCGTCATCGCAAACCTCCATGTAACGGGCAGTGGCAAGGCAGGGTCGGGCCGCCGACGGCGACCCCGCGATCGGGGCCAGCGATCGGCTGAGGCTCGCCGAGGTGCACGAACCGTGCCTATGCACCAAGGCGAAGCAGAATCAGTCAGTTATGCCGTCCGGCGCCAGTGTCCCGCGCCAAGCTTGCACTATGATAGTGCAAATTCAAATGAGATTGCACCAATCTGGTGCGCTATTGTTCCGGCCAAGGAGCCGTGCAGTCAGCCCGCGGCTCCGCCGGCAAAGCTGGCGCGAAGTCGCTTCTTGTCGAGCTTGCCAGTCGCCCCGAGCGGCATCTCCTCGACGAACACGACGGCATCGGGCATCCACCAGCCTGCGATCTTGCCGTCGAGGTAGCCGAGAAATTCCTCCGGCGTTGCATGCTGCCCCGGGCGCAGCTTCACGAGCAGCAGTGGCCGTTCGCGCCACTTGGGATGCGGGATCCCGATCACGGCCGCCATCAGTGCCTTCGGATGGCAGGCGGCGATGTTCTCGATCTCGACCGAGCTGATCCACTCCCCGCCGGACTTGATCAGGTCCTTGGCACGGTCGGTGATCTGCATGAAGCCGTAGCGGTCGATGGTGCCGATGTCGCCGGTGTCGAAGTAGCCGTCGGCATCGAGCACGTCGACGTCCTCGGCACGGAAATACCGGTCGATCACGCACGGGCCCTTGACCTTGATGTGGCCCTGCTGCGCACCGTCGTGCGGCAGGCCCCGCCCCTCGTCGTCGGTGATCTTCATGTCGACGCCGAAGAACACGCGCCCCTGCTTCAGCTGCAGCGCGTGACGGGTCGCTTCCGGAAGTTTCGCGACCTCGCTGCTCGGCGTCGATGCCGTGCCAAGCGGGCTCATCTCGGTCATCCCCCAGCCGTGCACGACCTCGACGCCGTGCTCGTCGGCGAAGGTCCGGATCAGCGACTCCGGGCAGGCCGAGCCGCCGATCAGCACACGCTTCAGCGTCGTGAGCCTGAGCCGATTGGCGATCATGTAGTCGAGCAGCAGCTGCCAGACGGTCGGCACGGCGGCCGAGAACGTCACCGACTCGCCCTCGAGAAGCTCATAGACGGAGGCGCCGTCGAGCCGAAAGCCCGGCAGCACGAGCTTGGCGCCCATCGAGGTCGCCGAGAACGGAATGCCCCACGCATTGGCATGGAACATCGGCACGACCATCAGCACCGTATCGCGCGAGGTGATCCCAAAGGCCGCGGCAGTGCAGGTAATCAGCGTGTGCAGCACCTGCGAGCGGTGCGAATAGAGCACGCCCTTTGGATTCCCGGTCGTCCCGGAGGTGTAGCAAAGACCGGCCGCCGCGGTCTCGTCGAAGTCTCCCCAGCGACAATCGGTAGATTGACCGGCGATCAGTGATTCGTAGCCCACCGCGGGCACGCCGCCGGCCGTCGCGGCCGGCGCATCGCCGAGGTACACCACCCGCTCGACGCACGGACAACCAGGCAACAGGCGTTCGAGGATCGGCGCGAACGCGGGGTCGGCGATGATCCAGCGGTCGGCTGCGTGATTGATGATGTAGTGCAGCTGGTCGTCGAACAGCCGCGGGTTCAGCGTGTGGCACACCGCGCCGATCCCGGCGATCGCATACCAGGCCTCGACGTGGCGGGCAGTGTTCATCGCCAGCGTCGCGATCCGGTCGCCGCGCGCAACCCCGCCGGCGAGCAGCGCGGACGACAGCTGCCGGGCGCGCCGCTCGATCGCGGCGTAGGTCGTGCGGCTGATCGAGCCGTCGGGCTCACGGCTGGCGAGCTCGGCGCAGCCATGCCAGTGGGCCGCGTGCGTCAGAATCTTGTCGACCGTCAGCAGCCAGTGCTGCATCAGACCCACATCCCCGGCGCGCCGTGTGTCCTCGCTCATCTCTCCCCCGCAATCACACCACGCTGTCTTGCGGACACGATACCGGAACGGCGACCGCGCGGTGGTCGGCTATAATTCCCGCCGCTCAGGGTGCCGGGGTGCCGGCCACAATCGCTCGAGGCAGCTCATGGCCCGCCCCCGGACCGGCGCGCGACCGCGCACTTTTCAGGACCTCATTTTCGCGCTGCAGCAGTACTGGGCCGCGAAGGGCTGCGTGCTGCTGCAGCCCTACGACATGGAGGTCGGCGCGGGGACTTTCCACTCCGCGACTTTCCTGCGAGCGGTGGGCCCGGAGCCGTGGAGCGCCGCCTACGTGCAACCGTCGCGACGCCCGGCCGATGGTCGCTATGGCGAAAATCCGTTCCGCCTGCAGCACTACTACCAGTTCCAGGTCGCGATCAAGCCCTCGCCGGAGGATTTCGTCGACCTGTACCTCGGATCGCTCGTGGCGCTCGGCTTCGATCCGCTGACCCACGATATCCGCCTGGTCGAGGACAACTGGGAGTCGCCGACGCTCGGTGCCTGGGGCCTCGGCTGGGAAATCTGGCTGAACGGCATGGAGATCACCCAGCTCACCTATTTCCAGCAGGTCGGCGGCCTCGACTGCCGGCCGGTGATGGGCGAGATCACCTATGGCCTCGAACGCCTCGCCATGTACCTGCAGGGCGTCGAGAGCGTGTTTGACCTGACGTGGGCCGACGGCCCGCTCGGCCGCGTGACCTACGGAGACGTCTACCACCAAAATGAGGTCGAGCAGTCGAAGTTCAATTTCGAGTACGCGGACACCACCGAGCTGTTCCGCGAGTTCGACGCCCACGAGCGCGAGTGTCTGAGGCTGCTCGCCGTGCCGCTCGCACTGCCCGCCTACGAGCGCATGCTGAAGACCTCCCATACGTTCAACCTGCTGGACGCGCGGCGCGCGATCTCGGTGACCGAACGGCAGCGCTACATTCTGCGGGTGCGCACGCTCGCCCGTGGTGTCGCCGAGGCGTACTACCACAGCCGCGAGGCGCTCGGCTTCCCGATGCTCAGGCAGGTCGTGCCGAAGGTCGATCCGCCGCTTCCGGAGGCGCGCGACACCAACGGCGGGCGGCTCGCATGAGCGCCCGCGACCTGCTGGTCGAGATCGGGACCGAGGAGCTGCCACCGAAGTCGCTGCCGGCATTGTCGCAGGCGTTCAGCGACGGAGTCATCGCCGGGCTTGCCGCCGCCGGCCTCGCACACGCCAAGGTCGAGCGGTACGCAACCCCGAGGCGGCTCGCGCTGCTCGTGCGCCGGCTCGCCGAACGCCAGCCCGACCAGCAGCAGACGCGCAAGGGTCCGCCGCTGACCGCCGCGTTCGGGCCCGACGGGCAGCCGACTCGCGCCGCGACGGCGTTCGCCGAGTCCTGCGGCACGACGGTTGCGGCGCTCGGGCGCCTGACCGAGCCCAAAGGCGAGTTCCTCCACTACACCGGCCTCAAGCGCGGGGCCGAGACCGCCTCGCTGTTGCTCGCCATCGTCGCCGACGCCCTCGGCAAGCTGCCGGTCGCGAGGCGCATGCGCTGGGGCAGCGGTACCGCAGAGTTCGTGCGACCGGTGCATTGGGTGGTGCTGCTGTACGGCCAGGAGGTCGTGCCAGGACGGATTCTCGGCGTCCCGACCGGTCGACACACGCGCGGCCACCGGTTCATGGCACCGAAGGACATCGCGCTCCGGAGCCCGGCCGGCTATGCCCGCCGCCTCGCGACGACCGGCAAGGTGCTCGCCAGCTTCGGCGCACGCCGCGACACGATCCGTGCGGGCGTGACGGCACTCGCGGGCGAGCACGGTCTGGCGGCGATCATCAGCGATGCACTGCTCGATGAGGTCACGGCCCTCGTCGAGTGGCCCGTGCCGCTTGCCGGGCGTTTCGAGGAGCGATTTCTGATGCTGCCGCCGGAGGTGCTGATCGCGACGCTGCAGGACCATCAACGCTGCTTCCCGGTGCGCGAGCCCGGCGGACGGTTGAGTTCGCTGTTCATCGCGGTCGCGAATATCGAGAGCCGCGACCCTGCCGAGGTCCGCGCCGGCAACGAGCGGGTCGTGCGGCCGCGGCTCGCGGACGCGGCGTTCTTCTGGGACATGGACCTCAAGCAGAGCCTGGCAGCACGCCGCGAGTCGCTGAAGGGAGTGACGTTCCAGGCGCAGCTCGGCTCGTATTTTCAGAAGAGCGAGCGCATCAAAGCGCTCGCTTCGGCGCTTGGCCCCGTGACCGGCGCCGATCCTGCGCTGTGTGAGCGCGCGGCCGAGATCGCGAAGTGCGACCTGCTCACGGGACTCGTGGGCGAGTTCCCGGAGCTGCAGGGGACGATGGGCGGCTACTACGCGCGCCACGACGGCGAGCTGGCCGAGGTTGCGGAGGCGATCGCCGAGCAGTACCAGCCGCGCTTCGCCGGCGATGCGTTGCCGGCCGGCGCAGTCGGCAGCGCGCTCGCACTCGCCGACAAGCTCGACACAATCGTCGGCATTTTTGCGGTCGGTAACAAGCCCTCCGGCACGCGCGATCCATTCGGGCTCAGGCGTGCGGCGCTCGGTCTTCTCAGGATCGTGCTCGAGCAGCGCCTCGAGCTCGATCTGCCCGCGCTGATCGAGACGGCGCTCGCGGCAACGCGGCGCGACATCGCGATGACGGCAGCCGCACGTGCCGGGGACGGCAAGCCCGCGGCGCCGTCGCCCGCGGCCGCGGTGGTGGTGGCGGAGGTCTACGACTACGTGATGGAACGCCTCCGGGCCCACTACCTCGAGGGCAACGTAGGCATTTCGGCCGAGATGTTCGACGCGGTACTAGACCGGCGTCCCGCCTCACCGCTCGACTTCGACGCGCGCCTGACGGCGCTCGGCGCATTCCTGCGGCTGCCGGACGCGCCGGCGCTCGCCGGCGCCAACAAGCGCATCGCCAATATCCTGCGGAAAACGCAGGTTGCCGATGGCAGCGCGCTGCGCGCGGACCTGCTGCACCAGGGGGAGGAGCGCGCGCTGGCGGCGGCGCTCGAGTCGGTCCGCCCCACCGTCGAGGCATTGCTGGCGGCGCGCGACTACACGGCGGCACTGCGCGAGCTCGCCGCGCTCCGACCGGCGATCGACGCGTTCTTCGACAAGGTCCTGGTGATGCATGACGATGCGGGTGTGCGCGCCAACCGGCTCGCGTTGCTCGCGGGCCTGCGCGCGCTGTTCCTTCGGATCGCGGACCTGTCGCGCCTGCCTGGCTGACGGGCGTACCTGCCGCGAAGCCCCCGTTCCAGGGCACTGCGGCGGTCCCGATTCCGGCTGGACAGTCCGCGGCCCGCCGCTTGCGAGCTCTGCAGCCACTGCGAATGCACCCGGATCGACGCCTGGCTGGCGCCGGCGGCGCATCGGGTCCCGATGTCGTCAGCGCGGGCTGCTCCCGGCCGCCTTGGCCGCGGCGCGTTGTGCCGCGAGGTCCGCATTCATGCGCTTGAGGTCGATCGGCCGGATCTCGCCGATCGGGCACAGCTCGTGATGCCGAAGAACGATCGAGTCGAGCGTGCTGACGGTCTGGATGGTCGTCGTGACACCCAGCCGATCTGTGAACGCCAGCTCCGGGCACGCCCACCGTACGGTGACCAGGTAGGCATCGAATGCCGTCGACCAGATGACCAGCTGCGTCGGGCTGAGCTCCTGCCATCCATCGAGGCGAAAGAACGGAAAGCTGTTGATCGGCTGACCGGAATACGCGAGGTAGTCACTCAGGCGCTCGTCCGCGTCGCGCCGCAGTGCACCGCCGGCGCACCCGCCAAGCAGCAGCACAAGGGCCAGGACCATCGGCAATGCTTTGATGCGCATGGCTCCCCGGGGCGAGAGGCTCTCAGGGCTGATAAC